>CAYMJA010000001.1:0-59795 GCA_964391095.1 uncultured Candidatus Saccharibacteria bacterium
GCTAACTAAGGCGAGTTGCTTTAATGGTCATTTCTTTGTAATCCCTACCCAGTGGATAAGGTAAGGGTGCTGTAATTTTGATGAGATAGTTCTTCATGTTTTCTTGCTTTTAAGCTTTTCTAACTTGCTTGTCTTAGTGCCAACTCGACCTTTGATAATAAAAAATCGGCAGACCTATATGGGTCTGCCGATTTAAGCTGTTTTTACCGTGTTTATGTGCTATTTCGTCTCTTTGTGCAGGGTATGTCGCCTGCACCATTTGCAGAATTTTTTCAATTCTAACTTCTCCTCAACTGATTCTTTTGATTTGTGAGTAAAATAATTTATTCTTTTACACTCCTGGCACTGAAGTTTTACAAAAGCTTTTCTTTTTGCCATATGAGCCTAGAGGCGGAGTTGCACCGCCGACCTCGTCTTTACCAAAGACGTGCTCTAACTAAACTGAGCTATCTAGGCATATTTATTTTCTGATACCATTTTAATCATCTTATCTATTTGTTTTTTAAGTTTAGTATTATTGAATTCCATTATTAACACTCCCGTCATA
The DNA here is from genome assembly GCA_964391095.1 of uncultured Candidatus Saccharibacteria bacterium. Lineage (GTDB taxonomy): Bacteria > Patescibacteriota > Minisyncoccia > Minisyncoccales > GWA2-38-27 > CAYMJA01. The sequence continues at coordinate 548 of CAYMJA010000001.1, forward strand.
CTTTTCTTCTTGTATGTCCCTTTTCCTCTAGGTTTCAAAGAAGTAATTGAACCTATTTGGCTTTTAGTAAGTTCAAGTGCTCTTGTCCAAAAGTTTATCGCTTTATTTTTATCTGCATCGTTAAATAAAAGTAAACTATATTTCAATTTTTCTTGTTTAATTTCACATATCTTAATTAAAAATTCACGGAATAATCTTATAAGATTTGGGTCAGAATTACCCAACCTTACAGCAGTTTTACTATTTTTATTCCCTTCTCCCCAAAAAATACCCAATCCTAAAGCCTTAAGTTCTACTTCTTTTAAGTTTAATTTCTTTTTAATTTTAAATGGATCGCCGTCAGGATTATATTTAATATAGTTGGCTTCACTACGATTTCTTCTTGGGATATTATATCTATTTATCCAATAAGTTATCTGGTGATAACTCCAACTTGTCCTATCAGAAATTTCTTGCATTGACAGCCCCTTTTTATATAATTTTTCTAATTTCTTTTTTGGCAACATTGGGTGCGGTCGGAGTCGAACCGACGGGGCCTAAATAGACGACTGTTTTACAGACAGATCCCACCCCCTATGGGACTACGCACCCTCTAATTGTTTACCTATCTCATACCACAAAAATTATTATTTTTCAATCCTTCGATGAACTCAGGACGAGATGATTGTTCGGTGTTTTTTCCGCCACTCTTCAATTTTTTTATGGTTGCCGGATAATAAAACTTTTGGAACCTTCCAGTTCGTTCTCATTCTCGGAGAAAATATTTCCGGCCTTGTGTACTGAGGATATTCAATAAAACCTCTTTGCTTGGTGATTCTCTCTTTTAGAAGTTGGGGTTTCCCTAAAACGCCGGGAATTAATCTTGCCATTGTTTCCATCACTACCATAGCCGGCAATTCCCCACCCATAAGAACATAGTTCCCTATTGATAATTCAATATCAGCAATATATTTTGCTACTCTTTCATCCACCCCTTCATATCTGCCGCAAATTAAAATCATTTGATCTAATTTGCTGAATTGATAAGCCATTTTTTGATTGAACTTTCTGCCGCGAGGAGTAAATAAAATAACTTTAGTTTTTCTTTTTTTCCCTTTTTGAAGATCGCTTACGGCTTTGAAGATTGGCTCTATTTTCATAACCATCCCGAGTCCCCCGCCGAAAGGGCGATCATCAACGGTTTTATGTTTATCAGAAGTCCAATTTCTTAAACTGTGAATGTTGACTTTTATTAATTTTTTTTTCTGAGCACGGGCAATTAAGCTCTCAGATAAATAAGAATTAAAAATCTCAGGGAAAATTGTAATGATATCAAATTTTATCATGAAACTTAAGTCTGTTGGGCAAATAAATGAAAACAGCGCTATTGATGAATAATAGCACTGTTTTCTGTTAACGTAAACGCAGTTTTGAACGCGCTTAAATCTTCAAATCTTCTAAACTCTCTTCAGGTGAAACTTTTTTTCCTTGAGCAGGTTTTCTACCGCCTTCTGGCTCTTCAATCTTCAAGTTCACTCTGGCATGGTTTTTAAGGCCAACAATTCGAACTAAAGACCTAATAGCTCTGGCAGTAGAACCTTCTCGACCAATAATTTGTCCCATATCTTCTGGATTTACTTTCAAAGAAAGTAAAACCCCCATCTCGTCAACTGTTCTGTCAATTTTGACATCTTCAGGATTATCAACTAAGGCCTTAACAATATACTCAAGCAATTCCTTGTCATTAGTTTCTTTTGCCATAAAATCTTGCAAGTTAATTTTCTTAAATCTTTTTGAACAGTAGCCCGACCTTTTCTCTCGCTCTGATTCTCTATCAATCAGAGAACTGGTTTACCCTGCACCTTTTTCCAGAAAAGGTGAAGAGTTTATTCAGCGAGTCCAAACAGCTACTATCCATATTATATTCTAATTAAAAAATATGTCAACCCCTTTAAGATTCTTCTTTGGTCTTTTGGGTTTTATCTTCTTTAGGTTCTTGCTTTTCTTTTTTCTTCTCTTCGGAGGATTGTTCTTTCTTTTCTTCTGATTTTTTAATCTCTTTTTCGGGTTCTGATTTTAGCCCTTCACCTTTAGCTAAAGGTGAAGGGCTTACCTTTTCTTTGGTCTCTACTTTCTCTTTTTTCTTCTTTTTCTTTTTGTGGACCGGAATTTTTGCTCCTTCTAAAATCTTTTCTCGAACCAGCAGATTATAAACGCTATCTGATGGTTTAGCTCCTTTCGAGAGCCAATATTCAATCCTCTCTTTTTTCAAAACTTTTTTCTTTTTTAAAGGATTCCAAAATCCAACCTCTTCCACAAAACGACCGCCTTTCGGGGGTTTCCTTTTATCTGTGACCACAATTTTAAATAAAGGTTGATGTTTTTTACCTACTCGAAAAAAACGAATTTTTAACATACATTTTATTAAACTGTTAAAGCAAGGAAATTTGTTTTTAGGAGTACCGCAGGCAAAATTGCTTGGCTACCAGCCCTTTACTTTTAATGCCTCTTTTGCTGCTTTTTCTTCTGCTTCTTGTTTTGAAAACTCCTCGCCTTTCGCTACTAAATCTTTACCAAGAAAAACACCCACAATAAAGTGTTTGGCATGATCCGGTCCCCATTCTTTTAAAACATTATAAGTAGGAGTAATCCCTGCTCTTTCCTGGGCCTTTTCTTGAAAATGCGATTTAGCATCTTTAAAAAGACCATTTTTAATAATATAAGGTAATTCTTTGAGCAGATGCTTTTTAATAAAATCTTTACAAGAATTTAGTCCCTGGTCAAGATACAGGCTTCCAATAAAGGCCTCGAAAGCATCAGCTAAAATATATTGCCGCGCCTTACCTGTTTCTTGTAATTCTCCCTGAGAAAGCAAAATAAAATTATTAAAACTTAAATTTTGAGCAATTCTTGCCAATATTTTAGAATTTACTAATGCCGCTCGCCAACTGGTCAACACTCCTTCTGATTTTTCTGGGTAATTCAAAAACAGATACTCTGTAACTACATGTTCTAATACTGCATCTCCTAAAAATTCTAATCTTTCATTATGAGAAAGTTTAAAATCAGGATTTTCGTTTAAAAAAGAACGATGAACAAAGGCCTGAGTAAGCAGATCTTTATTTTTAAATTTTAAATTCAGCTTTTTCTCAAGCAAAGAAAGATTCTTCATTTTTCTAATTCAAGATCATATGATAAATTCCTTAGCGAATCAAGGTTCTGACGAGCATCAACGAGTCAGGTTCTTATTTCTTTGTAAACTGTTCCTAATACTCCGTTAATGAATTTTCCAGAACTTTCCCCTCCAAAAGTTTTAGCCAACTCAATTGCTTCATTCATAGCTACCTTGGGAGGAACTTCTTCTTTATCTGCATATAAAAGTTCGTATAACCCTAATCTCAAAATATTTCTATCAACAATAGTTATCTGGTCTATCGGCCATTCAGGAGCTGCTTTCTCAATAATTTTATCAAGACCAGAACGTTTGGAAACAATACCATTAATTAACTGCCAAATAAAAGTTTCATCCTCGAGCCCCGGCCCAAATTCTTTAATATTCTTTTTAACAATTCTTTCTAAACTCTCTGGTTTTTTCCCAAAAAAATCCCATTCATACAAACTCTGTAGAACTATGCTTCTTGAAAGGTGTCTTGATGCCATAACATTTACTTCTTGGATAATTCTTCCATGCTTAATGGTTTGCCTGATGGCTTAGCCCTTGTTTCTTCCCTACCCTTGGCTGCTATTTCTTTCTCTCTCCGTTTTTTTTCTTTCTTGGTTAATTTTTTCAAAACATCAATGACTTCTTCTTTTTTATAATATCCGCAGTTCCAGCAGACGGTATGAGGACGAACCTTTTTACCGCACTTTGGACAGATACCTAAAACAGGCTGCTCTAAATAAATATGCATCCTTCTATTATCTCTCCTTGATTTTGTTTTTCTCTGTTTTGGTACCGCCATACTTTGTTACAATATACATTGTTGCTTAAAAAAAATCAACCCTGCCAGAGATTTGTGGGCTTTATACTTTATTCTTGCTTTCAAATCTCTAACGGAGTAAAATGATTTAATCAATAGACCTAAGAAAATTCTATGAAGTTTACCCACCTCCATGCCCATAGCCATTATAGCCTACTTGACGGTTTACCTAAAATCGATGAACTTTTAGATTATACTAAAGAATTAGGAATGGACTCCTTAGCTTTAACCGACCACGGGGTTTTATATGGAGCAGTAGAGTTCTTTCAAAAAGCCAAGAAAAAAGGAATTAAGCCAATAATAGGGGTGGAAGCATATGTTGCTTTTGAGAAGATGACCCAGAAAAGACCAAATATAGATAATAAAAGATATCATTTGGTTCTGCTGGTAAAAAACGAAGAGGGCTATAAAAATTTAGTCAAACTTATAACTAAAGCCCATTTAGAGGGTTTTTATTATAAGCCGAGAATAGACGAAAAACTTTTGGCAAAACATTCTAAGGGTCTAATTGCTTTAACCGCTTGTTTGGCAGGAAAAATTCCTCGTTTAATTTTGGCGAAAAAATTTGAAGAAGCCGAAAATACGGCTCTAAAATACCAAAATATTTTTGGTAAAGATAACTTTTATTTAGAACTTCAACATCATCCTCATATAGCGAAGCAAAAAATTGTTAACAAAGCACTAATCTCTATCTCAAAAAAATACGGCATTCCTTTGGTAGCAACAAATGATGTTCACTATCTAAAGCCAGAAGATGCCGAAGCTCAGGATACTTTGATGTTAATTAACACTGGAGCTGACCCCAATGACCCAGAAAGGGTAACTATGAAAGCAGATGATTTTTCTCTAAAAACTCCAAAAGAAATGATAGAAGATTTCAAAGAAGTTCCTGAAGCTATTGAGAATACACAAAAAATTGCCAATGCCTGCGATTTTCAATTTGAACTGGGGAAAGTCAAGCTACCCTATTTTGAAGTGCCTAATGGAAAAACCCCGAATGAATACTTAGAAGAACTTTGCTGCCAGGGATTAAAAAATCGATACGGCTCAAATCCCAGCAAAGAGATTATAGACAGATTTAATTACGAGCTTTCGGTTGTTAAACAAACTGGCTTTGCTTCTTATTTTTTAATAGTTCAAGATTTTGTTAATTGGGCTAAAGAAAACAGAATTATTGTCGGTCCAGGTCGAGGATCAGTTGGAGGCTCTTTGGTAGCTTACTTATTAAACATTACAAACATCGACCCCTTAAAGCATAATCTCTTATTTCAGCGTTTTCTGAATCCCGAACGAATCTCAATGCCTGACATTGACCTCGATTTTACCGACCGAAGAAGAGATGAGGTTATAGATTACATCGCCCAAAAGTATGGACGGGATAAAGTGGCTCAAATTATTACTTTCGGAACAATGGCGGCCCGAGCAGTAATAAGAGATGTTGGCAGGGCTTCAAATTATACTTATAGTTACTGCGATAAAATCGCTAAAATGATCCCTTCTGGATTTAATTTAAATAGGGCTTTAAAAAACATTAAAGAGTTTAGGGATATTTATGAAACCGATGAACAGGCGAAAAAATTGATTGACTTAGCAAAAAAATTGGAAGGCGTAGCCCGCCACGCTTCAACTCACGCCTGCGGTATAGTAATATCTGAACAGCCCCTCTCAAACTTAATTCCCCTACAACATCCTACTCAAAATGATAAAAATATCATTACCCAATACGAGATGCATTCAATTGAAAACCTGGGACTTTTAAAAATAGACCTTTTGGGCCTAAAAAATTTAACTGTTATTGAAGACACTCTATCTAGAATTTATGTAGTTCGGGAAGGGAAAAAGGTTAACATTGAAAATATCCCTTTTGATGATAAAAGGGTTTATAAACTCTTACAAAGGGGCGATACCACCGGTGTATTCCAACTGGAATCATCGGGTTTCCAAAGATATTTAAAGCAACTAAAACCCACTGAATTTGAAGATATTGTGGCTATGGTTGCTCTTTATAGGCCGGGTCCAATACAGTTTATTCCAGATTACATTGACAGAAAACATAAAAGAAGAAAAATAGAATATTTACATCCAAAACTAAAACCAATATTAGAAAAAACCCAAGGGATTTGTATTTTCCAGGAACAGTTGATGCAAATTGCTCAGCAATTAGCCGGTTTTACTCTTTCAGAGGCAGATGTTTTAAGAAAAGCAGTTGGAAAAAAAATAAAGAGTCTACTTTTAGAGCAAAAAGATAAAATGATGCAGGGGATGTTAAAAAACGGAATAAATAAAGAAGTCGCTCAAAAAATCTGGGAGTGGGTTTTGCCATTCGCTAAGTATGGCTTTAACCGCGCTCATTCAACTGCCTACGCTATTATTGCCTATCAAACTGCCTATCTAAAAGTTCACTATCCAGTAGAATTTATGGCTGCTCTTCTAACTTCTGAGAGGGCCGATATTGAAAGAATTGCTGTTTTAATTGAAGAATGCAAAAAAATGGGAATTGAAGTTCTTCCTCCAAATATCAACGAGAGTTTAAAAAACTTCACCGTTGTTCTTTCCCCCACCCCAATTTTGTCAAAGGTCCTTGATGGCAAGGCGATCGGGACCATTTTTCCTCGAAAAATGACGGGAAGCAAAATAAGATTCGGACTCTTGGCTATAAAAAATGTCGGCCAGAATATCATTGATGTTATTATTGAAGAAAGAAAAAATAACGGTTCTTTTCAAAGCATTGGAGATTTCCTTCAGAGGGTTAACTCAAAAGACCTAAACAAAAAATCTCTGGAAAGCTTAATTAGGACTGGGGCTTTCGATGGCTTAGCAGAAAGAAATCAACTTTTAGACAACTTAGAAAGGCTGCTTGAATGGGCACGAGAAACTCAAAAAGCAAAAATGAATGGACAAAAAGGACTTTTTGATGATAATCCAAAATCTAACAAGAATGAAATCTCTCTCCTTCCTGCTCCTCCGGCTACAAATTTTGAAAAGTTAAATTGGGAAAAAGAACTTTTAGGTCTTTATGTAACCTCCCATCCTTTGGAGGAGTTCAAGGAAATTTTAGAAAAGAAAACTTTATCTCTAGTTAATATTAACAATGCTTTAATAAATAGTAGAATTAGAGTCGGCGGGATTATTTCTGGAATTAAAAAAATTATTACCAGAACTGGAAAACCAATGCTTTTTCTAAAATTAGACGACCTAACAGATAAGACCGAAGTTGTTGTCTTTCCTGGAATAATAGAAAAAAATCCTGCGGTTTTCCAAGAAAATAAAATTGTTCTTATTGCAGGAAGAGTTGATAATCGAGACGGAAGTCCAAAAATAATAGCCGAACAAGTTGAAGAACTTATAAACACTTCTTGATGATAAAAGGAGCTAAGCTCCTTAGGGTAACTTATCGAAAAATTAAAATGAAAAAAATTAATTAAATGAATTATGGTAAAAATTGAAACAATTCGTCATTCTTTAGCTCATATCTTGGCTTATGCGGTTCAGGAATTATATCCCGGAACTAAATTCGGCATTGGGCCGGCTATTGAAAACGGGTTCTACTACGATTTTGATTTGCCAAAGAGTCTAACCCTTAAGGATTTGCCAAGAATAGAGAAAAAAATGCGGGAAATCATTAAGAAAGATTTGCCTTTTAAAAAAGAAATTATTTCGAAAGAAAAAGCAAAAAAAATATTCCGAGACCAACCTTATAAGTTAGAATTAATAAAAGAAATTGAACGGGTCACACTCGTTAAAGTTTATCAGGTTGGAAATTTTATTGATTTATGTAAGGGACCTCATCTAAGGTCAACCCTTCAGTTACATTCAGGGCAAGCAAAAGAAGCAATTGATGCTTTCAAATTAACAAAAATTGCCGGTGCTTATTGGAAAGGTGATGAAAAACAGCCAATGCTCACTCGTATCTATGGAATAGCTTTTAAAACAAAAAAAGAATTGGCTCAATATCTTAAAATCCAAGAAGAAGCAGGAAAAAGAGACCATCGAAAATTAGGACAAAAATTAGAATTATTCAGCATCAACGAAGAAATTGGAGCAGGTCTTCCTCTGTGGCATCCAAGAGGAGCAATTTTACGAAAAATTATTGAAGATTATCTTTATAAAGAATTAATTTCTCAAGGCTATCAATGGATAGTCACTCCTCATATCGGCAAACTTTCTCTCTGGAAAACTTCAGGTCATTGGAACTTTTACAGAGAAAATATGTACTCCCCTATTAAAATTGATGAAGAAGAATACCTGTTAAAACCAATGAATTGTCCTTTCCATATTAAAATTTATCAATCAAAAATTAGAAGTTATAAGGACTTGCCTATAAAATTCGCAGAATTAGGAACTGTCTATAGATATGAAAAATCAGGAGTTTTACATGGATTAACCAGAGTTCGGGGTTTTACCCAAGACGATGCCCACATCTTCTGCACCCCAGACCAAATGACAAAAGAACTAACTTCTATTTTACAATATGGTTTAAATATTCTAAAAACTTTTGGTTTTAAAGATTACGAAATTTATCTATCTACCCGCCCTAAAAAATTTATGGGTACATTAAAAATGTGGCAAAAAGCAACTAATTCCCTAAAATATGCTTGTGAAAAATTGAAATTAAAATATCAAGTAGATCCTGAAGGAGGAATTTTTTACGGTCCTAAAATTGATATTAAAATAAAGGACTCATTAGGAAGGCCTTGGCAGTGCAGTACTTTCCAAATCGACTTCAATTTACCAAAAGCTTTTAATGTTCTCTATATCGATAAAAAAGGTAAAAAGAAAGAGCCGATTATGATTCATAGGGCTTTATTGGGTTCTCTGGAAAGATTCATTGGAATTTTACTCGAACACTATGCCGGCGCTTTGCCAATATGGCTGTCTCCCATTCAAGTCTGGGTAATTCCAGTTGGCTCTCCTCATAAAAATTATGCAAAAGAAATATCTTCTCAATTCATCGAGAACAAGGTTCGATGTGAATTGAAAGATAAAAATGAAACTGTCTCAAAGAAAATAAGAGAAGGAGAACTTCAAAAAATTCCCTATCTTTTAGTAGTTGGTGATAAAGAAATGAAAACAAAATCTGTTAGGGTAAGAGTAAGAGAAAAGGGCGACATTGGTAAGATGAAAATAGATAAGTTTATTGAAAAGATTAGAAAGGAAACAGAGAACAAAAAAACAACAAACTAATTAAGTGTCTTATGTCTCAGTTATCTCAACCTACCCAAAAATTATTACAACAATATCAACTTTGGTATCAATCTATTCAGCTTAAAGAGGAAATAGCAACTATTCATGTTGATGAAGTGGCCTCAAGGGTTGCGGCTTTCTATGAAAAAATAAGAGGAATTATAGATTGGAAAGAAGAACATCTTTTAAAAAGAAGAGCAATTGAAAGAATGCTCAAAAGAAGACTTTTTTCCCAAATAGATGTAATCAATGGAAGTTTTTCTAAAAATTTAATTGCTACACCCTTAATTTTAGAGTTAATTCGGGGAGGACATTTTCCAAACGACAAAATTGCAGAGACAAAAATTAAAGAGGTTCAAAAAACAATTGATAAATATGTCTTTATTCTAAATCACAGTTCTTCTCTACAAAAAAAATCAAAAATTCAGCTTTATGCCTGGCTATCTTCAATTGCCGCCTGCGAAATAGAGGAAATTATCAGTCCTTCTTTAAAAGAAAGGGCCTTAATAAACTATATGTTTGAATTGATGAAAGAACGGGTTAAATTAAACGAAGGAACCTTAGCAATAAAAGGAATGAATGAAAAAGAAAAAAATATCCAAACCTATATCGCAGTCCAACAGGCCTTATTTAAATTGGATTGGCCGATAATTAGTTATCATCTTTTAAAATATCAATATCCGGAGTGGAGAAATTCTTCTGAAACCGAGGTTGAGGAAATTGCCAGGAACATTTATTCAATCCGGGAAACAATAGAAAAACATTTAAGTCATCCCTTGGCAGGCAAATTCTATCAAATCTGTGAAAAATATGATACTCCTTACTTGCTTTTAGGAGATATTATCTCTGAAGAGCCAATGGAGATAAAAGAAAAAATCTCAAAACCAGAAGTTTTAGAAACTTTAATCAGAAAAGTTTATAACAAAAGAGTTAAAACCTTAAAATCACGACTGGCGAGAGCTGCTTTTTACTCTACTTTATCTATTTTTCTTACCAATATTATTGCCCTCTTGGTTATAGAAATACCCTTTAACAAATATGTAACCGGTTACTATTTTAATTTTCTGGCTATGGGAATAGATATCTTCATTCCTACTCTTTTAATGTTCTTCTTGGTTGTCACCATTAAACCCCCAAAAAAAGGAAACCTTGAACAGACAATAATGGAAATTATGAAAATTGTCTATCAAAGAGAAAAAAAAGATGTCTACGAGATAAGAACTTTCCCAAAAAAAAGTTTTGTTTTTAATGTAATAATAAAGCTCTTCTATCTTCTGGGTTTCTGTATTATTATCGGCTTAATAATGTGGGGGCTTTATCAAATACACTTTCCTCCTCTCTCTTACTTAATTTTTATTATCTTCTTCTCTTTAATTGCTTTTGCCGGGGCTAAAATCCGACAAAGAGCTAAAGAATTAGAGGTGATTGAAGAAAAAGAAACGTTTTCTTCTTTTCTTGTCGACTTATTTGCTGTGCCTGTGATTCAATTAGGAAAATGGCTGACAAGCCATTGGAAAAAATATAACATCATAGCTGTTTTTTTCACTGCTTTAATCGATATGCCCTTTGTAGTTTTTGTAGAGTTCTTAGAACAATGGAGATACTTTTTAAAAAAGAAAAAAGAAAAAATTCATTAAAAGTGACTTATGAATTTTGGCCTAAAAAAAGAAAAGGAATTAGTAAAAAGGGCTCAAAAAGAGCCCGAGGCTTTTTCTGAACTTTATGATCAAAATTATTCAAAAATTTTCGGCTACACTCTAAAAAGAACCGCTAATATTGAAACTGCTCAAGATATTACTTCGGAAACTTTCTTAAAAGCATTAAAAAATATCAAAAAATTTAAATGGAAGGGTGTTTCTTTTTCTTGTTGGCTTTATCGAATCGCTTCAAATGAAATAGCGAATTATTTCCGGAAAAACAAATATAGAGCAATTTCTTTTGAGAAAATCTCAGAACCGATTTCTCTCTCTAACCCATCTCAAGAACTCATTGAAGCCGAAGAACAGCTAAAAAGACAAAAAGATTTTTTAGAATTACAACAAAAAATTACTAAACTTCCCGATGTTTATCAAGAAGTAATTGTTCTAAAATTCTTTGAAAAAAAGAAAATCAAAGAAATTGCTAAAATTTTAGGGAAAAAAGAAGGAACAGTAAAATCTTTACTTCACCGAGGAGTAAAGAAATTAAGAAAATTAATGGAATAATGAAACCTTTTTAGATAAAAAATGTTTTACTAATATGAAAGATGAAGATGTAATCAAAAAATTAGAGAAAATTAAACTCCCTCAAATTGAAATCCCCAGCCATAAAAAGCGGCTTAAAATGGCTTTATTTAATTGGAAATACGGCAAAGAAAAAAAAGCTGAGAGCATCTTCCTTGGACTAAGAAAAGTATTAATCCCTTTAGGTACGGTAGCTGTCGTTTTTGTAATCATTTTAATTGTCAGTAATTTAATTGCCCCTCAATATACTTTAGCTGAGGTTAAAAAAATCGCTATGAAAGACCCCCAAGTCAAAGAATTGATAGAAAAAGGAGCTGAAATAAAAGATATAGAAATAATCAAAAATAAAGCTTATGTTTTAATTAGCCCTAAAGAAGTTTCTGAAGACAGTCCAATCGAAACCCAAATTGAAAAAAGAAAGATTAAAGGGGCTTTAGTTGAAATAGGGCTTAAAGAAAAAGAAGTAGTAAAAATTAAAGAAATTACCCCAAAAGTTATTTCTCTAACCCAGCAGGAAAAAGAAAAAATTAAAAACATAATCAAAGAGTCGGAATTTCCCCAAATTGCCGGAGAAACTTTAGAAATTGAAAAAATAGAACCGCTCTCTACTTATCAGTTAGATTTGATTAAAAAAGACGATACAGTGGAAGTTTTACAAAAGGAAAAAGAAGATAAAAAAGTTATAATAATTTATAAGATTGAAGATAAAACAAAGCAAGGAAAAATTGATTTAATTAAGAGAGAAATAGAAAAAGTTGAAATTTTAGAAAAAAGCGAGAAATTAGAGGGGAGTTCAGAAAGAACCGAGAAGTAAAAAAAACAAAAGAAAAAAACAAAAACGCAACCTTTTCAAAGAGGCTGCGTTTTGCTATAAAAGGTCGAAAAAAAGATTAAAAAAGCAAAAACATGAAAAAAATAATATCTATTTTGTTCTTATCAAGCTTTATTTTTACCAATCTCGGAGTAATTGGTACTGTTCATGCTATGGCAATGAATCGTCCACCCGGGACTGTTGTAGGCGTATCAAGAAACCTCCCGCCAGTTATTGACGGTCTTACTGCTCCAAGTCAATTAAAGGTTAATGAAACAGGTACTTGGACAATTAGGGCTCATGACCCGGAAAACGGTATCTTAACTTATTCAATCAATTGGGGAAACGAAATTCCAGTATATCCTCTTAAAGAAGGGAAAATGACCCAGCAAACCACTACCTTTACCCATAGTTATAGTAACCCTGGCAATTATACTATTGTTTTTACTATAACAGACGACCATCAACAAACGGCTAAAACATCCACCACTGTTAGAGTAATCTCAAAAGAAAAATCCCTCATAGTCATCTCGCCTAATGGAGGGGAAATCTGGCACCGAGATAAAATACAGACCATCCGTTGGACAAGTAAGGTAAAATTTCTAAAAACAAGCCCTGATTTCAATTTCAACCCAAAAGTATCGATTGATTTGTATAAAAGAAGCCCCAATGTTTGTGTCCCCGAAGCAAACTATTGTCCTTCCTACAAATCAACCTTTGTCAGACATATTGCCTATGCGAATCTCTTTGACGGAAGCTATTCTTGGAAAATCAGCCAAGATATCCCTGATAGAGATGATTACGTAATTAGAATTAGTTTTAGCAACATCCATCCTATTTTTCCCTGTAAAGAAGATACTTGTGCCAGTGAAAAAATCGAGGAAATAATGCCTTTTCCTCCTTATTATCACTGGGATGAAAGTGATGGGGATGAAAGTGATGGACCATTCGAAATCACTGGGAAAACAATTCCTTTACCTCCTCAGCCACCCTGGCCAGCAGATTCAACAGAAATAATTGAGGTGCTTAAAAAAGTAAGTTTGGAACTTAGCAAAGTAATTAACCTTTTAGCAGAAATGACCGTGATTTCTTCAACAAGATAGACAAAAAGTCAGTCAAAAAGGCGGGAGAACCCGCCTTTTTGACTATAATTTACTTTTTTTAAAAAAAGGGTACAATTAAAAAAAGGCCGAAAAAATAAAATAAATTATTAAAATTAATTAACACTATGTTATTGAAAACAAAACCTATTTTAACTCTAATGATAATTTGTTTTGGATTAGGAATAGGGTTAGTTACCCTTGCTCAAGAAACTTCAGTTGTTGAAGACGTAGCTCTCGACGAAGAAGTTTCAGCTGAAGATTTAGAAATTGAACAGCCCCAACTTTTGCCAGACAGTCCTTTTTATTTCCTAAAAAATTGGAATAGGGGCATCCGTTCTTTCTTTACTTTCAACAAAACAAGGAAAGCCGAATTGAAAGCAAAATTTGCTAATGAAAAACTGATGGAAGTTAAGAAAATGGTCGAAGAGAAAAAGGACGCTCAAGCTGTTAAAAAAGGTCTGGAAAATTATCAAAAAGAAGTAGAAAAAGTTAAGACTACAGCAAACCAAATAGAAGAGAAGGCAGCCGAAAGCCCAAGGGTAGATAGTTTCCTGAATAAATTTATCAAACACCAACTTTTGCACCAGAAACTCCTTCAGAAATTAGAAACCCAGGTTCCTTCAGAGGTTTTTGAAAAAATAGAAGAAGTAAGAGAAAGACATTTGGAGACATTTGGTGGGGTAATGATAAAACTTGAAGATAGAAAAGAAAAAATTGGAGAAAAATTAGAAAAAAACATGGAAGAAACAAAAGGAAGCAAGTATAAGAACTTTAAGAATTTAGAAGTTTTGATTGAACTCGAGGAAAAAATCCCCGAAGTTGCCAAAGAGGCGGTCCAAAAAGCTCAGCAAAATTCTTTAAAGGGGTTGCAGGGCAACTTAGAGAAAATGTCTCCCGAAGACCAAGAAAAATTTAAAGAATATGTAGACAAAATATCTGGTAATAAAGGCAAGCAACTGGAAATCTTAGAAGACCTAAAATTTGAAATGGGGGAAAAACCAGAATTCAAAGAAATAAAAGCAAATGTAATAAAAGCAAGGGAAAAGATTTTAGAAAAAGTCGGAGAGGGTGTCCAAGAAAGAGTAAAAACCTGTCCGAAAATAGAAAAACCTGCTCCTGGATTCTGTGAAGAAGGAAGAATCATTATCAAAAGAGATGAAAAGGGTTGTATCACAGATTTTAAATGCCTGATTCCGGCTAAGGTTATTAAGTAAATCAGGAATAAACACAACATAAAAACAGTCCTTGAGGGGACTGTTTTTATGTTGTAAAATGAACCCCGTGAAACAAAAATTAACGAAAATGACTAAAAAATACTTCATAATTACATATGGATGTCAGATGAACCATTCGGATAGTGAACGGATTGTTGCTGTTTTGGAAAAAGCAGGATATAAACCGGCTTCAAAAATAGATAAAGCTGATTTCATTGTGGCTAATATGTGCTCGGTGAGGCAGTCAGCAGTAGATAGGGTATATGGCAAAATCAGAGATTTTGCTAAACTGAAAACTCAAAACTTAAAACTTAAAACTGTATTAACCGGATGTATTCTAAAAAAAGATAGGAAAAAATTTAAAGAAAAATTCGACTTTATTCTCAATATTAAAAATTTAGCGAAATGGCCAAAAATTTTATCAAACTCCCCTAATCAAATAGCTGACTATCATTCATTATTAGAAACAGGCGATTATCTTAAAATTCAATCAAAATATTCAAATAACTTTTCGGCTCTTGTTCCTATCTCCAGTGGCTGCAATAATTTTTGCGCTTATTGTGTCATTCCTCTCACTCGAGGACCTTTAATTTGTAGGCCCCACAAAGATATACTAAAAGAAGTTCAAGGTTTAATCAAAAATAAATATAAAGAAATTTGGCTTTTAGGCCAGAATGTTAACGATTATCACTCCTCTGTTGATATTTCTGTTGATTTTCCAAAATTGTTAAAAATGGTAAATGATATTCCAGGGGACTTTTGGCTTCGATTTACTTCTCCTCACCCAAAAAATTTTTCAGATGAATTAGTTAATGTTATGGCAAAATCTCAAAAAGTTACTCCTTATTTAAATCTGCCAGTTCAATCAGGAGATGACGAAATTTTAAAGAGAATGAACCGTTCTTATACTGTGAAACAATACAAGAGTTTAGTTAAAAAAATTCGGAAAAAAATTCCAAATATTGCCTTATCCACCGATGTAATTGTTGGTTTTCCCGGAGAAACAAAAAAACAATTTCAAAATACTGTAAAATTATTTAAACAGATTAAATTTGATATGGCTTATATTTCCAAATACTCTCCAAGACCGGGAACAGCCGCGGCAAAAATGGAAGATAATATCCCCTGTCAGGAAAAAGAAAGAAGATGGAAAATTTTAACAGAAATCCTAAAAGAAACAGCCCTTGAGAAGAATAAAAAATATATTGGAAAAACCGTTGAGGTTTTAATTGATGAAATTAAAAATGGCTTTATTTTTGGAAAAACAAGAAGTTTTAAGACAGTAAAAATTAAACAAAAAATAAACACTAGAAATGATAAATTAAAAAACGGAGATATTATCAGGGTAGAGATCGTCGGAATCGACTCCTTCGGGTTATACGGAGAATTGTTGGTATTAAATACTAAAAAATAATAGTTTGTACAGAAATAAGAAAAGCTCTGACATATAGTATTTATCAGAGCTTTTGTTCAGGAAGTCAAGAACCTTTTCTATTTGCGAGGACGGACAAAGACCCAGAGAACCGCAGGGCCCCAAAGAATGTCAGTAAAGCCATATTGACAGTCCAGCCGTAGCCCAATAAAGTCACTGGGGTTCTCCACCTCGAACACGCGCAGGTAACCGTGAGAATCGGCAATCGGCTCCATAGCGACGAGAATGCTTTCGCCAATGGGCTGGTTCTCGTATTGTAATCGCAATTGAGGACCGACCTCTGCCGGACAGAGTTCGAGTCCCAACGATTGCTTGGCTCGTTTATAAATCTTGTAGCTCGTGGCGTTCTGAAGAAAACCAAGCTCGGCGACCGTGACTATGACTAAATCCACTTCGCTCTCTTTGGAAGCCACCGTGAAGGCAGAATCTTCAAGGATGTCTTTGGCCCGTTTGATGACAAAGAATTTCTTATTCTCATTCAAGGTTTCATAGAGGTCAGCGCCCTTGAGACCAGTGCCAATCTTGATGGTCTTCCATAACTTAACTCCCCGTCTTAGGTTCGATTCTCGTCCCATGATTCTTCATCTCCTTTCTTGATTCTGTTCTCTCTATTTAAGATTATAGGAACTAACTACCAATTGTAAGTAATTAATATGTAAAAGAACTATTTTCTATTACGATTGGATAATAGCAAATTATCTAATTTCTGTCAAGAGATTGACAAAATTCCAAAAATACGATTTATATAAAGATATAATAGTGATAGGCCAAGAATCGTATCTTTAATGTGTTGACGGGATGCCCTGGGGATTAAAAGGGTTGTTATAATTAAAAGAAACAAAATTTGACAAAAAATTAAATTTATTCTAATATAAAATAAATAAAATTTTTCTGCTCATTAAAAATTTATAAAAAGGAGGTAAAAAAATGGCGGAAAGTGAAGAAAATACTGGTTATGAAATAGGAAAATGGTATATGGTTGAGATCGATCGTAAGGTTTTTATCCCGGCAAAATTCATTGGTCTCAGAAAACCTTGCCCCTTACCAATTGAGCTCTCTCATGATTTTCCTCATCCAGGGCAAGCAGTATTTGAAAACGTAAAAATCTACAGCGGATGCGGATTCAAGGGTGCTGACTGGAAAGAAGATTCAGGATATAGAAACCTAGGAATAGGAGGAAGATATACTAACTTTGCACCTACTTTTAGACCGGTAACTGAAAATGAATTATGGGCTGTTAGAGCAATTGAAAAATTCCAGGAAATTGTAGCTGGCAGAGAAAAATCTTTCAGTATCACTATGAACAATGGTTGTCGGCTTGAAGGAAAAATCCAGCCGCCAAAAAAGAAAGACAACCTAGCTGGTGAATATTACAGCAAGGTAATCAACCCAAAAACTAGAGAATCAAAAGAGGGAAAATTTGATTATGACGGCAAAAGTGAGTCGGTTCAAGTTTATCTTTTATCGAGGCTACCAGGGTGGCATATCATTGAAGTAAAACAACAAAAAATCTTTTTTGGCATACCGCAAAAAAGTAACTAAAACATATGAGGTAATCTTAATGATAGGTTACCTCTTTTTTTTCTTTAAAATGTTATAATTATAGTGTGAAAAAAAATAAAAGAGAAAAACTTATTGTTATCTTGGGACCAACAGCTAGCGGGAAAACCGCGCTTTCTATTAAACTCGCTAAAAATTTTAATGGCGAGATTGTTTCTGCGGATTCAAGACAAGTCTACAAAGGAATGGATATTGGTACTGGCAAAATAACCAAAAAAGAAATGAAAGGTATCCCCCATTATCTTTTAGGTGTCGCTTCCCCAAAAAGGAAATTTTCTGTTGCTCAATATCAAAAATTAGCTCAAAGGGCTATAGAGAAAATTCTCAAAAAGCAAAAAATTCCTTTCTTGGTTGGAGGATCCCCTTTTTATATTTACTCGGTTGTTGAAGGTTGGATTTTTCCGAAAATGAAGCCAAATTGGCAGTTAAGAAAAAAATTAGAAAAACAATCTAAAGAGAAACTTTTTTCAACTTTGAAAAAACTTGACCCTCAAAGGGCTAAAACCATTGAAAAAGAAAATAAAAGAAGATTAATCCGAGCAATTGAAATTGCCAAAACCCTTGGAAAGATACCGAAACTTAAAAAAAATCCTCAATTTGATGTTTTAATGCTTGGTATTAAAAAAGACCCTGAAGGGCTTAAAAAATTAATAAGAAAAAGGTTGTTAAAGAGGTTAAAAACAAGCCCGCCCGCAACGCTTCGCAAGCGAGCTTGCTCGCGTAGCGATGCGGACGGGGGAATGATTAAAGAAGTAGAAACACTTCACAAAAATAATATTAGTTGGAAAAGATTAGAAGAATTTGGTTTAGAATACCGATACATTGCTTTATACCTTCAGGGAAAATTAGGGAAAGAAGAAATGCTGGAAAAATTACAAAAAGAAATTGAACATTTCGCTAAAAGACAAATGACCTGGTTTAGGAAAGACAAACGAATTAAGTGGGTAGAAAATTACCAAGAGACAGAAAAATTAATAAAAGGATTTCTAAAAAAAGGAGGAAGAAAAATTCTTCCTCTTTAAGTAGGACCGTTGATTAATTTAAAATAATCTTTCCATCCTACCCAAGTTATTTTCCGAGATTCAGGAAAAGAAGATTGAACAATTTTTTTAGGGATTAAAATTCTGCCCTTTTTATCAATCCTTACCAACCATAGTTGTCCCATTTGTTCTGCTGAAAATTGTCTAATCTTTTTTCCCGGATATACTGAAACATCCTTTCCATTTTGAATAATTATTACCCCTACTCCTAAGGCTTTCCTAAATTTGCTCAGAACGCATACTCTGTTTCTAGAGTCTAAGGTAACATCCCATTGGCCATAGAACAACATCTGTCTCGCCTCCTTCAGATAGAGCTGGAACTTCAGCTGGAATTTTCACGTTAGTATTCTCCTTTCTCCTCAGGTTTTTAATGTACAAGCGTTAGAGATTATATTATATAGCATTGTTTAGCTTTTAGTCAACCCTTCACCTTTAATCTGTTAAAGGTGAAGGGTCAAGAATTCTTGGATTAAGCGGTTAACTATTTCGGGATTAGCTCTTCCTTTAGTAGCAGCCATTACCTGTCCTACTAAAAATTGAAGGGCATTTTTTTTACCTTTTTTATAATCTCCAACTACTTTTTGATTTTTTGAGAGAACATTTTTTATTACTTTTTTAATCTCTTCTTCATTAGTTAATTGGGTCCAACCCTTTTCTTTAATAATATGGGAAGGGTCAGCGCCTGTTCCGAACATTTCTTCTAAAACTTGTTTTGCTATTTTGCTTGTTATTTTTCCTTCATAAATTAAAGTAACGAACTCAGCGAAATTCTCCGGAGTGATTAAAAAATCTTCGCCAGAAACCAGGGCCCTCTTAAGTAATCTTTGAAGGTCGGTGATAATATAATTTGAAGCAAGTTTAATCAATTGATTCTTTTCCTGTTCAGCAATTTTTGTCTTAAATTCAATTACCTTTAGCCAGTTTCTCAATTCTGAAACTACTTTTTCAAAATATTCGCCGAGGTCTTTATTTGCGATAAAGATATTAGAACTTTTCTCTTCTAAATTATACTCTCTAACAAACCTTTCTCTCTTTTGTTGGGGCAACTCAGGGATTTCTGCCCTTATTTCTTGAATAAAATTCTTATCTAAATGAAGAGTTGGTAAATCGGGTTCGGGAAAGTATCTATAATCATAAGCTTCTTCTTTTTCTCGCTGGCTAACCGTTGCTTTTTTTATGTCATTCCATCCTCGGGTTTCCTGAACAATCTTTTTGCCGGCATTTAAAATTTCTTTTTGTCTTTTGATTTCATAGTTAACTGCCCCTTCTACCGCCCTAAAAGAGTTCAAGTTCTTAATTTCAACTTTGGTTCCTAACTTATCTAAAGTTTTATTCTCCGGCAAAAGAGAAATATTTACCTCCACACGCAACTGTCCTTTCTCCATATCAGCATCGGAGACACCGAGATATCTTAAAATTAGTTTTAATTCTTCAGCAAATTTTCTTGCCTCTTTAGCTGTTCTCAAATCTGGCTCAGTAACTAACTCCATTAAAGGAATACCCGCTCTATTGAAATCAACTAAAGAATAATTTTCCCTTTCGGGGTGAATTAATCTTCCAGTGTCTTCTTCAAGATGAACCCTTGTTATGCGAATTTTTCTATTCTCAGTCTGTAAAAAACCATTTTTACAAAGAGGTTTATCATATTGAGAAATCTGGTATCCTTTTGGTAGGTCAGGGTAAAAATAATTTTTCCTATCAAATTTTGAATCTTCAGGAATTTGGCAATTTAAAGCTAACCCTGTTTTGATTACTTTTCTTACCGCGTCTTTATTAATAACAGGAAGTGTTCCTGGATGTCCAAAACATATTGGGCATATATTAGTATTCGGACGATGCTCGTTAGGATCGTTCTTACAAGAACAAAACATTTTACTCCTGGTTTTTAACTCAGTATGTATTTCAAGACCAATAATGGATTGGTAGTTCATAATTTTAGCAGAGGCTCGTCCTCTGCCTAATTTAACGTCGGGTGTTAAACATAGGGTTCTACGCGCCTTATTATATCAAAGTTATTATAAAAAATGAAAAAGCTCCTAATTGTCAGGAGCTTTTTAAGGTCGCGCTTTGACCGTCTTCGTTTATTTCAAAATCATCAAAAACTACCGGTACCCTTTTTTGAACATCTTTTAAAAGATTTACCATGACTCTTCTTATTTCCCAATGGGCATGAGAATCACACCTCAGTTTAAAAATATGACGCCATTCTCTAAAATTAGCGGTAATTACAATTTGAGCTTTTATACCTATTGGCAAAACCTGCCTGGCGTCTTGAGAAACCCAATCTGCCCCCCTTAAACCTCTATACATTTGCTCATTTAAATCCATCCAATCCTGAAAAGAAACCTTAATAGTGTTACCATCTGAAAGATTTAATGAAACTAATTTTTCATCTGGATTTTTATCAGGCGGAATTACAACCTGAAAATTGCTCTCATCAACATATCTGGTTGATTCTTGAGTATAAGAAGCTAATCTATGACGGACTAACTCATGGGTAAAACCGCGGCAAACATTATTAAACTCAACTGTCATACAAGAATGCTCAATTACTGACTCATGCCCTCTTTTCCTAAGCATCTCAACGAATTTTGCTGCTGACTCATCAGTAATCTTATCTCTACTTTGATAAGAGGTGCGACCGGCAACCTCAATCAACTGCAAAGGATTTTCCCCTTCCAATCCGGCCATAATTGATAAAATCCGATGAGAGCCTGCGTTTTTTAAAATCTCTGCCATTTTAATTCTCCTTTCTTAATTTTAAAAGAACGACCTTTTTTTAATTCTTTTAAATTTTAACATATTTTTACAACTTGTACAACTTGTTTTTAATCGATTTCCAAATCTTCTGATGAATTTCATCGGGAGACAGTAACCTATTGTTTTCTATGCATTCTATAACTTTAAATTCTCTTGGAAATTCTTTAGCTGTTTCCAAATAAGAACTAAGGGCTCGGGTTAAATGCTTTACATCTTTTTCGTGAATATCTCTTTTTTTCTTTCCCAGATAAGCTTTCCTTTTTTTCTTTTTTTCTTCATCGGTTATTTTGTGAGCTAATTTTAGAGAAAATTTAGGGGAAGTTTTGAGAATAAAAGTAAAGTTGGGCCTTGGAATTTTAAAAATTTCATATTCCAGACAATATAACCATTTTAGAAATTCTTTTCTCTCTCTTTTATTACTTATTTTTCCTCCCTGGTGTCCAATGTTCGAAGCAATATATCTATCAGAAACAACTACTCTCCCCTCTCCAAGCCACTTCTTTATCTTAAAACTCGCATCATATCTATCGCAAGCATAAAAAACAGAGGCCCGATAAGGACCAACTTCCTCTGAACTGCCGTATTTACCATTTAGATATTCTTCAACAAGACCAGCCGATTTCTTTCCGTATTGAGGGAAATCTATTTTCATCACCCTATATCTTTCTTTTCTTAAATGTTTAATCAACAATTTAGTTTGAGTCGATTTACCTGACCCATCAAGTCCCTCAATAACTATAAATTTTCCTGGATGAGAGTTTTTATTCATTTTTATTAGAATCTTGGTTTTGGTCTTCGCCATATTGATGCCGGTCATCTATAATGTCCTTCTCCTGCCAATCTTGAACCCAACCTTTAACATAGAATATTTTTATCCCCTTGTCTTTAGTGGAACAAATTATCCTGTTTAAACCGGCGTTAATAATCATTTTTTTGCAGATAAAACAGGGGAAAGCATCAACATCTCTTTTGTTTTTAGGATTCGATGCATAGATATACATATCACCCCCTAAAAGGCTCACCCCAGCCCTGGCGGCATTGATAATACAATTTTGTTCTGCGTGAACGCTTCTGCAAAGTTCATATCTCTGACCATGAGGAATTTTTAATTTATCTCTTAGACAATAACCCCTCTCAAGGCTATCTTTTGTTCCCCTGGGGGCTCCAATATATCCGGTAGAAATAATCTGATCGTTTCTAACAATAATAGCCCCGGCTTTTAATCTATAACAAGTGCTTCTTTCAGCAACTTCTTTGGCAATATTTAAATAATATTCGTCTTTTGAGGGCCTCATAAATGCTTCTCTATTTCTATGCCCATATTCTTCGCTGTCCCTTCAATTATTTTCATTGCTTGTTCAATATCCTTAGTATTCAAATCTGGCATTTTCTTTTGGGCAATTTCTTTTAATTGGGCTTTGGTAATTTTAGCAACTTTAGTTTTATTTGGCACACCCGAACCCTTTTCAATCCCAGCTGCCTTTTTTAAAAGTTCAGATGCAAGGGGTTGTTTTATTCTAAATTCATAACTGTTGTCCTCATAAATTGTAATTACTACTGAAACAGTAAAACCTGATTGATTTTTTGTCATGTCATTAAACTCCTGGCAAAACTTAGCAATATTTATTCCATATTGAGCTAAAGTCGGCCCAACTGGTGGAGCTGGAGTGGCTTTACCTGCCGGGATTTGAAGTTTTACAATAGCTTTAATTTTTTTAGGCATGTTATTGTGACTTCGTCACATAATTACTTCGTTCGGTTGAAGAATGAAAGCAATCTTTCCTTCTTCTCCCTCACTTGTAATTATAGTTTCTTTATCTGTAATGAGTCCAACTCTATGGGCGTATCTCTACCAAACATATTTATTAATACTTTCAATTTTCCTCTTCCTTCATCTATTTTTGAAACTTTTCCATCAAAATCTTTAAAGGGGCCGTCAATAATTTTTACGCTATCTCCTACTTTAACCTCAATTTTATATTGAGGCGTTTCCACTTCCACTATTTTCTTCAAGGTCTCAATTTCTTTTCCTGAAACCGGCACTGGTGTAGTCCCTACCCCGACAAAACCAGTTACATTGGGAGTGTTTCTGACAATATACCAAGAATCATCAGTTACAATCATTTCAACTAAAACGTAACCAGGATAAATCTTTTCTTCGACCACTTTTCTTTTGCCATTCTTAATCTTAATTTTTTTCTCTTTTGGTACTAAAACGTTAAAAATCTTATCTCCCATATCAAGAGATTCAACCCTTTGCTTTAGGTTTTTGGCAACTGCATCTTCATATCCGGAGTAAGTATGGATGACATACCAATTTTTTTGCTGAGGTAAACGTTGCTTAGGCATACGAACGAAGTGAGCACCCCGCTCTCTAAGCTAAATGAATTTTACATACGCCTAGAGGGCAGGGTTATTCTTTACAGAATAAATTTATTCAATATTGTTGTAAAAATGAAATCACAGGCACCTAAAAATGCGGCTACCCCTAGAGAAACTCCAATAACAATTGAAGTATATTTTATAGTCTCCTGTCTTGTCGGCCAGTTAACTTTTTTCATTTCCAACTTAACTTCTTTGAAGAAGGTACTAATTTTTTTTGGGAGATTACTAATTTTCATAATATAGACCCCTCGGCCATTATCTGGCCTACGAGAGTCGAATAATAGCCAAAAAGAATCTAAATGTCAACCCTTCACCTTTCGGTAGTCATTTAGCATGAAATCAAACTCTATCTATTCCTTCATACAGTAAACATTCCCGAAAGGTGAAGGGTCAAGATATTATATATCAAGGTTTTTTACTTTTTTGGCATAGGTCTGGATAAATCTCTTCCTTGGCAACACCTCCTCGCCCATTAAAACATCAAAAATTCTGTCTGCTTCTTGAGCGTCTTCGATTTCAATTCTTAATAAAATACGATTCTCTGGATTCATAGTGGTTTCCCATAACTCTCCGCTATTCATTTCTCCCAAGCCCTTATAGCGCTGAATAGAAGGGATACCTCTTTTTTCTTTTTTGAGGAAAGCTAAAATTTTCTCTTTCTCCTCTTCGGTATAAGCATACTCTATCTTCTTTCCTGTTTGAATTTTATAAAGAGGTGGCTGAGCAATGTAAAGATAGCCATTCTCAATTATTGGTTTAAAATAACGATAAAAAAGCGTTAAAAGAAGCGTCCGAATATGATTTCCGTCCGAGTCCGCATCTGCCATAATAACAATTTGATGGTATCTTAGCTTATCCAAGTTAAAATCTTCAACAATAGCTGTACCTAAAGCAATAATTAAAGCCCTAATTTCTTTTGAGGATAAAATTTTATCTATCCTAGCCCTCTCAACATTTAAAATCTTCCCTCGCAAAGGCAAAATTGCCTGAAACTTTCTATCTCTGGCTTGTTTTGAACTTCCTCCAGCACTCTCCCCTTCCACGATATAAAGTTCAGATTCCTCGGGCTTTCTTGAGATACAATCAGCTAATTTTCCCGGTAAAGCAAGTCCCTCTAAAACCCCTTTTCTTAAAACTGTCTCTCTGGCTGCTCTAGCCGCTTTTCTGGCTGTAGCAGATAAAAGACATTTTTCAATAATGGCTTTGGCGTCTTGGGGATTTCTTTCTAAAAAATCAGTTAAGTGTTCAGAAATAATTTGGTCTACCACTATTTTAGCTTCAGGATTCCCTAATTTTGCTTTGGTCTGTCCCTCAAACTGAGGCTCCCTTATTCTGACTGAAACAATTCCAGTTAAGCCCTCCTTTATATCTGCTCCTGATAAATTTTCATCTGATTCTTTAAGAAAATCATTTTTTCGAGCATAGTCATTAAAGGTTCGAGTTAAAGCAGTCCTAAATCCAGTTAAGTGAGTACCCCCTTCTCCAGTGTAAATATTATTAGCAAAGCTTTCTTCATAGCACTCATATTCTTGAGTATACTGAAGGGCAGCTTCAACAACTATCCCGTTTCGCTCTCCGGAGCAATAAAAAACATTCGGGTGACGGGGAGTAGAGTTGTGAATTAAATATTTAACATAAGAAGATAGTCCGCCTTCAAAATAAAAACTATAACTTGTCTTTTCTTTTTCCTCGCCCGCAACGCTTTGCCCGCCAGACACGCTGACGCGATTCATGTGGGCTGGCGTAGCAAGGCGGGCAGGTCTTTCGTCTTTAAAGGTTATTCTAATTCCTTTAGTCAAATATGCCTGTTGGCGTAGATGACTCAAAATTCTCTTTGCATCAAACTTAATCTCTTTAAAAATTTCAGTATCTGGCTCAAAGAGAACAGTCGTTCCGGTCTGTCGACAGTGATCTACTTTTTTAACCTTTGTTTTAGCTTTCCCTTTTGAATATTCTTGACTATATCTAATTCCTCCCCGACAAACCCCGACCTTCATATATTTAGATAAAGCACAAACAACCGAAACTCCTACTCCATGTAAACCGCCGGCTACCTGATAGGCCTTTCCTCCAAACTTTGCTCCGGCATGGAGGGTGGTCATTACTGTTTCTAAGGCTGATTTTTTTGTAACAGGATGTTTTTCTACCGGGATTCCCCTGCCATCGTCAACCGTTTTAACTCTATTTCCTGACAGGAGAGAGACTTCGATGTTTTTTGCATAACCAGCCAGGCATTCGTCTAAAGAATTATCCACGCATTCCCAGATTAAGTGATGCAAGCCATCAGGACCAGTTGAACCAATATACATCGCCGGACGCTTTCTAACCGGCTCCAATCCTTTTAAAACATAAATATCCTTAGCCGTGTAAGTCACGTCCTTGCTTTTAGCTCTTTTTTTTGATTTTTGGGATATTTTTTTATAAACCATAATATTATTTTCTTACTTCCCATTCGGGATTTTCCTCTAAAACTTTGATTATTTTTTGTTGAATTTTATCAATCTCTCCTGACTTAAGTGTTCTGTCTTCTGCCTGATAAATTATATGAAAAGCCAAATTCTTTTTTCCCCGGGGAAGTTCTTCCCCTTCATAAATATCAAAAAGGTCAACGTCTCTAACCAAGGAACCGCTGATACTTCCAATTTTGTTTAAAACCTCTACAACTTTAACACCTCTCGGCACTAACACCGCCAAATCTCGAACCGCTGCTGGATACTGAGAAATTGGTTGATACTCATGTTCTTCAGAACAAAGATTTGCTATTCTCTCAAAATCTAAATCAAATAAAACTATTTTTCCTTTAATGTCTAAATCTTTTAAAATGCTGGGAGAAATTTCGCCTAAAAATCCAATTTCTTCCTGGCTAATTTTAATCTCCGCACATTTTTTTGGCTGCCAAATTGTTAATTTACTTTGCTCTGGAGACGGCTGATAGGAATCATACCAAATATCAGAAATGCCGAGTTTATTAAATAAAGAGTCAATTGTCCCTTTTAAGCAATAAAATTCATCTGCCTTAGAAGATATTCTCTTGGAAGCCAATCCGCCGCTTAGCATTTTTTTTTCTAAAACTTTTCTCCTTTTTTGGTCTTTTAGGAAAATTTTTCCCAGTTCAAATATTTGAATTTTATCATAACCCGCCTGCCATCGCCTGCGGCTCAGGCTACTGACGGGCAGGTATTTGAAATTGCTTTTTATGTTCTTCAGCAGGTTGAGAACTAAACTTGGTCTTAAATATCTAAATTCCTTGCTGGTTGGATTCTCTATTTCAACTATTTCGCTGTCTTTGTATCTAAAAATTTTAGCTTCCTTTCCACCGATAAAAGAATAATTATAAACTTCTGTAAATCCGAGCTCTTTCAAAATATTTTTTATTATATTCTCCCAAAAAATTTGGAAATTTCTTTTTGGAGGAATTAAAGAAACAATAGGAAAAAAAGCCGGAATTTTCTGATAGCCATATATCCTACCAATTTCTTCAATTAAATCCTCGGGAAGAGAAATATCTAATCTAAAAGTCGGTACCTCCACTGTTAAAAATGGATGTTTTTCTTTTACGATTTTGAAGCCTAATCTTGTTAAGACCTCTTTAGCTTCTTCCCTTTCTATTTTTACTCCTAAAAGCTTTGTAAGATAAATATAACTTAGAGTGATTTTCTTGGGCAATACTTTTTTAGGATAAAAATCAACTAATCCTGAAGTAATTTTCCCTCTGGCTTCTTTTTGGATTAAATCAGCCGCCCGATTAATTGCTATTTCTGTCAAATTAGGGTCAATCCCATGTTCAAACCGCCAGGAGGCGTCGGTTTTTAAATCTAATATCTTAGAACCTTTCCGAACAACTCTGGAATTAAAGTTTGCTGATTCCAATACAACGGTTCTGGTTTTTTTATCTATTTCAGCTTTTTTTCCTCCCTTTATTCCGGCTATAGCTAAGGGCTCTTTTGAATCAGCAATTACTAAAATATCTTCATCTAAATTATATTTCTCATTATCTAAAGTAATAATTTTCTCTCCTTTTTTAGTCCTTCTAACAATTATTGTTTTGATTTTTGGATTTTGGATTTTGGATTTGTTTGGGATTTGGGATTTGGGATTTGGGATTTTCATGCCTGAGATCTTATCGAGATCGAAGGCATGTAGGGGCTGTCCAGTTTCCAACATTACATAATTTGCGATATCTACAATATTATTAATCGGCCTTAATCCGCAAACTTTTAATCTCTTTTGAATCCATTTTGGGGAGAAGCCAACTTTTACATTTGTAATCACTCTGGCAGTATAACGGGAACAATCTGTTTTGTCTTTAACCTCTATCTTAATAAAATCTTTGGTTCTTAATTTTTTATCTTCCTTGAGTTTCAAGTTTTGGGTTTTAAGTTTTAAACTCATAAGCGCGGCACACTCACGAGCAATGCCTAAATGAGAAAAACAATCGGGTCCGCGATTTGGTAAGACATCAATATCTAAAACATAATCTTTACTCGCTCTTTTAACTCCTGCCACTTCAAAACTGTGCATAGTCAAAAGCTCAGTCAGTTTTTCTGGCTTAGGCAATTTTTTTTGAAAAAACGATTGTAGCCAATTATAAGAAAAAACCATAACTACTAATCAGCGCGGGAACGGTTCTCGCACTATTAAAACTGTTCTAAAAATCGCAAATCCCCTGAATAAAATAGTCGAATGTCATTGATTTTATATTTCATCATAGCTAATCTATCCATTCCTATTCCAAAAGCAAATCCGGGCCAATTTTTAGGATTTATCCCAGCTGCTTTTAAAACGTTCGGATGGACCATTCCTGCTCCCATTAATTCTACCCAACCAGTTTGGGCACAAACTTTACAGCCCCTGCCTTTGCAAACCAAACAGCCTATATCTACTTCAAAACTTGGTTCGGTAAAAGGGAAAAAGCTGGGTCTCAAACGAATCTTAACTTCCTTCTCAAAAAATCTGGAAAAGAATTCTTCAATAATTGCTTTAAAGTTGGCTGCTGAAATATCTTTTCCGAGCATCAATCCTTCTAATTGATAAAAATTAATTTCATGAGAAGCATCAGTTGCTTCGTGACGAAAAATCCGTCCCGGAACAATCATCCTTAAAGGAGGATTGTTCTTTTCCATATATCTTATCTGAACCGGGCTTGTATGGGTCCGTAATAATAACTTTTGACTTTGTGGCTCTTTGAGCCACAAAGTATCCCAGACATCTCGAGCCGGATGGTCTTTGGGAATGTTTAAGGCGTCAAAATTATACCATTCATTTTCAACTTCCGGTCCCTCAATTACTGAAAAACCCATTGCCTCAAAAATTTCCTCAGTTTTTCTTTTGATTAAAGTTAAGGGATGTAAATGACCCAGAGCAGGCTTTTTCCCGGGAACCGTAACATCAAGCCACTCTTTTGGAAACTTGGAACTCGAAGATTGGAACTTTTCTCTCCCCACCCTAACAGTTTTCTCTATATCTTGTTTAATTTGGTTTGCCAATTCTCCTCTTTTTTTTCTTTCTTTCTCTGGAAGATCTTTCAAAGACCGTAAAATCTGAGTAATTTCACCTTTTTTACCTAAATATTTCTTAAAGATTTCATCCAGTTCCTTTAAATCTTTTGCCCTTTTTACCCTTTTCTCAATCTCAATTTTAAGATTTTCTAAATTAATTTTTGTCATGCTTAATTATTTCATTTTACCTTATTCCTAAACTAAAATCAACAAAAATCTGTGGGTAAAGACAAGATTAAAACTATCAGAAATAAATAAAAAAATCGCTAAATATTAAAATTTAGCGACTAAGATAAAGCTCCCTTGTTATTTGTGTTACTTTCACTACATCTCTACATATACCTCTTCCGATTGGAAGTTTAATCCTGCTTTGCTTGCCATCTCAAAAAAATCCTTCTTCAGTTTCGAGCGAGATGAAAATTCCGCAATCACAACTACATTTGTTGAAACACCATTTATGAATGTATCAAGGCCTACCAAGACGCGGTAACCTTTAGTTTTCATCTCCTCTATTAGGTCTCTAAAGGAAAATTTATAAGCTGAGAGATTAACTTTAGTCGGAAGATCCATATGAGGAAAATCCCTTTTCAGCTGTGATAGGTCATCTTCGGTTATTACAAGGTCACTTCCTTCCATTAACCCAAACCTTTGGTAAATCAACGACATTTTCTCCACCTCCTTTTCTATTCTTTCAATGTTTTCATTTAATTTTTTAATGTGCTTAATTTATAATGCTTAATTTATAATAAATTATGTAAGAAGTCAAATCTTTGCGGGGACGATGGGACTCGAACCCACAACCACTGGATCGACAATCCAGTGCTCTAACCAATTGAGCTACGCCCCCTTATCTGTATATGCCGGTGGTGGGACTCGAACCCAACGACCTAATGCTTATGAAGCATCCACTCTAACCACTGAGCTACACCGGCGTTGCGGGGCCGGGATGTGCGCCCGGGTCTCGAGGTTATGGGCCTCGCAAGATACTACTTCTCCACCCCGCAATTGTATTATATTATAACACTTGGGAAAAATCAACCCTGATAAAAATCTATCTAAAATAGGGCTATGACAAAAATCCCGCGATCGCGGGATTTTTGTCATAGCCTCTCCTGGAATTTTAAGACAATTCTTCTAAAGCAACTCTAGATTTCGCAAGGTCTTTTCATAAACTTCTAATACTCTTTTTGCCTGGTCCAAGGTTAATCGATAATCAGGGTCGTGGACAATGTTGTCGCGGGTTTTGTGGGCTTTCCAAACTTCTTCCAGATTAGGTAAAACAGATAGGTCTATTTGCTCCAACCTTTGAGCAGAACTATCCCCTTTATACCCCATCTTCTTTAAAACAGCATCTAATAAACCGTCTGCCTCAATTACCGCCAGCTTGTATTCGGCCTCTCTATCGGTCTCTAATCTTTTAATAATCTTATTCCAGTGTTTAAAGGTCTCCTTTACCCCAAAGGGTCGATAAGTGACAAACTCTGTTAGTGCTTCTAAATAACGACTCCTCATCCAGCTGCTTTTTAGGAGAAGAATAATAAGACCTATTAGAAGAATTAAAGAAATAAGTATAAAAATAATTTTGAGATATAGGAAATGTCCCGTAAATTCAGGATGTACAATGAAATAAATTATATTTTCCATTTTAGTTAAATTATGTAGTTTAAGTTGCAATTACTTGACCAATTTTTAAAATTTTATTCTCCTCAAACGGTTTTCCAATAATCTGTAAACCAACGGGCAACTTTCCTACAAAGCCGACTGGGATAGAAACGGCTGGCAAGCCAACTAAGTTTGGGGAAACAGTAAAAATATCAGAAAGATACATTAAAAGAGGGTCTTTAATTTTTTCACCGATTTTAAATGCCGGGGTTGGTGAGGTCGGGGTTAAAATAATGTCAACCTTTTGAAATGCCTTATCAAAATCTTCTTTAATTAATGTCCTAACCCTCTGGGCTCTTAAATAATAAGCATCATAATAACCAGCAGAAAGAGCATAAGTGCCAAGCATAATTCTTCTTTTAACCTCATCTCCAAAACCCTCTGCTCTACTTTGTAAATAAACGTCTAATAAAGTTTTGACATTCGACCCCTCGCCCTGGCTAAGAGACAAAGAGCTTGATAGTCCGTATTTTATCCCGTCGTATCTGGCCAAATTGGCTGATGCTTCAGAGTTAGTAATAAGATAATAAGTAGCCAAAGCGTATTTTGTATGGGCTAAACTAACTTTTTCAATTTTCGCCCCAAGATTTTCAAATTTTTTAATAGCTGTTTTAATTACTTTTTCGACTTCAGGGTCCATACCTTTAATAAAATATTCTTTTGGAACACCAATCTTTAATTTCGGAATTTGGGGTTTGGGATTTGGAGTTTTAGATTCGACGCTAGTTGAATCTTTTGGGTCTTTCCCGGAAATTGCTTCAAATACAATTTTAGCATCTTCGGCTGTTTTTGTTATTGGTCCTATCTGATCCAAAGAAGAAGCAAAAGCAACTAAGCCATAGCGAGAAACTGCTCCATAAGTTGGCTTTAATCCTACCACGCCGCAAAAAGAAGCCGGTTGCCTAATTGAACCACCAGTATCAGAACCCAGGGCATAGCAACATAAGTCAGCGGCTACGGCAGCCGCTGACCCTCCAGAAGTTCCGCCAGGCACCCGGGTTAAATCATAAGGATTTTTTGTTGGAAAAAATGCTGAATTTTCAGTCGAAGACCCCATAGCAAATTCATCTAAATTTGTTTTTCCTAAAATTACTGCTCCGAGTTTTTTAAGTTTTTCTATACAGGTAGCATCATAAGGCGCAATATAATCTTCAAGGATTTTGGAAGCACAGCTTAGCTTAATTCCCTCAATTAAAATATTATCTTTAACAGCTAAAGGAATTCCAGCCAGAACCGAAATATTTCTACCAACAGAGATTAAATCATCAATTTTTTTTGCCTGGGAAAGAGCTAATTTTTCTGTAACTGTTAAATAGGCGGAAATTTCTTTATCGACTTTTTTAATTCTATCCAAAAATGCTTTAGTCAACTCTAAAGCAGAGAACTTTTTTTTCAATAGTCCCTGATGAGCTTGGCTTATGGTTAATTTACGAAGTTCCACAATTCAGCGAACAACGAACAGTATCTAATTCATTTTGTCCATTGTTTATTGAAAAATTGCTTTGACCTTAATATGTCTATTCTTTCTCTGTGGGGCTGCTTCTACTAATTCATTCTTTACTTCGCTTTTTTGGGGTTTTTCTATATCTTCTCTTGTGATATTTAGCTTTCTATTTAAAAAATGTTCAGCCGGATGAAAGGTCGGTTCAACTCTGGAAACATTAACCCCTTTTAACAAATTAAAATAATCTAAAATCGAAGAAAGCTCTTTTCTGAATTTTCCTTCCTCTTTTTTAGTAACACCTAATCTAGCAAGTTTAGCAATATGTTGAACATCTTTTTTCGAAATCATACTTAATACCTAATAGTTAATACTTAATACTTAATTAACGAGGCGCTTCCATATCCTCTGTTCCTGTCAATACTTCGTGTAACTCATCAAGTTTTTCTAAAACCATTCCCGCCCCTCTAACCATGGCTGTTATTGAATCTTCAATAATTTGAGTAGGAATTCTTACTTCTTGTTGAATTAAAATATCCAATCCTCTTAAAAGACCACCGCCACCAGCAAGATAGATTCCTTTTGACATAATGTCAGCTAAAAGCTCAGGAGGGGTTTCTTCTATTGTGGTCTTTACGGCTGTAACAATTTGTCCTATTGATTTTTCCAAAGCATGTCTTATGTCCTCATCAGAAATCAAAATTTCTTCTGGAAGTCCGGTTATTATATTTCTGCCTCGTAAGGGAAGCTCTTTTCTCTCTTTTAAAGGAAAAGCGGAACCAATTTCAATTTTAGTCCTCTCAGCTGTCCTCTCACCAATTAATAACTTATATTCTTCTTGAACAAATTGAATTATATCTTCGTTAAGTTTATCTCCAGCAACACGAATACTTTTGGCAATAACTATTCCGCCAAGAGAAATTACTGCTACTTCGGTGGTCCCTCCTCCGATATCAACGATAAAATTACCTCCTGCTTCCTGAACAGCTAATCTTGCCCCGATAGCAGCTGCCATTGGCTCTTCTATTAAAAACACCCGCCTGGCACCAGCATTTTTTGCAGCATCGCAAACCGCTTTTCTCTCAACCTCGGTCACTCCATAGGGAATTCCAATAATAACCCTGGGGCGAGGTCCCAAAACAAATTTCCCCTTGTGAACTTTCTCAATAAAATATCTTAGCATTTGCTCTGTAACTTCAAAATCAGAAATTACTCCATCACGCAAGGGCCTGGTGGCAACAATATAAGCCGGGGTTCGACCAACCATTTTTTGGGCCTCTTCACCAATTGCCAAGATTTGACCCGTTTTTTGATTTATGGCTACCACCGAGGGCTCATTAATAACTATCCCTCTACCTTTAACATAAACCAATGAGGTAGCGGTTCCCAAATCAATAGCTATATCGTCTGAAAAATAGGAAAAAAATTTATTAATCATAGAAGGATGACACCTTAAATTATAAAATTTGAATTAGAAAATTCTGGCGATATCTTTTATTGTTACACAAATCATTAAAGCAATTAATAGAAAAAAGAAAAAGACAGTAATTTTTTGCTCAATCTTTTGACTTACTGGCTTTCCTCTTATTTTTTCAACAATAAGAAACAACAGCCACCCACCATCCAGGGCAGGAATAGGTAAAATATTAATTAAAGCTAAACAAATAGAGATTACAGCTATAAAGTGTAAAAAATAACTTATTCCTAAAATTCCTACTTGAGCGAATAGTTCAAAAATTCCTACCGGTCCCCTTAATTCAACACCAGGGGGCATTCCTTCGCCCTGAACCAAACTTGCAATAGTCATTCCCCATCCCTTCATTACAATCACAGTCAAGTTACTGGTAGCTAAAATTCCTTGAATTGGAGCTTGGTACCAAGGATAGGACTTCAGGGCCGTTCTAATCAAAGATACTCCCATCGGACCTTCATCTTTAGGAGGTACCTCTCGCGGAATCAAGGAAACATCAAAAATTTCTTTCCCTCGTTGAATTGTTAAAGTAATCTCTTGACCTTTGTACTTTTCTGTAAGTTTTTGAACCTCATTTGTTTTATTTATTGAAAATTGGTCATTGAGAATTGAAAATTCTCTGATAGTGTCTCCAATTCTTATCCCCGCTTCTTCTGCCGGAGAAGCCGGGGAAACGGTCATAATTTGAACTTTCGGGTTAACTAAATTACCATTATCATCATCTCCTATCTGCATGGGAACGCCCAGATACATTACAATGGTTAGTAAAATTGCGGCAACCACCCAAAAGGAGATAACACCGCCCAAAATAATTAAAGCTTTTTGCCAAAAAGGTTTAGTGCTAAAACTCCGAGGATTATCAATTCTTTCCTCGTGTCCGTAAATCTTAACAAAAGCTCCGAATGGTAAAAGGTTTAAAGAATAAATTGTCTCCCCTATTTTTTTTCCAAAAAGCCGGGGAGGATAACCTATGCCAAACTCTTCAACTTTTACTCCAAATTTCTTTGCCAAAGCAAAGTGCCCTAACTCATGAAGAACTACTAAGCAGATGAGACTAAAAAATGCAATAAGAATAGTTAAAAGCATAAATTTTTATTTTGCGGAGACGTTTACTCCATTATTTCCTTCTTTTTTCTTTCCCCTATTTCCCC
This sequence comes from uncultured Candidatus Saccharibacteria bacterium, assembly GCA_964391095.1. GTDB lineage: Bacteria > Patescibacteriota > Minisyncoccia > Minisyncoccales > GWA2-38-27 > CAYMJA01. The sequence goes on from CAYMJA010000001.1 coordinate 35,441, forward strand.
AATTTTTTTATTATATTCATCGATTAAATCTTGAAGTTCATCTTTTGCTCGAAATTTATCATCCTCGCGGATTTCTCCTGCTCCGAATCTTTCCTGTATTTCTCGCCAGGCTTCTTCTCGCCATCGCCTTATTGTTTTTCGAGCTTCTTCTTGTTTCACCGACAAAACTCGAAGTAAATCTTTTCGATATTCCTCGCTTAAAAGAGGTAAAGAAATACGAATTACATCTTTATCAACCACCGGAGACATTCCTATACCCGATTGTAGAATTGCTTTCTCAATTGATTCAATGTATGATTTATCCCAGGGTTGAACAAGAATCTGCCGAGAGCCTGGTAAAGATATGGCAGCCAATTGTTTTAAAGAAAACTTTTCTCCAAAACAATCAACAATGATATTTTCAACCAAAGAAGGCGAAGCCCTGCCTGTTCGAAGTTTCATCAATTCCCTCTCTAAAAAATTGATGGCTTTATCAAATTCAGGTCTAATTTTGTCAATGATTTCTTTGTAAGACACGTTGATTAATTCAAGATTATAATTGCGGCGAAGCCGCAATATGTTTTTTATACCTTAGCGAATCAAGGTTCTGACGAAGTCGGGTTCTTACATTTCCATTAATAAAATTTCAAGAGCTAATTTTGAATTAACGTTAGTAGTTGAAACCAAAAAATTCGTTGATTGAATAAGTTTAAGAATGTTTTTAAGTTTAGATAAAGAGCAATAGTGAAAAGCATCAGTCTTTTTTATGGTAGAACTTGAACGGCATTCGGTCAATCTAAAAAGAAATATATTTCTAAGATATCTCAACCAAGTATCCAAAATTTTTTTGAAATTGTCTATTGGAATGTTAGACAAATCTTTAGCATATTTAAAACGAAACGCCAATTCCGAATTACTAATTTTAATAAGATCTGAAATAAGTTTCTGTTGATTTTTAAGTTTCTGAGAATCCAAAAGAAAATTTATAGCCATTCCCGGCCTTCCTAAGGAAAGCAAGGCAAGATACTCTGCCTCGCTTTGTGAAACCCCTCGATTTATGAGATAATCTTCAATCTCTTCACTTTCAACCGGCAAAAATCTAAGTTTTTGAACTCGAGAAAGAATAGTTGGCAGCAAGATTTCAGGATATTCGGTTATCAAAATTAAAAGGGTTTTACCTTTTGGTTCTTCAAGTATCTTTAAAAAAGAGTTTTGAGCCTCCCGAGTCATTAAATGAGCTTTATCTATAACCACCGCCTTGAAGAAAGTTGAATAGGAACGGAGAGATAGTTTCCAAATAAGGTCTCTTATTTGAGATATTTGAATTCCCTCCTCAGCAATTTTTGGTTCTATTAAATTGAAATCAGGGTGTAGCCCTTTTTGAACGTCCCGGCAACTTCTGCAAATCTGACAAGGCCTTTTAGAAATATCTTTCTCTTCACAATTTAAATATTTAACAAATTCAATGGCTAAAGTTTTTTTCCCTAATTGCTCCTGTCCATAAAATAAAAGAGCATGAGGAATTTTTCCCATTTTTTCTAACTTTCTTAAAAACTGTCTTTGTTTTTGATGACCAATAATTTTCATTGTTATAATGTTAGAATGTTAGAATGTTAGATCGCTCGCTCCGCTCGCTTATTCTAATGTTGTAATGTAACATTAGAATATTAGAACATCTTACTTTTTCGCCATTATACTCTTTTTATAGACCTCAAGGTTTTCAAGCACTACCCCTGTTCCCTTAGCTACGCAAAATAAAGGTTCATCAGCTAAAAAACAAGGAACACCAGTAGATCGAGCAATAAGTTCATCAATCCTTCTAAGCATTGCTCCCCCTCCAGAAAGAACCATTCCTTTATCTATGATATCAGCTGAAAGTTCAGGGGGCGTATCTTTCAAAACCGTCTTAATTATTTGAACAATTTCATTAAGTCGGTCGAAAATTGCCTCTTGAATTTCATTAGATGAAATTTTAAGATTTCGGGGCAATCCTGAAATTAAATCTCGACCTCGAATTTCTAACCTCTTCTCAGAAATCTGTTCACCCTTAGAAGAGCCGGAAAATGCAACCTTTTCTGGTAAAGCTGTGCCGATTTTTATTTTTATTTCTTCGGCAGTTTGCTCGCCGATAGCCAAATTATGCTTTTGTTTGATGTAATTTGAAATTGCCTGGTCTATTTTATCTCCACCCGCTCTCAAAGAAGAAGAGGTTACTATTCCTCCAAGAGCAATTACAGCCACCTCTGAAGTTCCTCCCCCAATGTCAACAATCATATGGCCCGAACAAGAATCAATAGGAATACCAGCACCAATCGCAGCTAAAATAGGTTCTTTGGCAACGTATACTGCTTGAGCACCCGCTGCCATCCCGGCTTCAATCACCGCTCTTTTTTCAGTTGAGGTAATACCAGCCGGAACTCCGATTAATAATTCCGGTTTCAAAAAACTGAAAGACCCTGTTGTTTTTTTAATAAAATATTTCATCATTGCCTCGGTGACACGATAATCAGCAATCACCCCATCTTTTAATGGTCGATAAACCCTTATAGTATCTGGAGTCCGACCAGTCATTTTTTTGGCTTCTTGTCCTACTGCTAAAATTCTATTTTCAGAGACCCCAACTGCTACTACCGACGGTTCGTTCAAAACCACTCCTTTATGGGGGATAAAAACTATAGAATTACAAGTCCCAAGATCAATGCCGATTTTTTTAGAAAACATAAATATTACGCCTTTATTCTCTTAATATTTGCCCCTAATTTCTGCAGGCGTTCCTCAATCCGTTCGTATCCCCTATCAATCTGATAAACATTGCCAATAATGCTTTGCCCCTTAGCGATTAAAGCCGCAGCTATTAAAGAAACCCCACCTCTTAGATCGGGAGAGGCTACCTCAATGCCATAAAGGGGGGTAGGGCCGGAAATTATTGCTCGGTGAGGGTCAGCAAAAATAATTTGTCCCCCCATTTTATTTATCTCTTCCAGATACTTTAATCTTCCTTCGTATAAAGGATCGTGAATTAAAGTTGGGCCCTTTATCTGGGTCGCTAAAACACCAAAAAGGGGAAGTAAATCAGTGGCTAAGCCAGGATAAGGCAAACTTTGAATTTTATCAATTTTTAAAGAGGTCCAGGGTTTTACTCCAATTGAGTTTTTGGAAACTCTCTGATAAGGAAGACCAAAATCTCTTAATCTTTTAAGAAAAAATTCTAAAAAGGAAAACTCTACATTTTTTACCAAAACTCTTCCTTTGGCACAAGCCGTCATTAGAATAAAGGTCCCGGCTTCAATAGGGTCTGAGATTAATTTATGCTTCACTCCTCTTAACTGTTTTTTGCCTTTCACTTCTAAGATATGAGTTCCGACCCCTTTGATTCTAACCCCCATTTTCTTCAAAAATTTACTTAATTCTTGAACGCTGTAATCGGCATCAGCATTTTTAATTATAGTCTTTTTAGGAATTAAACTGGCAAATAGTAAAAGGTTTTCGGTGGCAGTAACGCTAAATTCATTTAAAATAATTCTCCCTCCTTTTGAAAGACGGGGGAGTTCTAATTTAAAACTATTGCCCTCCGAAGAAACCTTAACGCCCAACTGAGAAAAAGCATCCAAGTGAGTATCAACCGGCCTAGCTCCAATTAGACAACCTCCGGGCTGAGGCAATTTGGCTTTATGAAATCTAGCCAGTAAAGGCCCAAAGAATAACACTGAACCTCTAAATTTTGAAATCAAATCTTTTCTAATTTTGTCAGGATTTATGTTTTTAGCTCTAATTTTCAAAGTTCTTTTTCCCTCCCAAGAAATTTCAGCTCCTAAGCTTTCTAAGATCTTGATACTCAAAAAAACATCTTCAATTAAGGGAAGATTTTCAATAAGACAGTCCTCTTTGGTTAAAAGGGTGGCTGCTAAAAGAGGAAAGGCAGCATTCTTTGCTCCCCTCACCTCAACAATTCCTTTTAAAGGTTTTTTCCCTTGGATGATAAATTTCTCGAACATAATTTTATGTTAAACCAAAACTCAGAAATTGGCAAGCCCTTTAAATTAAGGTAAGATAAAAATAATATGACTAAAACAGTGCGAACCATTTTACTTTTATCTCTAGTAATTTTGTTTTTAATAGTTGCTCCTCTAACTATTTTATATTCTTTGGGCTGGCGTTTTGACTGGGAAACAAAAAAAATTATCCAACCAGGGGTTTTTTATTTCAAAACTTGGCCTAAAAATGCCCGAATTTACCTTAACACTGAATTTAAAAAGAAAACTGACTTTTTCTTCGGTTCAGCTCTTATTGAAAATCTTCCACCCAAGCAATATGCTGTAGAAATCAGAAAACAAGGATTTCATAGTTGGAGAAAAACTTTGGAAATAAAAAAAAGACAGGTTACAGAGACAAAAAATATTACTTTAATCCCAGAAAATCCTAACTTTACAATTATATCCCAAGGAATAGAAAATTTTTATTTTTCTCCTGATAATAAAAAAATAATTTCAAAGGAGAGAATAAATACGAATCCTGAAAATCCTGAAAACCCAAGCTGGGCTTTAAAACTCTTTGATTTAGAAAAAAATGTCAAAAGTCACTTAATTGAGGAAAAAGATATATCTTCTAAACAGGTTCAACTAATTGATTTAAAGTTTTCTCCCGACTCAAAAAAAATATTGCTTGAAGTTGGGATAGAGGAAAAACCAATCTATTTTCTTTTAGAAATAGATAGAACTCCTGCAGTTTTAACTCCTCTTGATTTCTTAGACAGAGATATAAGAGAAATCTATTTTATTCCCAGAGATTCCCAAAAATTATTAATACTATTCTCCTTTGACGAAGACAAGGGGAAAGTAAGAAAATTAAGCGAGGTAGATTTAATGAACAAAAAAATCTCTTCACCCTATCTTGAGAATATAATTACTTGCTCGGTCCTTAAAGACAATATTTATTGTCTTGATAACTTAGGTTTTGTTTTTAGAACTGATTTCTCTTTCTCTTCTGAAGAAAAATTAAATACAACTCCTCTTTCTCTAAGGGTGGAAACTGAATACAAAATATCTGGAATAAACTCCCATATTTTCCTGAAAGAAGGTAATGTTTTATATTTTTTCAATAAAGATAAAAAAATTTTCAAAAAACTTTTTGAACCGGTTAAAAATTTAAGATTTTCACCAAATTCTAAAAAAATAGTTTATTTCAATAATTATGAAATCTGGATTTTGTTTTTGGAACAAACATACGACCAGCCTCAAAAAGGAGCAGGAGAACAAGTATTTTTAACTCGTTTTTCAGAAAAAATTGATGAAGTTTTTTGGTACACAAATCATTATTTAGTATTCAATGTCGGGGATAAAATAAAAATCGCCGAAATCGACGACCGAGATAAAATAAATATTGTTAATTTCGTTGAGTTTCCTTCCTCTAAAGAAGATAAAACCTCTAAGATATTCTGGAATCAAGATAATAAAAAGTTATATATTTTATCTGAAAAAATTTTATACACTTCGAAAAAATTAGTTCCTTGACCCCGCCCTCTATGCATATATATACTTCATTCAGCTTAGAGGGTGGGATTGATTATTCGTTTTAATCTTGAGATTCTATCTTTGCTCTTAAATTATCCCATTTCATTTCAGTTGCTTCTCCTATATTACAAATTTCTCTAAATTGGCAATATTGACATTGCCAGTTATTTGGATAATTAGGGATACGCGAAGGGATAATATTGGAATCAACCTGTTTTTTAAGGTTGGCTAATTCTTCTAAAAGAGACCTAGCTTGAGCTTGATTATAATGAACCATAAATTCTTTTAATTGTTGGTTGTCTTTATTGACATAAAGTAATATCCCTTTTGGAATTTTAAAATAATGCAAATAGAGTTGAATTTGATTAATATTTTCTTCTTTAGCTTGACTTAAATATCTAAAACCCGTACTATTTATGCTTTTAATATCGAGGACATACAACTCTTTACCATCACTAATGACTGCGTCGGCTCTTCCTGAAATCAATTCTTGAGGAGGGATATTTACCTCTGAGGCTATTACATGAATATCCTTAGTGCTGAGAAGAGAATTCATAATGAGTTCATGAATATGATTGCCGTGGTCAAACAATCTTAAAATATTTGCTTCCATTTCTTTTCTGGGAGCATTTTTAAATTTAAAAAATATTGAGCGGGGACATTTTCCAGCATCTGAAATATAAAAATGATGCTGCTCTTTATCTTTTTGCCTGTCTAAATAAAATTTATCGATGATTTCTCTCAACATGATTATCTTTTTTTCCACTGGGAAGCTAATTTCATACCTCTAAAACTTGACAAGAATTTAGTTTGGGTGTATAGTGTATAACAGAAAGGAGGTGGGGAAAATGAAGATCTTTGAAAACAAGCTAGTTACATTTCTCTTGAGTATCGTTGTACTATTACTGGTAGAGGGTATTCTTGTGAATCTATTCCTTCCTCTTCGAGAGATGAGTGAAGGTACAAGGCTCGGGATTGGTATGATGTTACTGATAATAACGGCTTTTGCTGCGGTTGGAATAACCGCCCTCATCTCAGCCGACTCGTGAGAATAACCCTTCTTAAAGGCACCGAAAGTCAAATCCTTCAAAAGATAATTGACCATAAGTGCCTTTTTTTTATTTTCTCTTTACCTCTTCTGCCATTGGGGAGCACAACTTTGCTCGCCAATTTGACAAATCTTTTAAGATACGCTATAATCTTTTAGAATAGGATTACCAATTCAACAAGGAAAGGAGAATAGAAATGATTGCGTTCCTGGTTTATCTGGTGGCGATGGCTGTTGTTCTCGCCTTCTGGGAAATCCAGATCGAAAGCAAGGACGGTTGGGCAGAGAAACTGCCATGCTGGCGAGTGAAGAAAGGATGGATCGTAAGAATTCTGGGAGGACGACCTTTAACAGGGTATCATTTCTTTATGGTCGTTTTCCTAGTAGCTATAATCCACCTACCAGTATTCTTTGCTTCTTGGAGCTGGCAACTGGAGAGTCTTCTTATCGGTAGCTTAATAGGGTTACTGGTAATGGAGGATTTTCTCTGGTTTGTCTTTAATCCCCATTGGGGATTAAGAAACTTCAAAAGAGGAAAGATTTGGTGGCATCCTACTTGGTGGGGGCCAATACCAGATTTTTACTGGTGGTTCTTGATTGTCGCTGGCTTGCTAATTTATTTCGGGAAGTCAGCAACGGTATGAACCTCCTTTCTCTTCTACTCGCTATCTCAAAGAGCTCTGGTTAAAAACTGGGGCTCTCTCTTTATCATTTTCAAGTTTACCTCTTCTGCCATTGGGGAGCACGGCGAGCGCGCTTTAAGCCAAATTTCTTTCTTTCTCTGACTCTTGGGTCCCTCGTTAAATAACCTGCTTTACGTAATCTCTTGCGAAAATCAGGGTTAAACTTTACTAATGTCCGAGCTATCCCGTGTCTTACAGCTTCAGCTTGGGCATAAATTCCTCCTCCTCTTACTTTGACCAAAACCTTAAACTTATCAAGGGATTTCATCTTCCTGAGAGAATCGGTAGCAACTTGCTGAAGTTCAGGAGTAAAAAAATAATTCTGATAAGGTTTTGCATTAACTAAAATCTCCTTTTTCCCTTTAGTAAAAATTCTCACCCGAGCCAGCGCTGTTTTTCGTTTGCCAATACTCTCAAGATATCGCGCCGGTTTGATAGCTTTCTTCTTAACTTCTTTTTTCTCAACCTTCTTCTTGGTAGTTGTTTTCTTTTCTACTTTCTTTATTTTTTCACCCCCCCGCACCTTTTCTGCAGAAATGGTGCTGGGTTTAGCCTTCTTGGGTTTCTTCCTGGCAGATTTTTTGGTTTTAGTTATTACTTTCTTCATAAATTGATTATTCTATTTTAAGTCGTTTAATTTGTCTGGTTCTCAACTTATTCTTAGGCAGCATTCCAAAAACTGCTTTTTTTAAAACTTCTCCAGGATTTTTTCTAAAAAGTTTTTCAAAAGGAACCTCTTTTAACCCTCCCAAGTAGCCGGTATGATGGTAATAAATTTTCTTTTCGTTTTTTTTACCCGTCAATTTGATTTCATTAATATTTTTAACAACAACAAAATCTCCCATATCTTGATTAGGGACAAAGTCCGGTCTCTGCTTACCGCGTAAAAGAACTGCGATTTCAGTTGCTAATCGTCCCAAAACTTTATTGCTGACATCAATGGTGTGGGTTTTGCGTTCCATAAATTCATTTAACAAGTTCAATTATTGCCATTTTCGCCCCGTCGCTTTTTCTTGGCCCCAGTTTGATAATTCTAGTATATCCTCCTTTTCTCTCCCTATATCTTGGAGCAATTTCGTTAACTAATCTCTTAACTAATTTTTTTGAAAAATATTTTGCTAAAATCCGTCTCGAGGCTAAATCCCCTTTTTTTGCCCGGGTTATAAGTTTATCTGCGAATACTGAAATTTCCTTAGCTTTTGCCTCATTAGTCCTCATTTTCTCCCTTAAAAAAAGGGCTCTGGTCAAAGATTTTAACAGGGCTTTTCGCTGGTCTTTTTTTCTTGAAAATTTTCTTCCTCGTTTTTGCTTACGCATATTGCTCACTTTTTTGATTTCTTCTTTGGCTTTTTTTGTTTCTTTTTGACCACCGTAGCCTTTTTGGCTGCCGTAACTTTACCCTTCACTTTTCTTTTAGAAAGGGTGAAGGGTTTAACAGAAGCGGATTTCTTTTTGGAAACCTTCTCTTCAAAAACCTTCTTTTCTTCCGGGACCTTAAAGCTTTCTCTAAACAAGGAAAAGTGTTTTACTAAAATTTCCGATGCCCGATAGAACGCTTCTTTGGGAGTAACTGTTCCGTCGGTTTTAATTTCTAAATATAATCTGTCAAAATCTGTCCTTTCTCCTACCCGCATATTTTCTACTTTATAACTTACTCTTCTGATTGGGGTAAAAATAGCATCAATGGGTATAACGCCAATTTCTAATTTCTCCTGTTTCTTTCTCCGTTCAATCGGTTCATATCCAATCCCTTTTTTGATTTGAATTTCCATCTCTAATTCTGCTTTTTTATCAGTTAAAGTAGCAATATGACAGGATTTATTTATTAATTCAACCTGACTGGGATAATCGAAATCAGAACCCTTAACTTCTTTTTCTCCTTTAACTTTCAATAATGCTTTTTGGGGCTCATCAGCATATATTTTAAATCTCATTTGTTTCAAATTCATCATAATCACAATTACATCTTCTAAAACCCCAGGTATTGTTGAAAATTCGTGCTGTACTCCTTTTATTTTCATTTGGGTTACAGCTGCTCCCGACAAAGAAGAAAGCAAAACTCTTCGAAGACAGTTCCCGATAGTTACTCCATAACCAGGGTATAAGCCCTCAATTTCAAAACGAGCCCAATTATCTTTTTTGCTAATAATTTTAGATTGCCGTGGTAAAAGTATCATAATATTTGCTTCGCAAACATCGCTGATTTATACTGATGGAACTGATTTACACAGATGCATTATCGGCATTGATTAGCTAAAATCAGCATTAATTAGCGTTTTCACGAAGTGAAAAATTAACGTGAGTAAAATTCGAAAATAGCAGAAATTTCTGCTGGCGGAATTATTTCTTCTGAAGACGGTTCGCTAATAATTTCTCCCTCCAATTTTTCAATATTAACTTTAATCCAAGAAGGAGGTTTATACTTTTTTAAAACTGTAGGAAGGTTTTGAAAAATAATTTTTTTACGGGAACGAGGATTCAAACTAATCTTATCGCCCTTTTTTGTCTGAAAAGAGGGAATATTAACCATCTTTCCATTAACTAAAAAATGATTATGGTTAATAATTTGATGGGCTTGACGACGAGAAGGAGTAAACCCCATTCTAAAAACCACATTATCTAAACGGCTTTCTAATTTTTTCACCAATAAAGCGCTTGTATCTTCCCCGCCCGCAACGCTTCGCGAAGCGATGCGGGTGGGTACCTTTCCTCGTTTTTCAAGAACTTCTTTTATATATTTTCTAAATTGTTTTTCTTCCAAATTATACCAAGCTTTTAATTTCTGTTTTTCTCTTAATTCCCTTCCATATTCAGAAATCGTCCTTCTTCTTCTCTTGCTTTTTATTCCTGGCGAATACGGTCTTGTTACCATTGAACACTTTGGCGATAAGCATCTCTCGCCTTTAAGAAAAAGTTTCTGCCCTAACTTTCTACAAATTTTACATTTATTACTTTTCATATCAAACTCTCCTCGCCTTAGGCGGTCTACAACCGTTATGTGGTATTGGAGTTACATCTATAACAGAAGAAATACCTAAACCATGAGTAGCTAAAGACCTGATAGCTGATTCCCGACCAGACCCTATTCCTTTTACTAAAACCGTTACCTGTTCTACTCCTAATTTTTTAGCAGCTAAGGTTAATGCTTCAGCTACTTTTGAGGCAGCAAAAGGTGTAGCTTTTTTTGTTCCCTTAAACCCAATAGAACCTGCACTAGCCCAAGTTAAAACATTTCCCTGTAAATCGGTTAAAGTAATTATGGTGTTATTGTAAGAGGAAGAAATATAAATTTTTCCCTCTTTTGTTTCGGGGATAACTGAAACCTTGGGCTCTTTTTTCATTCCCGCCTCTATAGTTTCTCTTTCTTTTAATATCTCTTCTTTGGTTTTTTCTACTATACGTTTCTTACCCATGTTTATTTGGGTTCTGGAGCAGCTCTTTTCCCTGATCCCACTGTCTTTCTTATATTTCCCCGAACAGTCCTGTTGTTAGTTCTGGTCCTTTGACCTCTAACCGGCAATCCTTTGGCATGACGAATTCCCCGCCAAGAACCAATCTCGCGCAATCTTTTAATATTCAACATTACTTCTCTTCGAAGTTCTCCTTCGGTTTTATATTTCTTTTCAATAATATCTTTTAGTCTATTGATTTGCTCCGGGGTCAAGTCAGAAGCACGTTGATTAGGCTTAATACCCGCTTCTGCTAAAATTTTCCTACTCAAAACTAACCCTATACCATATATATGAGTTAAAGCCGTCTCTATTTGTTTTTGTTCAGGAATATTAATCCCAGCAATACGCGGCATAGATTTATCCTTGGCGCTGTTTATGTTTAGGGTTTTTACAAACCACATATACCCTTCCTTTACGCCTCACAATTTTGCAACTTTTGCAAATTTTTTTTACTGAAGAGCGAACCTTCATATTTTTACTTGCCTCTATAGACTATTCTGCCTCGATTCTCATCATAGGGGCTTATTTCAACTATTACTTTATCACCGGGTAAAATCTTAATTCGATAAATTCTTAATCTTCCGGCTAAATGAGCGATTATTTCTTTTCCTTCATCTAACCTTACTCGAAAATGAGTACTTGGTAAGGACTCTAAAACAACACCGTTTTTTCGATAAACATTTTTATTAGACTTTCCCATTTAGATAATTGATTAGTTTAACAAGGTTCTTTTGACTAGTCAACCCCGTTAGAAATCCTTAAATTTAATTCAATTTTATCAAGGTTTTCTGGAATCTTTTTTCTCCAAATAGGCCAAGATTTTATCTCAATTTTAGTTATCTGAGAATGGTTTTCCAAAAATATTTTGGCTTCTTTAAAAGATTTGCCTAAGAGAGCTTTTTTAATTTCTGTGAGGTTAACATCTGAATAAATTTTAGCTCTAATTTTTAAATTTAGAATAACCTTCTCCGATTTTACATCCACTGATTCAGGGGAATAATTGATTTCTAAGCTTTCTTCCTGAAGTTTTTTACCTTCAGGAATATTTAAACTAATAAAACTTTTAGCAAACCCTTCTATATCTGCTTTCTGAAATCCCAGTCCTTTGGAGCTAATTCTAACTTGGTAATTAAAGAATTCGGCTTCGGTATTGGCTTCCACAGAAGTACTGCTTTCTATAATTTCTTGAGATATTGTTTCGTCTAATGAGATAAAATCTAAAGGAAGAGCTGCTTTTAAAAAATCCCTGCTTTCTTTTTTCAATTTCTCAGTTAAAGCATTCTCAGCTTTTTCCAGGTCCTCTTGAGTAACTTGAGAAACTTTGCCCCTAAAACCGCCAGTCATCGAAGTAAAAGATTTTCCATAAAAACTAGTATATCTTGGGGTTCCGGCAAATCCAGGAATAGAAAAGGTGGAAGGACCGATGCTATATTCTTCCCCTGCTTCGGCTGCTCGAACCTTTATATCAGTATAACTCGGAATAAGCTTTCCTTTTTCGTATATTCCCCCTGGAATTATCTCTCTCTTAACCGACCTAAATAATTTTCCCTCAGTAGAAACAAATCGAGTATTAGAAAGCAAGGCCTGAGAAAGCGTAGAATAAGCATTATAAACCCGAATTACGCCTTCTGCTTTTTCTTCTTTCAATGTTTTACCGGAAGCGGAAAATTCTTGAGAAGAAAATTTTTCATCCATCAAAACCTTTCCAGGGATAACTCTATCTTTTACCCAGATAGAGGGTTGAAACTGATCATAATTTGAATCAATAGTACCCGTCTCTTCAAAGTTTAAAGTTTCGGCTTCTGGCCAAATGTCAATCTTTGCTTTAGAAAAAAAGAAAAAACCTGAAACTCCTATCAAGATTAAAATAAAAGAACATAAAATAAAACCCCTTAAAAGAAATCTTTTATCTCCAAAAATTTTAGGGGAAATTTTAGGCCCGTGCCTTTTTTCCAAGTTTTTTTCTGCCACTTTCTTCCGTTTAAAATCTTGAGAGGTTTTTATTTTTTGAGGAGGTATAATATCAAAAAATTTCTTCATAACTTAATTTTACCTTGTTAAAAATTTGCTGACAAGTTCATGTATTAGGCAACAGAACGATTTTCTAAAATCGCTCGGATTCTTCTTACGCCTCCGCCGGAGCTTTCCTCTTTTATAATTTTAAAATGGCCTAATTCTGAGGTTCTTTTTATATGAGGTCCGGCACAAATCTCTTTTGAGAAACTCCCAATTGAATAAACTGTTACTCTCTCAGGATACTTTTCCTTGAAAAATGCCAGAGCTCCAGATTTTAAGGCATCCTTATAGGACATTTCCTCTTTTTTTACCTCTAAATCTTCTTTAATTTTCTGATTGACAATATTCTCAACTTTTTTAATTTCTTTTTCATTCATTTTCTGAGGATGAGAAAAATCAAAACGAAGTCGTTGAGGAGTAATATCAGAACCCATCTGTTTAATATGCCTTCCCAAAACCTCTCTCAATGCCTGGTGTAATAAATGAGTGGCAGTATGCAGTTTTGTTGCTTCATAGGCTGCTTCTTTTCCCACCCCGCCAAATTTACTTTTAGCCCCAGCCCGTGAGATTTCTTGGTGTCTTTTAAACGCTTCTTGAAACTCTTTGTCATCAACCCTTAAACCCTTTTCTTCTGCCAATTCTTCGGTAAGCTCCCAAGGAAATCCATAACTCTGATAAAGGTTAAATGCTTCCTCCCCGGTAATGTCCTTGTTCTTTTTAATTAGTTTATCAAATTCTTTCAGTCCCTTTTCTAAGGTCATTCCGAATTTTTCCTCCTCTTTCTGAATAACAGTCAAGATATCTGCCTCATTAGATTTAACCTCGGGATAAATATCTTGATACATCTCTATAACTTTCTGAGCCAAAGGAATTAAGAAGCCCTTTGGCGTCTTTAAAAGTTTTCCATAACGAATCGCTCTTCTCAATAATCTCCTTAAAACATAACCCTGCTCAACATTTGAAGGAAAAACCCCTTCGGCCGCTAAAAAAACTGAACTTTTAATATGGTCGGCAATAATACGAAAAGGTTTAGGATTAAGCTTATAGGATTTAGTGGCATTTTTTTTAATTTCAGAAATAATCGGCTCAAATAAATCTGTTTCGAAAACAGACGGCTTTTGTTGAACAACCATAGCTAATCTCTCAAGGCCCATTCCAGTATCAACTCCTTTTTGTTTCAAAGGTGTCAGTTTTTTATCTCGGCTTTGATAGTATTCGTTAAAAACTAAATTCCACAATTCTACGCCATTTACATAAATTTCAGTTGTCGGACCACAGGGTCCTTCTCTTCCGGTGGGACCCCAGAAATTATCTTCTCTGCCAAATTTTTTGATTTTTGTTTTTGAAATGCCTAAATCCTGCCAGATTTTCTCCGATTCTTTATCCTCCGGAATTTGCCCATCACCTGCAAAAACAGAAACATAATCAATTTTCAAACCAACCTCTTTTGTTATAAATTGGTAGGCAAATTCAATGGCTTCTTTTTTAAAGTAATTTCCGAAACTAAAATTTCCCAGCATTTCAAGAAAGGTTAAATGGGTTTCATCCCCTACTTCTTCTATATCCGAAGTCCTAAAACATTTCTGGCAGGATGTAACTCTATTTCCATAAGGAGATGGCTCTCCTAAAAAATATTTTTTAAATTGCTGCATTCCAGCCGTAACAAACAAAACACTAGAGTCGATGGGTAATAAAGAAGATGAGGACACAATCTTATGCCCTCTTTTTTCAAAAAAGTCTAAAAAAGATTTACGAAGTTCATTGTTCATTGCTTTAGCTGTATCTGTCCGCTACTACTGAGGCAATATAGGCCTCTGGTTTAATTTTGGGCTCAAATCCATTGCCCCGAATAAGTCCGGTTAATTCTTTTATCATATCTTTTGTTTGACCATTTTCACCAATATCAGCATGGATGTAACGGAATTGATAACGAAAATCTTTGCTTTTCAATTTCTGGATTTTCTTCGTGAAATTCTCTCTTAAAAACAAAGCAAAATCACAAGATAATAAAACCTCTTGTAAAATGCGATTTCTCCAATTAACAAATCTTTTATTAAAGTTAGAAGAATATTTTACTTTCTTAAGAAAAAATCTTCCTCCTTCGCCTACTCTCAAAATCGCCACAGCTACCGGAAAATGCGGCTCATTTCCCGAGGAAGAATCACAGCCGACAATAATATCATAGAATTTCTCTGGTTTTTCTAACATATAATTTATCATCTCCTCCATCACTTTTTCGGCTGTTAAATTTCCTCGGGTTGGATTAAAAAAATGACCTTGCAAAGTTTTTTCCATAACAAAAACACTTTAACATATCTTAAGAAAAAATCAACCCCGCTCTCTATAGTATATTTTATATCAATAATTAAATATGTTTAAAACCTCAATTTAAACACTCACTTTTAAACACTCACTACTTTGATTATCTCAATAAACTCTTTGGCGTTTAAAGAGGCTCCTCCGACAAGAAGCCCTTGAAGATGGGCTTCTTTTATATAAGCAGCGGCATTTTTACTATTTACACTACCTCCATAAAGAATTCTAATCTTTTTAGCAATTGGAGAACTATAAAGTTTAGTAATAATCTTTCTAATAAGCAAACCTATTTTCTGGCTTTCTTCAACACCACAAGCTTTCCCTGTCCCAATGGCCCAAATAGGTTCATAAGCAATAATGATTTTAGAAAATTTAGCTTTTGAAACGCCCTTAAGGTTAAAAATGAGCTGATTCCTTAAAACTTTTTCAGTATTTCCTTGCTCTCTCTCTTTTTTGGCTTCACCAATACATAAAATAGGACTCATTTTAGCTTTAATGACAGCCCTTAATTTTTTGTTTATTATTTCGTCGGTTTCCTGAAAATATCTTCGCCTCTCAGAATGGCCGATAATAACATATTGACAAGCTAAATCCAAAAGCTGGTCCGGAGAAATTTCACCCGTATAAGCCCCTTTTTGTTCCCAAAAACAATTCTGCGAGCCAAGGACAAGTTTTCCTCCGCCCGTTTTTTGACGGGCGGAGGAAAGGGCTCCTAAAATAGGAAGGTAAATAAAGGGCGGACAAATAACTACCTCGACTTTTTTGAAATCTCTCAACCCTTTTTTAACTGAATTAAAGAGACATTTAGCTTCACTTACGGTTAAGGGATTCATTTTCCAGTTGGCAATAACTAAGGGTTTCATATTCATTGTTTGCGTAAATAGGCTGCTGCTGCTTCTGGCTCAATCGTTGAAATTTCCATTTGGGTTCCGATTTCAAACCCAGCCAAAACAGCTGTTTTTGGTAAAATCGTCCAATGCCAATGATAACAGTCGTATTTTCTGTTATCAGAAGGAGCGGTATGCAAATAAAAATTATAAGGGGGATTATTGAGGGCTTTAAAAAGTTTACTCAAGGTTTTCTGAAAGGCCTCGGCAAGGCTCCACTTTTCTTCTTCTGTTATCTGTTCAAAATAAGATAAGTGCTTTTTTGGTGAAACAATAACTTGAAAAGCGGTTTTGGAAGCAAAAGGACATACTACTAAAAAATCTTTATTTTCAAAAACAATTCTTTTTTTAACTTTCCTTTCCCATTCGTTCATTTGACAATAAACACATTTTTCATGTTTTTTATAATAATTTTGAGAATTTGAGAGTGCCCCTTGAAGGTCAACATCAATAAGGGGAGTAGTAATTATTTGAGAATGAGGATGGGCAATAGAAGCCCCTGCTTCTCTGCCATGATTATGAAAAATAGAAATATGGTTAACAAATTTTTTAGGCATTAAATCTAAATATCGGAACTGATAAGCATCAAATACTTCTTTTATTTGGTCTATTGAAAATTGAGCCATTTGTTTTTCGTGGTCGCGAGTAACTATCACCTCATGATAACCAACGGCATTCATCTTCTGATATAACTTCCCCTCGGTCTGCTTATCTAACTTATGGAAAGGCATAAAAGCTGGATATTTATTAGGAAAAACAATAACTGTCCAATTTTTAGGAATCTCTTGCCAGTTTTTAAAGGAAAATTTTTTTCCTTTGGCAATAATTAGGGTCGGTTTTGCTTGAGTAGTAATTTGGCAAAAGGGACAAGTTTTTTTGGAAACTTTTTCGCTGGTTGTTTTCTCTTTTTTAAAACTTTCCGGCCTTTTAGCCCTACCGGTAGCGATAACAACCCAATTTCCGCTTGCTAAATCCAGTCTTAGTTCTGAAGAAAATTTTGGTTCTTTGCCCTCTGCTTTTTTTAATTTAGATTTTTTTGACATATTTATGAGTGATTAAGTTCCACCTTATCTTAAGTAAATCAAATCCCATTTTTATCATCCCTTTGAATTTCACCTTACTCTCGGGATCATTTACCCAAACAACTGGAATCTCTTTAATTCTATAGCCTAATTTTTTTCCGATTATTAAAATTTCAGGGTCAAAAGCCCAGCGATTAATTTTGCATCTTGGAAAAATATCGTTTACTGCTTTAAGAGTAAATCCCTTAAAACCACATTGACTATCCCAAACTCCCCAAAGACCAACAATTATTTGAACCAGTAAGTTAAATACATTCCCCACTACTCTTCTAGACCATGACTGAGGATTAGCAATAACGGCTTCTTTCACATCTCTAGAGCCGATTACAATGTCATAACCTTTTTCAAAATAAGGTAATATCTTTTCGACCTGATCGATTGAGGTTGAATTATCAGCATCAATAAATAACCGATATTTTCCTTTTGCTTTTAGCATTCCCTGCCGAACAACAAAACCCTTGCCATGATTTTCTTTATTGTCAATCAATTCCAAATTCCTAATTCTTGATTTCAAATCTCTCACAACCTTAGCTGTTTCATCTTTTGAGCCGTCATTAACAACAATAATTTCGTAAGAAGCTTGTCCTGAGCCCGATGAAGGATAAGTTTGTTTTCTTAAATATTTATCAATTTCAATTAGAGTTTTAGGCAAGCGCCTTTCTTCATTATAAGCTGGAATAATAATTGATAAGTACATATCCTATTGTTTAATCTATTATAACAAAAAAAAGAATAAAGAGTAGTGGAAATAAATAAAAAAAGGGGGCTCTTTTGATTGAGCCCCTTATTGTTGGGTTAGAGAAAATGGGTTTTATTAGGGAAGAAATTGCGTTTCTATCAGCGAACTATTTGTAGTACTTGCACTTTCGTCTTCTCTGTCGCCAGACCCCTCAGAAGTGGACCTACTACTGTTTTCAAGGTTTGTCTCAACCTCTTGTCATTGTCAAAGTCCTCAGGACCCAGGACCAAAGACATCCCTCTTTTTGAAGCTCCGGCAAAAACCCCTTTTTCTGAGATTTCCACCCGGCTAGTTTCTGCTATTCCTGCTGTCTTGGCATCCCACCCACTCGCTGGATAAATATCAATCTCTATTCCATCCTTGGCCATTTGGATTAGTCCGGAGAAGAGTTTCTTCAGCTCTTCTACCTTCTTTGTACTTGTTAGCCCCTTTTCCTCACCAATCATTTCATTAACCCCATTAAGTATTTCGGCTACGCTTTTCATAATTTTCCCCCCCTTCTCTTATTAAATTGTTAATATCTATATTATACACCTACATCTAAATTTGTCAAGACCCTGGGGCCATTTTCAGTGACAGCTATTGTATGCTCAAAATGGGCTGACAAAGAATCATCTCTTGTTTGATAACCATAACTGTCTTTGGTTTTTTTTAACCGCCAATCCCCTACTACGACCATAGGTTCAATACAAAAAACCATACCTTTCTTGATTTTAGCTCCTGTTTTTCTTTTTCCATAATTCAAAACTTGAGGGTCTTCGTGTAATTCTCTACCAATTCCGTGACCGCAAAGATCCCGAACCACATTATACCCCTGGTCTTCAACATATCTTTGGATAGTATTGCCGATATCACCAAAGGTATTTCCAATACGAACTTTTTTTATTCCTCTTTTCAGGGCTTTTTTTGTCACTCTAATCAATCTTTGGGCCTCTGGAGAAATTTTCCCTACCGGAACTGTTATGGCCATATCGCTGTGAAAACCTTTAAAAATAAGGCCAGCATCCAAAGAAATAATATCTCCTTCTTTTAAAATTCTTTCGGAAGGCACAGTATGGACAATTTCTTCATTGACGGAAGTACAAAGGGCGGCTGGATAACCTTGATGTCCTTTAAAATTAGGTTTAGCTCCGGATTTTAAAACTAGGCTCTCAAAGAGCCTGTCTAATTCCATGGTTCTAACCCCTGGTTTTACTTTTTCTGCCACTTCTTTCATAATTTGAGCCAGAATTTTCCCACCCTTAGCCATTGCTTGAATTTCTTTTGCTGATTTTATGGTTATCATCTCATTTGATTGCCTTTAAAATATCTTTAACTTTTTCTTTTAACTCGTCTATTGTTCCGGTATTAATAATAGTGAAATCTGCCATTACAATAGGCCCACCTTTTTCTATATTTTCAATCTCCGAATAATCGCGTGTTCTTGCTTCTTCTTCTGCGAGAGACCTAAAGCGTTGATTATAATCATCTTTAACATTTCTATTTTTTAATCTTTCATACCTTACTTTCGGCGGGGCATATACTGCTATAATATACATTGAATCACTATACTTTTCTTTAAGAATTTTATATTCTGACCAACTATAAAGTCCATCAACCACTACATTAGATTTCTCTAATAATTCATCCAATTTAGGTATATTAAGAATAGCAAGCGCGGCCATTCCGTGTTTTCTCCTCAGGTCCTCTCTTGTCTTTCTTTCATGGGCTTCGTTAGTCTCCAGACCGTTTTCCTTGATTTTATCGATAATAATCTGACCAAATCTCAAATAAGAAAAACCTTGCTTTACTAATTCATCAGAAACTATACTTTTACCCGCTCCAGGCATTCCCACAACAGAGATAATTTTATTTGGCATAAAAGACTATTTAATATTTTTCAAAATTTCTTTAAATACATCTTCAATCGGTTGTTCACCATTGATTTTTATTAATCTTCTTTGTTTTTTATAATAGTTTATTGATTTTAAGGTTTCTTTTTTATATTCTTCGAGACGTTTTTCTATTGACGGAATAGTATCATCGGCTCGAGTCACAAGCTCGCCACCACACTGATAACATTTTTTGAGTTTTTTAAATTCTCCCACCCAGGGAATCAGTCTACCACATTTTTTACACTGCCTTCTCTTCGTCAAACGATTAAAGGATTCTCTCCTCCGAATATTAATAAGAAATACTTTTACTTTTTTGTCCCATTCATACCAATTTAAAGCCTCATCAACCAATATGGCTTCATGAATTATCCTTGTGCAGCCATCTAAAACAAAACCGTTAATTTTTGGCTGTTTTTTTAATTTTTCTAATTGATCTCCTAAAAGTTTAATAACAACAAAACTGGGCGCCAACCCTCCTTTATTCAGAACCTTAATAAGCTTTTCCCCGGTAAAATCACTCACCTTCTGACGGGCTCGCAGGGTTTTACCGCTTCCAATATATTTTAATTTAAACTTCTTACAAAGAAGTTTTGCCTGAGTGCCCTTTCCAGAACCCGGTGGTCCTAATAAAATTATGACTTGTTTACTCATAAATCGCTAATCAATCTCTAATTCATTCGCGAATATTCGCGAATTTAAAAATTCGCCATTAATTAGAGAAAGCTAAAATGTTTCATATTCTCGCATCTGCAACTGGGCGTTAATTTGTCGGATTGTTTCCAAAACCACGCTAACCACAATAAGTAGAGCAGTTCCTCCTATTAAAAATCTAAAAACCATTACCCCGGTTATTCCCCCAACGATAGAAGGCATTACGGCTATTATGGCTAAAAACAAAGCCCCAATACATAGAACCCGGTTCAAAATATGATGGATAAATTTAGCAGTTGACTCCCCTGGTCTAATTCCTGGAACAAAACCACCCATTTTTTGAAGGTTCGTAGAAACCGCTTTTGGGTCAAAAGTAACAGCAGTGTAAAAATAAGTAAAAAGGATAACCAATAGGAAATATAAAATTCCGTAAATCCAGGGGTTTTGAAAAAAAGCAGCTATACTTATAGCGATATTTCCTACTGTTCCCCCTGTTCCGGCAAGAAAATTAGCAATCATTCCGGGAAAAAGCAAAATTGACATAGCAAAAATTATAGGAATTACTCCGGCAGGATTAATATTCAAAGGCAGATAAGTAGAAACCCCTCCATACATTTTCATTCCTCTAACTCTTTTAGCATAAGAAACCGGTATATTGCGCCTGCCTTCGGTAATTAAAACTACTCCGGTAATAATAATTAAAGCCATACCAACAAAAAGCAAATAAGAAGGAATCTGAGCCGGGTCCCAAGTAAAAATTATCTGACGGATGTTGCTAGGGAAATCAGCAATAATGCCAGCAAAAATCAAAAGAGAAACCCCGTTGCCAATTCCTTTCTCTGTGATTAATTCTCCTAACCACATTAAAAAAAGAGTTCCAGCCGTAATAGTCAAAAGCGAACCCAGAAGAGCAAAAGGAGTCAGTGTAGAAATAATATTTTGATGTTGAAACAAAGTCAACATTCC
This sequence comes from uncultured Candidatus Saccharibacteria bacterium, assembly GCA_964391095.1. Lineage (GTDB taxonomy): Bacteria > Patescibacteriota > Minisyncoccia > Minisyncoccales > GWA2-38-27 > CAYMJA01. Next base: position 56,644 of record CAYMJA010000001.1, read on the forward strand.
ATAACCTTGCAGTACAGCCAGGGGGATAGTTAATAATCTTCCATATTGATTAAATTTTTGTCGCCCGGCTTCCCCCTCTTCTTTATACATTTTCTCTAATTGGGGAAAAATCATCGTTAAAAGTTGAAGAATAATAACGGCAGTAATATAGGGACCAAGTCCTAACATTATAATGGAAAATCTATCTAATGCTCCGCCGGTGAAAACATTTAAGAGACCAAACATCTGAAATTGCTCAAAGAAGTTCTTTAAATTTTCAATATTCATTCCCGGCATAGGAATATTAGCCATTAATCTAAAAACAACAAAAATTCCTAAAACAAAAAGAATTTTTTTACGAAGATCGCGAATTTTGAATACTTGAATGATTTTGTGATACCACATCGTGTTAGTATCAAGTATCAAGTATTAGGTATTAAGTATTTTTTTAAATTTAAATTATACTTAATACTTGACACTAAATACTTAATGCTATCTTTCCGCTGACTTTTTCTATTTTTTCTTTGGCAACTTTTGAAACATCACAATTCTGAATAGTTAGAGCTTTAGTTATTTCGCCTTTACCCAAAATTTTCACTTTAGGTATCTTACCTTTCATTTTACGGATTATTTTCTTTTCAAGCAAAATTTTCGGAGTAACCAGCTCTAAATTATTAAATTTCTTATCTAAAACCTCGACATTAACAACTGCTAAATTTTTTTCTTTTGGCTTGAATCTATAGCCTCTTAATTTTGGATATCTTTTTATCAATCCTCGGATAATCGGAACCAACTTTCTGCCAGCCCGTGATTTCTGACCCTTAACCCCTCTCCCAGAATAAGTCCCTCGCTTTCCGCCACGACCAATTCGTTTCTTCTTCTTTAATTTATGTTTGGGACGTAATTGATGCAATTGCATAATTTTTGCTTCGCAAAACACTGATTAATACGGATTTCGGCGCAGCTTTTCTAAAGCTCTGATAGTAACCTTAGCATTATTTAATTTATTCCTTGTTTTACCCAATACTTTTGAGGAAATATCTTTTATCCCGGCTAAGGTGCAAATAACTCGAACTACCCCCCCTGCTACCAATCCTCTTCCTTTTCTTTGGGGTTTAAGTAAAATTTTAGCTGCTCCAAATTTTGCTTCCACTTGATGAGAAATTGTTCCATTGACAATTGGTACCTCTATTAAATCCTTCTTTGCCTTCCGTGTTGCTTTTTCTACTGCTTGAGCAACATCCATTCCTTTGGCAACGCCTAATCCAACCTTTCCTTTTCTATTTCCAGTTACTACTACCGCCCGAAACCTAAAACGCCGACCCCCAGCGGTCATTCGTACAACTCTTGCCAGACCAAGTAACTTGGACTCAAACTCCTCCTTCTTTCTCTCAACCCTAAATCCTCTTTTTGTTATTTTGTTTTTTTGAATAACCATATCTAAAACTCCAGTCCTCCTTCTCTCGCTCCTTCAGCCACTGCTTTCACTCTGCCGTGATATTTATAACCCCCTCTATCAAATATTACTTTTTTAATCTTCTTTCCCTGAGCTTTCTCGGCAATTAACTTTCCTATCTCGTAAGCTCTTTTTACCTTACCAGTAAGCCCTTCAGTTCTTTTTTCTTTTAAAATTTTTACTTTTTTAAGTTCCTTTTCGTCAGCGGCAATTAAAGTTTGGGCTTTTTCGTCATCAATTAACTGGGCGTAAATATGCTTTGCCGACCTAAAAACACAGAGCCGAGGAACTTCAGCGGTTCCTTTTATTTTCACTCGAACCTTCTTATGACGTCTATATCTTTTTTGTTGTTTTACTAACATAAATCAGCGAACAGCGAACAGTATCTAATTTATTTTGTTCATTGTTCATTGTTTATTGTTATGTTGTTGCCGTCACCACTTTTTTGCCGGCTTTTCTTCGAACTCGCTCTCCCAAATATCTTATTCCCTTTCCCTTGTAGGGCTCTGGTGGACGAATCGACCTTATTTTAGCAGCCACTTGACCAACTAATTCCTTATTAATTCCCGAGACGGTAATGATATTTTTCTCTATTAAAAAATTTATGCCCTCAGGCTTTTTTATTTTAACAGGATGAGAAAATCCAATATGTAAAACTAAATTTTCTCCCTCTAAATTCGCCTTATAACCTACGCCTTGTATTTGCATTTTTTTTTCATATCCTTCAGTAATTCCTTTCACCATATTAAAAATAAGGGTCCTGGTTAATCCCCAAAAAGCTTCAGTTCGTTTAGTTTCTCTCTGAGGACTGATAAAAATCTTTCCTTCCCTTTCCTCAACCTTAATTTCGGGCCGAATCTTCTTTTGAAGTTCACCTTTAGGACCTTTAACAATTACTGTCTGGCCTTCAATTTTTACCTTTACGCTTTCTGGTATTAAAATTGGTTTTTTGCCTACACGTGACATAGTTTTTTGAAGTGAGGGAATATGACTTTCGGGAGTACCGCAGGCAAGTTAGCTTGGTTATGCCGAAGGCGGATAACTTGCCGAGGAACTAAGCTCGTTTTGCCGCTGGAAGCAAAACGAGCGGCTCCCGAAAGTCATATTCCCGAACGAATCACCATATTTCACAAATAACCTCCCCGCCCAGTTTCTTTTTCCTGGCTTCTTTATCTGTCATTAGTCCTTTCGGCGTGGAAACTATTGTTGTTCCATAACCTCCCTGAACTCTTTTAATTTCTTTAGCCCGAGCATAAATTCTCTGCCCAGGTTTTGAAATTCTTTTTAAACCGGAAATAGCAGAACCCATTTGCTCTTTTCTGTCTTTGACAAAACTCTGGTATTTTAAGGTAATCTCAAGAATCTTTTTGGTTTTTCTTCCTTTTCTCTCGACTTTTTCAATAAATCCTTGTTTTTCTAAAATCTTAGCAATTTCATATTTTAAATTAGAAAAAGGAATAGAAACCGTTGGATGTAAAACGGCCTGGGCATTACGTATTCTATTGAGCATATCTGTAATGGGATCGGTCATATTTAGTATTAAGTATTAAGTATGAGGTATTAGATATGTTAAAAAAATTATACTTGATACTTGATACTTTTTACTTGCTACCAGCTACTTTTTTTTACTCCGGGTATTTCGCCCTCGTTTGCTAATTCTCTAAAACAGATTCTACACAAGCCAAATTTTGTATATATTCCTCTCGACCTGCCGCAT
>CAYMJA010000001.1:59805-92649 GCA_964391095.1 uncultured Candidatus Saccharibacteria bacterium
TGCTTTTTTTACTCCAGGTATTTTCCCTTCTGAAGCTAACTCCCTAAAACATATCCGGCAAAGCCCGAACTTTCTCATATATCCTTTCTTCCTTCCACATCTAAAACAACGTCGAACAATTCTCGTACTGTATTTAGGTTTCTTTTTAGATTTTGCAATTTGCGATTTTTTAGCCATTATCTCTTAATGGGAAACCCCAATAATCTTAATAACTCTATCCCCTGCTCACGTGTTTTTGCTGTTGTCACGATTGTGATTTCAAATCCAAAACTAACTTTTACCTCTTCCGGAGAAATCTCGGGAAAAACAATATGTTCCTTAATAGAAATAGTAAGATTTCCCTCCTTATCAAACGATTTCAAGTCAATTCCTCGAAAATCCCGAGTTCGGGGAAGTCCAATATAAATTAGCCGTTCTAAGAAATCATACATCTTTTTCTTCCGTAAAGTAACCATCCCTCCAATTGGCATTCCTTTTCTTGTTTTAAATCCGGAAATTGCTTTTTTAGCATTAGTTAAAACCGGTCTTTGTCCGCAAATTAAAGCTAAATCCTCTAAAATAGTTGTGTAAATTTTTTTCTGTTCTGTTGAAGTTTTACCAACAACCAACCTACCAAATCCGGTATTCACCACAACTTTTTCAATTTTTGGCACAGCCATCTTATTTTTGCATCCAAACTTCTCTTGCATCACCGGAACTACCTCTTTGTTATATTTTTCTTTTAATCGCATTTTGCTTCGTAAATTATTAAATTTCTCCTTTGCATTTCTTACATATTCTATACTTCTTCTTCCCTTCTGTTTTATACCCTACCCGAGTTGCCTTTCCACATTTAGAACAAATAAGTTTTATATTAGAAACATTAATGGGGGCGGGCCTTTCTACAATTTGACCTTTCTCTCCAGACCTTTTTGGTCTTACGTGTTTTTTTCTTAAATTAATTCCTTCAATAATAACTCTACCCTTTTTAGGAAAAGTTTCTATAACCCTGCCCTTTCTTCCACGGTCTTTTCCAGATAATATCAATACTGTATCACCTTTGCGTATTTTCATAAACAAGATGTTGTAATGTTATAGCGTTCAATTTCCCTCTCCGCTCGCTTATTAGAATTTCTCATTACAACATTAGAACAATTATACAATGCTCTTTGCCAGACTAATTATTTTGTCAAATCTTTTCTCCTTTAATTCTCGACATACCGGACCAAAAATCCTTCCTCCTTTTGGCTCCCTTCCTGCTCCTAAAACTACTGCCGCATTGTCGTCAAATCGAATATATGAGCCATCAGAACGCCTAAAGGATTTTTTTTGTCTTATAATCACTGCTTTTACTATATCGTGTTTTTTTACTGGTCTTCTTGGTTCTGTAACTTTAACCGTAGCTACGATAATATCTCCAATTTGGGCATATCTGTGCCGGGTGCCGCCTAAAACCCGGATGCATTGAATTATCTTTGCCCCGCTATTGTCAGCGATTTTTAACATTGTTCCTGGTTGAACCATAAATGAGTATTAAGTATTAAGTATCAAGTATCATGTATTTTGAAAGAATTAGAATTTATACCTAATACTTAATACTTGCTACTTGATACTTTTTATCACTCTCCATCTCTTATCTTTACTCAACGGTCTACATTCTTCAATAATAACCTTATCACCCGTATGATATTTTCCCTTTTCGTCGTGGGCTTTATATCTTTTATGAACTTTGTATCTTTTTTTATACCTTGGGTGTTCTTTTAATCGTTCTACTTCAATTATTACTGTTTTTTGCATTTTATCGGAAACCACTATTCCTTTTAATTGGCGTTTTGGCATAAAATCAACGAACAGCGAACAAAGAACAGCGAACAATATATTGTAATTTTTTGTTCATTGTTTATTGTTTATTGTTCATTAACGTAAGTATTCTGGCAATATCTTTTTTGATCTGCCTAATTTTTTTTACATTTTTTATTTTACCTGATGCTAAATCAAAACGAAGCTGTTGTAATCTCTCCCGGTTTTCTTTTAGCATCTTCCGCAATTCATTCTCTGGTTTTTGTTTTATCTCTGATAATTTCATCTATCTTTTAATAAATTTGGTTTTAACCGGCAATTTATCAGCCGCTTTTCTAAAAGCCGCCTTGGCTTCTTCTTCTTTTATTCCTTCAATTTCAAAAATAATCCGGCCGGGTTTTATAGGAAAAACATAATGATCAACTGCTCCCTTTCCTCCACCCATAGGAACTTCTGTTCCTTTCAGAGTTATCGGTTTATCCGGAAAAATTCTAATCCAAAGTTTGCCTCCTTTTCTTAGATATCTAATAATAGCTCGCCGAGCTGCTTCAATTTGCCGCGATGTTATCCGCTTTGTTCCTAAAGATTTAAGACCGTAACTGCCAAAAGCAAGCTCGGTTGACCGAGTTTCATTCCCTTTTGAAACTCCTTTTTGCCATTTACGGTGTTTAACTTTTTTGGGCATTAAGATAGCCATGATGATTTTTATGAGCGAAGCGAATAAATATCATCACCCCGCCCTCTAAACTGAACGAATTATTACATATACATAGAATAGAGGGCGGGGTTTTCATTATCACTCAAACTTTTCTCCTTTATATATCCAAACCTTTACTCCTATTACCCCATAACTACAAAGAGCTTTGACCCTGGCATAGTCAATATCAGATCTAAGAGTTTGGAGAGGAAGTTGGCCAGTTTTAATCCATTGTCTTCGAGCAATCTCGGCTCCGTTAAGCCGTCCTGATAATTCTACTCTTGCTCCTTTAACTCCCTTAGAAGCTGAAATTTTACTTAAGGCCTGTTTCAACACTCTTCTGTAAGAAACCCTTTTCTCAATTTGTCGAGCAATCCATTGGCCGCTTAAATTTGCAGAGATCCAGGGATTTTTAATTTCTCTAATCTCAATTTTTATTTCTTTTTTACCCTCCTCAGGGACTATTCCTATCTCTTTCTCTAATTCTTTCTTTAACTCCTCAATTCCCTTTCCGCCCCGTCCGATGATAAGACCCGGTCTTGCGCTGAAAATAATAATATTTAATTTACCAGGAAATCTCTCAATTTCGATTTTCTCTATTCCGATCTTCCCTAATTTTTTTCTTACAAACTCTCTAATTTTAAAATCTTCCTCTAAATATTCTGCAGGTTTCTTATAAAATCCTCGTGAATTCCAATCATTTATTCTCCTTATTCGGTATGCTTTTGGGTGGACTTTATGAGTCATAGTCTAAAGTGCCTTTCTTCTAAAAATACGTTTAATTCCTCTTTCAATTTTAGGTTTAGGTTTTTCTAATTCTGGCCTTAATTTTGGTTTTTCAGTTTCCGGAGTTTTCTTTTGTTCTCTTTCTGAAATTTTCTTTTCTTTTACCTTTTTAGAAATAGAAGGTTTCTTTTTAGTTCTTTTCTCCTTTTTAATTTTCTTTTTCGGAGTGATTTCATCTAAAACCAGAGTGATATGTGAAACCTTTTTCTGGATTTCAGAAACTCGACCTCTTGCTCTCGGCATCCATCTTTTATATTTCGGACCTTCATCAATAGTAATTTTAGAAACATATAAATTACTCGAATCAAGTTGGAAACTATTACGGGCATTGGCAACAGCTGAATTTAAAAGTTTAAGTAGGGGTCTTGCTGACTTTTTAACAGTAAAATTCAAAATATCCTGAGCTTCCTCAACTTTCTTTCTCCGGATAAGATTAGCAACAAGACGAACTTTCCGGGGTGCTATTCGTAGATATTTTAGTTTAACTATCATCTGCATAACTTCATTTAAAGCGATTTAAGATTCTCTGCTCCTTCCGCCGTGCCTTTCTTTTCTAATTCCCTTTGTATCCTTCCGCCGTGCCTTACAAATTTTGTAGTTGGAGAGAATTCTCCGAGTTTATGTCCAACCATCTCTTCCGTTGTATAAACTAAAATATGCTCTTTGCCATTATGAACTCCAAAAGTAAAACCAACCATTTCTGGAGTAATAGTACAAGACCGTTTCCAGGTTTTAATTACTGTCTTATCACCTGGTTTCAATTTCTTAACCTTCTTTAATAATTTTTCATCTATATATGGACCTTTTTTTAAACTTCTAGCCATAATTATCTTCTTTTCTTTTTACGCCTTTTAATAATATATTTATCTGTCCACCCTTTTTTTCTTGTCTTAACCCCTAAAGCATGTTTTCCCCAGGGCGTTTTAGGATATTTTAAACCGATAGGCGATTTCCCTTCTCCTCCGCCATGAGGATGGTCAACTGGATTCATTGCGCTTCCTCGAACCGCTGGTCTTTTTCCTTTTAAACGGCTTATCCCTGCTTTTCTCGCTGTAATATACCGCCACTCTGGATGAGAAACCGTTCCTATAGTAGCATAACATTCCCGAAGAACTCTTCTAACCTCGCTAGAAGGCATTTCTAAATTAGTGCATTTCCCTTCTTGAGCCGAAACTTTAGCAACCGTTCCCGCCGCTCTAACTATTTTTCCTCCTCTCCCGGGTTCAAGTTCAATATTATAGACCATAGTTCCTACCGGAATATTCTTTAGTTTTAATCTATTTCCAATTTTAATTTCAGTTTTTTCTGAACAAATTATTTTATCTCCAATTTTCAAACCCATTGGAGCAATTCGATAGCGCCTTTCTCCGCCATTATATTCTAAAAGAGCAAGAAAAGCGGTTCGGTAAGGATCATACTCTAAAGCAATAACTTTTGCTGGAATGTCAATCTTTTCTTGACCAAAATCAACCATTCTATAAAGCCTTTTTACTCCGCCTCCTTGATGACGAACAGTTATTCGACCAGAACTATTCCTTCCCGCTCGTCTTTTTAAAGAAGTAAGCAACCTCTTCTCAGGCTTCTTCTTTGTAAGTATTTTCTTTGAATCTTGCTTTTTCATAATTGAAAATTATCTAGAAAGTATCTCTATTTTCTGACCTTTTTTTATTTCTATAATTGCTTTTTTATATCCTTTTCTCCACCCTATCTGCCTTCCTAATCTCCTCCGTTTTTTAGGTATATTAATAATCTTAACCCCGACTACATCTACCCTATATATATCCTCAACTGCTCTTTTTATTTCAGTTTTGTTTGTTTTAGTTTGAACCTTAAAAATATATTTATTTTCTTTCTCAAGTGTAGTTGCTTTTTCTGTTACATGCGGAGAAGAAAGAACTTGATATGTTTTTTCTGAAATCTTCCTCCTCGGTTTCCTAATCTCGGGCTTAATCTCCTCCTCCTTTTTTAGGGGCTTTTTTTCTTTCTTTGCTTTCTTACCCGCCAAAGCTTTAGCGATAGGGGGTTTCTTTTTTTTCCTTTCTTCTACTTTCTTCTTTTTTTTGAGAAAATCAAAAAATTTCATTTCTTTAGAAACGTATCTTTAATTATTTTCAGTGCCTCTTTTGGTATAACTAAATATTTATAAGAAAGCACATCCAACACATTCAAATCCTTGGCTTGTATGATATTAACCTTTTGAATATTTCTCGCTGCTCTAATTATATTATCATCCATCTGGGGAAGAGCAATCAAAACTGAACTTAATTTGCAAGGTAACTTATTTAATATCTTAACCATATCTTTTGTCTTTGCCTGCCCGCCTTGCGAAGCAAGGCGAAGCGGGCGGGCCTGCCCCGTTGGACCCGCTTTAGCGGATTCCTTCGGAGGTTTTTCAATTTTTAAACTATCTAAAACAAAAATCAAATTCTCTTTAGCTTTAGCAGATAATGTCATAAATAACGCCTTTCTTTTTATTTTTTTAGGAATTCTTTTTTTGACAACTTTCTCTGTAGTAGGACCGAAGGTTACCCCGCCTCCTCTCCATATAGGAGAACGAATTGAACCAGTTCTTGCTCTCCCTGTTCCTTTCTGCCGCCAGGGCTTCCTGCCCCCTCCTCTAACTTCTGCCCTATCTTTTGTTTTAGCAGTAATTCTTCTTTGATTTGCCATCTGTGAAACAACAACCTGATGAACTAAGTCAGAATTCATTCTAACCTCAAATACCTCTTTTGGTAATAAAACCGTTCCTACTTCTTCTCCTTTTTGGCTGTAAACAATTGTTTTCATATATAAATCTCTAATTTCTTATCCTCTAATTTCTAACAGCGTTCCCTTTCTTCCGGAAATAGCCCCTTTTACAGCTAATAAATTATTATCAATGTCCACTTTCACTATTTCCAAATTTTTAACCGTTATTCTTCCTCCTCCCATTCTTCCCGGCATTTTTTTTCCTTTAATAACTCTTTGGGGAAACATCGAACCCACTGACCCTATTGTCCTGTGGGTATGCTTGGTTCCATGACTAGCTGGTCCTCCCTTAAAACCCCATCTTTTTACCACGCCGGTAAACCCTTTTCCTTTAGAAATTCCGGAAATTGAAACTTTGTCCCCCTCTTTAAAAACCGAAACATCAATCTTATCTCCCTCTTTGTGTTTTGAAATATCTCCTTCTCCGCCTTCGGCGAGATCTCGCTCGCCTCGCTTCGTGGGCGAAGCGGACCCCTTCGGGGCGGAAAACTCCCTTAAGTATCTAAAAGGTTTTTTCTTTTTGACTTTTTTAATTTTTTTTAATTTTAATTTCTCAAAACCGAGCTGAACTGCCTCATATCTGTCTTTCTCTTTTGTTTTTATCTGGGTAATGTAACAGGGGCCTGCTTCAACTAAAGTTACGGGAATCACATTCCCTTTCTCATCAAATACCTGGGTCATCTCAATTTTTTTTCCTAGAATAAATTTCATAATTTAACCTTGATCTAATTTTTTCTTGCCCCGTATAAAGCGAACGGAGTGAGCTTTTGTTCGGGGACCAAGAATAAATTTCATAATTGCACGAATAAAAATTGATTCATACAGATAATTGAAAACCGGGCATAGCCCGGTTTTTCCCGCAACTATTCCAATAAATCTTATTTTCTAAGAAATTATTAGTTTTAACATTTTAATCATAAACTATAAAATGATTGATGTAAATCAGCATTAATCAGTGTTTTAAGTTTTGATTTCAATGTCAACTCCGGCAGGAAGAGTTAAATTCATCAAAGCATCAAGCATATTAGAAGTAGGATTTAAAATATCAATTAATCTCTTATGAACCCTCATTTCAAACTGTTCCCGACTATCTTTATGCACAAAAGAAGAGCGATTTACAGTGTATTTGTGAATCTCTGTTGGTAGGGGAACAGGTCCCGAAACCTCAGCTCCATACCTTAAAGCTGTTTCAATAATCTGTCGAGCACTATTATCAATAATTTTATAATCGTAAGCTTTTAGTTTTATTCTAAGCTTTGGTTTTGTTTCTTCTTCAACTGCTTTCTGTTTTATGGGCATGCGACCCAGCCCTCTATGCTCCAGGTTTATTGAATTTGAGCATAGAAAAGCTATTTATATTCTCTGATATTCTTAATACTCCTTCTATCCAGCTTAGAGGGCTGGGGAGCACCGAGCACTCAAAATGTTGAGTGCTCGGTCTATTTTATGATTTTTGTTACCACCCCTGCTCCTACTGTTTTTCCTCCTTCTCTAATTGCGAACCTTTGTTTTTCTTCAAGAGCAACTGGTGCAATTAACTTAATTTTCAGATTAACAGTGTCTCCGGGCATAACCATCTCTGTCCCTTCTAGCAATGTTACGTCGCCGGTTACATCAGTGGTTCGAATATAAAATTGGGGCTTATAACCATTAAAGAAAGGAGTGTGACGACCGCCTTCTTCTTTAGTTAAAATATAAACTTCACATTCACACTCAGTATGAGGAGTAACCGACCCTGGTTTTGCCAAAACTTGTCCTCTTTCAACCTCTTCTTTCTTAAGCCCTCTGAGTAAAATTCCAACGTTATCTCCTGCTCTTCCTTCATCAAGAATTTTATTAAACATTTCTACGCTCACTGCAACTGTTTTTTGGGTGGGGCGTAAACCAACCAACTCCACTTCTTCGTTAGATTTAACTATACCTCTTTCAATTCTTCCTGTGGCAACAGTTCCTCGTCCGGCGATAGAGAAAATATCTTCAATAGCCATTAAAAAGGGCTTTTCAATATCTCGAGTCGGCTCAGGAATATACTCATCTAAAGCTTTAATAACTTCTAAAATTGGTTTAGCTACTTCATCATCCACTGATTTCGCCTCAAGAGCTTTAAGAGCAGACCCCCGGATTACTGGAATCTTATCTCCAGGAAACTTATATTTTTTTAGAAGTTCTCTAACCTCAGATTCAACCAAATCAATAATCTCTGGATCGTCTACCATATCGCATTTATTCAAAAAGACAATTACTGAAGGTATGCCTACCTGGCGAGCCAATAAAATATGCTCTCTAGTTTGGGGCATCGGACCGTCAGAAGCAGAAACAACCAAAATTGCGCCATCCATTTGAGCAGCCCCGGTAATCATATTTTTAATATAATCTGCATGCCCGGGGCAATCAATATGGGCATAGTGCCTTTTTTCTGATTCATATTCAAGGTGAGAAATAGAAATTGTAAGGCCTCTGGCTTTTTCTTCCGGAGCTGCATCGATCTGGTCAACAGTTTTTTCTGTAGCTTTTAACCCCTTTAAATTTAAAATATGGAGTATCGCAGCAGTTAAAGTAGTTTTACCATGATCAACATGACCAATAGTGCCAATGTTAATATGAGGTTTAACTCTTTCAAATTTTTCTTTTGCCATAATTAGCACGACACTAATACACGAATTGACACGAATGTCCCTTGAGGGTTTAACAAAAATAAATAATTTATTAGTGTCATTCGTGTTTTATTAGTGTATTGGTGTCAAGTTTAAGTTATGTTATTATTCTATTAAAAATAAAAAAAAAGTCAACCCCGTTAGAGGCAGAGCATCGCAAGAGGCTCTTACGGTCGCCTTTCGGCGACCTGCCTCTAACGGGGTCAACAGCCATTGTTTTATTGTTCATTGTTCATTGTTTTAATGTCTTTTCCCTTCAATAATTTCCTGGGTAATGCTTTGGGGCACCTCCTCATAGTGATCAAATTCCATGGTAAAGATTCCCCTGCCTTCAGTTAAGGACCTTAAAGTAGTGGCATATCCAAACATTTCACCTAAAGGAACTTTAGCGTCAATAATTTTCATATTTAATCTATCTTTAGTTTCTTCAATCTTCCCCCGCCTTGCTGACAAATTTCCAACAATATCTCCTAAAAACTTTGAAGGAACAATAACTTCTAATTTCATAATTGGTTCCAACAAAACTAATTTTGCCTTTTTTGCTGCTTCTTGAAAAGCCATTGAAGCAGCGATTTTAAAAGCATTCTCTGAAGAATCGACTTCATGGAAGGAACCGTTATATAAAGCTACTTCTACATCCGTTATTGGATATCCTGCCAAAACCCCTCTATCCATTGCTTCCTTTACTCCTTTTTTTACTGAAGGAATAAATTCTTTAGGAATAATACCGCTCTTAATTTCATCTATAAATTTAAACCCCTTGCCCTCTTCTTTTGGTTTAATCCTTAACCAAACATGTCCGTATTGCCCCCTACCTCCACTCTGCCTGATATACTTCCCTTCAGCTTCGCTTTTTTCTCTAATTGTTTCCCTATAAGCAACCTGGGGTTTTCCAACTATTGCCTCTACGTTAAATTCTCTTTTCATTCTGTCAATAATAACTTCAAGATGCAATTCACCCATTCCTGAAATAATGGTTTCTCCGGTCTCTAAATCACTCTTCACTCTAAAGGTCGGGTCTTCCTCTGATAATTTTTTAAGAGATAAAGCTATTTTTTCTTGATCAGCCCGGGATTTTGGTTCAATGCGTATAGAAATAACTGGTTCTGGAAAAACAATTTTCTCCAGAATAATGGGATTAGCTTCGTCACAAAGAGTATGTCCGGTTTGGGTATTTTTAAGACCAACGATGGCAGAAATATCTCCAGTAAAAATTTCTTTTACTTCTTCTCTTGCTGCTGCATGCATTCTTAAAATTCGTCCAATTCTTTCTTTTTCGCCTGTTATTGAGTTTAACAAATAAGATCCGCTTGTCAAGGAACCGGAATATACTCGAAAATAAGTTAAGGTCCCTACATAAGGATCGGCGGCAACTTTAAAAGCAAGAGCGCTGAATTTCTCTGAATCGTCGGCTTTTCTCTCTATTGCCTGGCCGGTTTTAGGATTAATCCCTTTAACCGCTGGAAGATCCTTTGGGCTAGGAAGATAATTGCAAATGCCATCTAATAATGGCTGAATTCCTTTATTTTTAAGAGCCGCCCCGCAAAATACTGGAATAAGTTTATATTCTATAGTGGCTTTTCGTAAAGTCTTTTTTAAATCTTCAACTGAAATTTCTTTACCCTCTAAGTATTTTTCTAAAATCTTCTCATTTTCGGCAACAATTTTTTCAACCAAATTCCGGCGCCATTTCTTCGCTTCTTTTAATAAATTATCGCTGACTAATTCCCGACCCTCTGGACAAGGTTCGCCTTTCTCATCAAGGAGAATGATTTTTTCTACTCTTTGTCCGAAATCGCCTTCAAATTGTAAAGCTTTCATCTCTAAAAGATCAATTACCCCTTTATGATTTTCTTCTTCTCCAATTGGTAGCTGGAGGGCTACTGCATTTGAAGAAAGTTTTTCTAAAATAGAATCAAAACTCTTTTTAAAAGAAGCTCCTGTTCTATCTAATTTATTTATAAAAGATAATCTCGGCACCTTAAATTTATCTGCTTGACGCCAAACGGTCTCGGATTGGGGTTCTACCCCTGCTACCCCATCAAAAACTACTACCGCTCCATCTAAAACCCTCAATGACCTCTGAACTTCAGCGGTAAAATCAATATGGCCGGGCGTATCAATAATATTAATGCGGTATTCATTTTGCTTCGCATCTGTTTTGTCTATATTGGTCGGGACCCAAAAACAAGTGGTAGCAGCAGAGGTAATAGTAATTCCTCTTTCTCTCTCCTGTTCCATCCAATCCATAATAGCTTGTCCATCATGAACTTCTCCAATTTTATAAGAAATCCCAGTGTAAAAAAGCACCCGTTCAGTAACGGTTGTCTTGCCGGCATCAATATGGGCTATTATGCCGATATCACGAACTCTTCCTATTGGATATTTTCTCATAAAACTTGAAGTTTAAAATTTTAAGAGGAGATGCTCCGCAGGTCTACGAATAATGAGCGAGGCAACCTGCTGAGGAGGACACACGGAGGTAAGCGGCCATGGTTTCCGAGCGAAGCGAGGAAGAGCGAGCCGAGTAAATAAGCTGAATTTTCTCGGTGGGAAAATTCAGCGGTCCTCTGAAGTAGGTTGCCGAGCGATTTACCATCTAAAATGAGCAAAAGCTCTATTGGCTTCAGCCATCCGATGGGTATCTGTTTTCTTTTTTACTGCCCAACCAGCATTATTTGCAGCGTCAATTAATTCAGCAGCTAATTTCTCTTTCATGGGCTTTCCCTTTTTCGACTTAGCTCCTTGAATTATCCAACGCATAGCCAGAGCTAATTTTCTATTACCCTTTACTTCTCTGGGAACTTGGTAAGTTGCTCCGCCAATTCTTCTGGATTTAACCTCAACTAAGGGTGAAACGTTTTTTAAAGCAATTTCAAAAACTTCTAAAGGTTCTTTTTTAGTTTTTTCTTTAACAATATCAAAAGCATTATAGACAATCTTTTTGGCTATCGTTTTTTTACCCCGTCTCATGATATAGTTAATAAACTTGGCAGCATTAGTACTGTTATAAATGAAATCAGGGTTTATTAGATGTCTCTTTATTTTCTTTCCCATAATTTTGGGTGGTTAGATGATTAAGTAATTATTTTTTAAAATAATCTCCTAATATCCTATTTTTGCTTCTCTCTCTTTGTTCCATATTTAGAACGAGATTGTTTTCTTCCCTCAACGCCGGCAGTATCCAAGACTCCCCTTATTATATGATATCTCACCCCTGGTAAATCTTTTACTCTTCCTCCTCTAATAAGCACCACAGAATGCTCTTGAAGATTATGACCTTCTCCAGGAATATAAGCCGTAACTTCTGCTCCGTTACTTAGGCGAATTCTGGCTACTTTTCTTAACGCTGAATTAGGTTTTTTGGGTGTTACAGTAAAAACCCTAAGGCAAACCCCCTTTTTAAACGGTGAGGGATATTTTTTCGGCTTATTTTTAAGAACATTAAACCCAAACCCTAAAACCCGCCTCTTAGAGCGCTTTTTTATTCTCTTTCTGCCTTTTTTAATAAGTTGATTAATAGTTGGCATAATAAAAAATCAAAATGTAAAAATCAAAATGCAAAATGAAATATCAAAAATCAAAAATAAAATAATTAAACGCTTAACGTTTATCTAAAGCAACTTAGCAAATAAATTTTAAATTGTCAATAATTAAGAACCTAAAACAAGGGAACACCGACGATTAAGCTAAAAATCCAGTTGATAATTAAAACTATCCAAGGAAAGAAAAAGAAAATAATAAAAAGTAAAATAAAAATTCCAAATTGATTTAGAAATACTTTTACATTTTCTGCTTTTAGCGGCAAAAAAGTAAAAAGAATGTGAGAGCCGTCTAAAGGAGGAATAGGTAATAAATTAAATACCGCCAATAAGATATTAATATAAACAATGTAAGAAAACATTAAATAAACTCCCGGAAGAGTATATATAACTGGTAAAAATCTTAGAGATAAGCCAAAAATTAAGGCGATTACTAAATTTGCTCCTGGCCCGGCTAAAGCCACTTTAGCTTCTCCATATTTTTGGTCTCTAAAATTATATGGATTAATCGGTACAGGTTTTGCCCAGCCAAAAATAATTCCTCCACCGGTTAATTTTGTCATTAAAATTAAAAAAATCGGTACAACAACCGAACCAATCGGGTCTAAATGTTTCAAGGGATTTAAAGTCAGACGACCAGCGTATTTAGCTGTTGGGTCGCCTAAATAATAAGCCATTGCTCCATGAGAAACTTCATGAACAACAATGGAAAAAATTAAAACGATAATTAGAAAAATATATTCCATACAATTGACTATACCAAAAAATTTTACAAAAGTAAAAATATTTGATAAGATATTTCTATATGGCAAAACAATGCGCAATTTGCGGAAAAGGATCAATAATGGTCCAGCATTTGAAAAAGCTGAGAGGAAAATATAATCCGACAGGCAAAAAAAGAAAATATCCCAATTTACAATGGGTCAGAATTCCCATTGATATAAAAAAACCAGCTTATAGAAAATTCGTTGGTAAGCGAATTTTGGCCTGCGCTAAATGCATTAAAGCTTTAGGGAAAAGTAAATAGTTTTCGGGGCATAGTGTAATGGTTAACATGCGCGCATGGGGTGCGTGTGATTCCCGGTTCGAGTCCGGGTGCCCCGACAAATTTTCCCAAATTAAAACAGCCGTTATTCACGGCTGTTTTATTATTACTCCAATAATTAGCCCTGCTTTCCTAGAGAGAATCTTCCGGAGAAATTTCTAAGTGGGTATCCACACGCACTTACCACAGCAAGTACAAATATTGGATTCCCTATTAAACAAGTATAGTCCAGAATCTAACTAGAAAATCACAGGGCTACTTTTATTTTACCGCAGAATCAACGCTGATGTCAACCCTCTAGAACATTATATCTTCCTCAGCGCGTTTGTAATCATAAACATCTTCTGGGGCAAACCAGAAACTTAATTCATGCTCAGCTTCTTCGAGAGTTTCAGAGGCGTGGACAATATTATGAATTGCTCTTTTATCCCGATTAGCAGCTGTGGCATCATCAACCGAAAAATCACCACGAATCGTTCCCATTTCTGCTTCAGAAGGCATAGAAGAACCGGCTAATTTTCTTATCATATTAATAGCATGGATTCCTTTAATCGCTATTTTTACCATAGGTCCTGAACACAAATAATCTATCAACCATTCGCGAACCTTCTTTCCTATTTCCATAGGATTTTCTGTACCTAACTCTGTCTTAGCATCAAAGCCAAATTCTCTATAATTTTTCAAAGTTTTCTCGCCCAATCTTTTTATCCATTTTTCGTCTTTTGGATAGTGCCCATCAACCTGCTCTTTGGTCGCCCGAATCATATCCAAAGCAATAATCTTAAGACCTTTCTTTTCAATTAGAGAAAGGACTTCTCCGATAAGCCCTCTTTTTACGCCATCTGGTTTAATTAATAATAATGTTTTTTCCTCTTTTGGATGCTGCATAAGCGTTTCGCTAAGTTAAAGGTCTAAAGTCAAAAATTAAAAGTAAAAGATAATAAATACTTTTACCTTAATGCTGCAACTTTAGATTTTTAACTTTTGACTTTTAATTTTTAGTTTGTTTCCATCGGAAAAAATTTTAATATCTCCATCTAAGTCGGTCCTTAAAACTTTTATAGCAAATTTTTCAAGTCTTGCCAATACTTCTTCGGTAGGATGACCATAGGAATTTTTACCAACTTGAATTACAGCAATCTCAGGACTAACCATTTTAAGAAAAATCTCGCCGGTTGAGTACTTCGAGCCATGATGGCCAACCTTTAAAACATCGGAACCCAAATAAATATTATTTTCTATCAATTTATTCTCTACAAATTCCCCTGCGTCTCCGGTAAAAAGAAATGAATTAGCGTTAAAGACTAATCGAGCAATAATAGAAGTATCATTACTATTTTCAATCTTTTGAGATTCTAAATTTTCAAAAGGATATAAGATATCAAGAAAAATACAGGGGTCTGAGCCGGATAAAGATACTCTTTGGCCATGTTTAGCAACAAAAATTTCAGCTCCTTCTTCTTCAATCAATCTCTGCCATTCCTTATATTCAGCTGTGTTCCGAACAACCCCGGTCCACAAAATGTTTTCAACCTCATATCTTTTTAAAACCTCAATCAAACCAGCCATATGGTCGTGTTCGGGATGAGTTAAAATTATTAAATCTAAAGTCCTATCATAAAATGGCATTTCTTCGGCTAATTTCTCTAAAACAGCTGAGTCAGGACCTCCGTCAATCAAAATCTGCTGCCCGGCTGAGTTTTCAATAAAAATACTATCTCCTTGTCCAACATTAAAAAAAATTACTTCAAGCCCTTGGGCTCTGCTCAAATCATAAACTACAACCCAAGTAATAAGATTTAAACAAACTAATCCGCCTAGGGTAATAGCAATTTGTTTTTTTGTTTTTTCAGAAAAAAACATCCTAACGAAACTGACCGAGATGCGGTCTCGGATAGATTATTTTTTAGCTTTAACTAAATAGCCCAAAACTATCCCAATCGGGATAGTTTTGGGCTATTTACGCATTTTATAAACCGAACTTTCTCTAACTAATCTGCTTTTCCTAAAATTCTGAACATTTTAGTACCACACACCGGGCAGGTACCAGTGGCTGCTCTCCTTTTCGCTTTCCCTTTGCCCTTCATAGCTATTACTTTGGGATTCTGGATTTTTTGTTTCTTTTTGCACTTTACACAATAACCTATGTATTCTTTTTCTTCCTTAGCCATAATTTAAGTTAACTAAGAGATTAAGTTAATTAAGGGACTGGCTTTCGTTTTCTCTTAATCTCTTTATCTCTTAATCTTATCTCTTTTTCTTTTTTTTTCCGACCTTTAATAATAGTTACATTCTCTATTTTATTATTATACCCTACTTTAAGCAAGAATAGTAGTCAAGCCTTCAGCCAAGGCTTTAGGTGAAGGGTCAAGTTAATACCTTTCAATCTCAATTTCTTTAACAATCTCTCTAATTATTCTAACAGTTTCTAATCTTTTTTCTAATTCCTTTATTATTGCTATTTTTCCTTTAGCTGTCTGTGGTTTTGGAGCAAATACGCTACAGCAATCTTCGTGGGGTTTTATTGAAATTTCAAAAGTTCCTATTTCCCTTGCCAACTTAATCGTTTCCTCCTTATCTTGACTAATTAACGGTCTTAGTATTAGTATTTTTGTTGCCTCTTCAATGATTTTAATGTTTGGCAGCGTTTGGGAAGCTACCTGGCCTAAACTTTCACCACTAATGAATGCCTGACATTTTTCTTTTTTAACAATTTTCTCCCCGACCTTAAGCATCAATCTCCGGTAAAGTAAAATCCTATATTTAACAGGTATCTTGGCTTTAATTTCTAATTGAGCTTTCTGGAAAGGGACAAAATAAATTTTAAGATGGGGCTGATAGTTTAAAAAAACTTTTGCCAATTCTTTCACTTTTTCAATGCTGGCTCTGGAAACCAAAGGAGCCGAATGAAAATGCAGCCAGATATTCTCCGCTCCCCTTTTAGCGATTAAATAAGCAGCTACCGGAGAATCAATTCCTCCTGAAATTAAAGATAAAACTTTGCCTGCGCTTCCCCCTGGAAGCCCACCTGCTCCTTTTATCTTTTTAAAATATAAAAACCAACCCTTTTGTCTAATTTCAATAAAGGTTTCTCTTTGAGGTCTCGTTAAATCAACTTTTCTTTTTATATTTTTTGCAATTTCTTTAATAACATATTCCCTATTTTCTTTTAACAATCCTTTTCTTGTCCCCACACCAAAATTTTGGTAGTGGGGGTCTAATTTTAATCTAATAGCAAAAGTTTTATTTTTCTTTATCCACTTTGGATAGTTCTGAGTTACAAAATCCGAAAATCCTTTTAGGGTTGTTTTGGGAAACCATAAACAGTCGGTTAGCCAAACAATTCCAAAAACTTTCTTTATTATCCTTGATGCTTTTTGAATCTCTGAAGTTTCTATAAAAATTCTTTCCCTAAAAGAATGAATCTTAAAATCTAAACCCCCTTTTTGAAGAAAAAAACAAAGATTTTGGACTAATCTCTTTTGAAAAAGTTTTTTTACCCCTTCTGATTTCAAAAACAACTCTCCAAAAGCTATTAATATCCCTTTTTTATATCCTTTCTCCATAATTTATTGTTCATTGTTCATTGTATTATTCCTCCTCCCAAAACCTCTTGGTCTTTATAAAACACCACTGATTGTCCGGGAGTAATTGCTCTTTGGGGTTTATCAAAAACCACTTTAATTTTACTCTTATTATACCCCTTTACTATAGCTAAGGCTGGCTCATGTCTATATCTTATTTTAGCTTTTACTCTCAGGGGAAATTTCAATGGCTTATCTCTAATCCAATTAATTTTTTTAGCAATCAGTTCTTTTTTATATAAATCTTTTTCATTTTTGGTAATAATCAAATAATTTTTCTTTATATCTTTATCTAAAACATAAAAAGGACCGCCGGGGAGCTCTATCCCCTTTCTTTGACCAATAGTATAAAAATGAAGCCCTTTGTGTTCCCCTACTATTTTCCCTTTAATATTAATTATCTTCCCTTTTTTCATCTTTAGATGTTCTTTAAGAAAATTATTTATGCTCTTGCCAACAAAACAAATCTCTTGAGAATCAGAAATAGTTTTGAAGGGCAACTCAAAGTCTTTAGCTAATTGTTTCGTTTCTTTTTTGGTATATCCTCCAACCGGAAATAGAACTTTATTCAATAATTTAGGAGTCAACTGCCATAGAAAATAGGACTGGTCTTTGCCTTTATCTCTTCCTTTTAGCAATTTACCTTTTCTTATTCTGGCATAATGGCCGGTAGTAATAAAATCCGCTTTAAATTCTGAAAGTTTTTTAAATAAAATATCAAATTTAATTTCTTTATTGCAAACTACACAGGGATTAGGGGTTTTACCTTTTTTATACTTTTCTATAAAAGGTTTTATTACTTTTTTTTTGAACTCTTTTCTTAAATCCAAAACTCGAAAAGAAATGCCAAGTTTTTTAGCTACTGCCTTAGCTCTTTTCTCGCTTTCTCTGGAAGATTTTAATTTATCTAATTTCATAAAAACTCCAACCACATCAAATCCTTCTCTTTTCAACAGAGCTGCCGCCACACTTGAGTCAATACCGCCAGACATCGCTACTATCACTTTTTTGGTTTTATTTCTCATTTTGCTTTAAGTAAAAACTTCTCACATTCTTTAATTAAAAATCGCCATTTACGGCGAGACCAATAGGGTCCGGCATAATCAATACCAATTCGTCTCGTTGCTAAAATTTGAGATGGCTTTATTTCCTCACCTCTGTCTTCAAGCCAAATCCTCTTACTTTTAGTTAAATCTTCTCCATAGAAAGATTTATCTAATTTTAAATAGCGGCAAAGTTTTCCCGGACCGTTAGCTAAAGAAATTTCACCATCTTCGGGCTTTATAGCTCGAATAAGCACGCATTCTGGCTTTCCTTCCCTTTTAGTAGAAATGTTCAATTGCCAATACATTCCGTAAACCAAATAAATATAAATATGGCCTCCAATTAAATATTCAGCCCGGTTTCTTAACGTTCTTTTTCCTTTGTAAGAATGAGATGCCTTGTCTTGGGGACCAATATAAGCCTCAGTTTCTATAATTTTCCCAACCAGTTTTTTTCTGCCCCGCCTGCAACGCTTTGCGCAGCAATGCGGGCAGGCTATTTTTCTAACAATATATTTTCCCAAAAGCTCTTTGGCTATGTTTAGGGTTGGTTGAGTATAAAAATCTCTGGATAGCTTTCTTTTCATTACAACCAGATAGCCTGAGGGCAGATTGCCGAGGGGGACACTTCGCAGCCGAGTCCAAGAATAGATTTGTATTTTCTTCTAAGGATATTACGGCTCGGCGAGAAATAGCAGTAGCTGATGATAATTCTCTTTTATCACTTAAGCTGACTGCGTGTCACCCGAAGTAATCTGTCCGAAAACTATTTCTCTGAGGGTTTGGTTGCCAAGTAATTATTCGTACCTTAAGGCCTCAACCGGATTTAGTTTTGAGGCGCTTCTGGCAGGTAAAAAGCCAGCAATACAACCAATCAAAAAGGAAAAAGCTAAGCCAAAAAGAATAAGCTGGGGAGTAATTGAAGCTTTTAGTAAAAAGATGTTTTGAGTTCTGCAATAAATTTCCACTATTTTTGCCAAACCCAGTCCTAAGATTACTCCCCCTAATCCTCCAAACAAGCCAAAAATGCCGGATTCAATTAAGAAGAGCGTGACTATGGTTTTGTTTTTTGCTCCCACGGCTTTCATAATTCCAATTTCCCGAATTCTTTCATGAACCGAAGTATACATCGTATTCATTATTCCTATTCCTCCGACAACAATAGCTATTGAGGCAAATCCAAAAATTGCTATTTGTATTAAACCCATTACATTGCCAACTATATCGGTTATTTTCTCACTGCTAATAACGCTATAAGATGGTAAATCTTCTCCCCTTCTCCTCTTTCTGTTTTCTTCAAGATTTTCTTTTATATTTTCAACTACTTCCTCGGCTGAATAACCGGGTTTAACCTTAGCCATAGCCATTTTAGCCCCTGTTCGCTCACCGGTAATTTCCCGGTAGATATCCAAATCTATATAAACCTGAGAATCATCTTGTTTGCTCCCTACAGATTTTAATACTCCGACAACTTCAAACTGCTTTCCTCTGAGAGTAATTTGAGTTCCTGCTTTTATTCCGGGAAAAATTTCTTTGGGTACTAAATAACCAACGAAAATCTCTCTTTTTCCAGGGGTTGGCCAACGTCCTTCCACTAATTCAAAGCCCATATCAGTTTTAAATATATCCAAGCTTTCCTTTAAGGGAATTCCGCATAATAAAACTGTTCTTTTTTCTCCTTGATGTCTCATTGCTTCTCCTTTATAGCTCATAGGAACAACAGTATCTACTCCCTTTGTTTTTTTTATCGCTTTAACATCATCGTCGGTTAATTCTAACCCTCCGACCATAGTAGTTACTATATCAGTGAGTTCACCGGGCATTATCATAATTAAATCCTTGCCCATCATCTTTAACTGCTGCATAACTGCTGTTTTTATTCCTTGGCTTAAAGAAAGCAAGGACATAATCAGAAAAATGCCAATAACAATGCCAATCATAGTCAGCCAACTCCTCGTAGGCCTTGTTCTCAAACTTCTTATAGCGATTTTGACGTATTCTTTTACCATAAAATTTTTCCTGACTGGATGTGATTATGAATTATTTGGCCGTCTTTAATATTAACTATTTCTTTACTATAACGAGCAATATTAGGGTCATGAGTTACAACAACAATGGTCTTATTTTCTTTTTTATGAAGGTTAATAAATACCTCCATAATTTTTTTACCGGTGGTAGAATCTAAGTTACCAGTTGGTTCATCAGCTACTACAACTTCAGGGTCATTAGATAAAGCCCGGGCAATAGCTATTCTTTGCCGTTCTCCTCCAGAAAGCTCAGATGGTCGATGATAAATTCTTTTTTCTAAATTCAAGGAACTAAGAAGTTCTTTTGCTCTTTCTATTCTTTCCTTTTCAGGAACACCCTGAAAAACCATCGGAAGCATTACATTTTCAAGAGCATTAAGATTATGAAGTAAATTAAACTGCTGAAAAACAAAACCTATCTTTTGCCCCCTAATTTGAGCTAATTTGTCTTCGGAAAAATTAGAAACATTTTTTCCCTCTAATAAAATTTCTCCCTTGGTCGGGGTATCTAAACAACCGATTATATGCATAAGAGTTGACTTGCCGGAACCCGAGGGACCCATTATTGTCATAAAAGTACCTGGATATATTTCCAGGTTTATTCCCTTTAAAACAGTAAGTTCTATTTCACCTAATTGGTAAACCTTCCAGATATTTTCTAATTTTATTATTGGCTCTGCCATAGAAAAAAATGTTCAACATCGGGTTTTATCTGTTAAACACCGCACGAGCATATTGTTTTCTATTCAATAACTACTTTCTCTCCTTCCTCTAACCCTGAAATAACTTCTATTAAATCATTATCTCCCTCCAAGCCAATTTCTATTTCTCTTTCTTCAATTGTTCCATTGTTAAAAATTTTAACTATTTTTTTGCCATTTATCTTTACTAAGACATCTTCAGAAATAACTAAAACATTTTCCTTTTTATCGGTCTCAATAACGATATCAGCGGTCATCCCCGGTTTAATTCCTTCCTTAGTTTCCTCAAAATCAATAGTTATCTCGTAATAAACCACTCCTTCAATCAGTTCCTCGGCAGGGTTAATTGAAACTACCCTACCTTTAAAAACCTGTTCAGGAAAAGCAGCCAGAATAATATCTACTAAATTACCAATCTTAACATCAACAATATCCTCTTCGTAAATATCTACTTTTATTTGGAAGGGACCAGTAGGAAGTAAAGAAATTACCGATTCAGTAAGCTGGACTGTTTCTCCTTCTTTTTTGTTTACTTTTGTTATTTGACCTTTGTTGGGACTTTTTAGAGTAGATTCTTGAATCTGATTTCGGAAAAGAGAAACTTGGGCTTTGGCTTGATTTATTTGAGCTTGATGTAAACCGCTAATTTCTCCGTTTTCTTGCAACTGAGCTTCGAGCGCAGCAACTTCGGCCTTAGCAGTGTTAATGTTTGCTTCATTTTCAACTTTAATAGTTGAAATAACCTGCTGAGAATTAACAATATCAGTATAGGCAGCATTAATATTTGATTTTTGGGTATCTAAGGATGTTTTATCACTATCCGAAACAAGATTACGATAAGCTTCGGTTCCCGTTACATCTCGGACTACTTCTAAAGAATCTCTTGTTTTCTTCAATAATTTTTTGACATTAGAAAGAGATAAATCAATGTCTTCATACTGAGGATTATTTTCAAGGTTGTCAGTATAGTTTTTAGTTTTTTCTAAAGCGCTTTTAATCTTATATCTTTCCTCTACAACCTTCATTTCTTTTTCGTTAGCAGAGGTAAAATAATCTTTCTGAATTCCGTATACAACATTATAAGTTTTGTAAATTTTAAAATAAGCATCATTTAAGGTGTTAACTGCATCTTCATAAGCGTTTTCTAAATCTTCATCGGCGTCAGCTTCTACGTCCTCTAAATTCTGCCGGGCATTCTCAAGAGAAACTTGAGTATCTATTTTTTTTGCCCGAGCTACCTCAAGAGCGGCTTGAGCTTCATTCAGTTGAATAAGAAGCTGGCTGGTGTCAAGTTTAGCCAATTCTTGCCCGGCTTTGACTATATCTCCAACCTCAACATACATTTTCTCAATTCTTGCGGGGTTTTGAAAACTAAGATTTACTTCTTCTGAAATTCTAACTATCCCGGTTTCTGAAACCTCTCTAACAATTGTTCCTTTAGATACTTTTTCTAAAGTAAACTTTAGTTCTTTTTCTTTAATAAAAAACTGGTAGATAACAATGCCTAAAATAACAGCAATGATAGTTATTATTAAGATTATTTTTTTGTTTTTCATGACTTTAGCAAAGATTATTTTTTATTACTCTCTGTCTTAAATTTACAACTTTCTTGTTAAAAAAACAAGCCCCGTAGAGAAAATCTTGTCAAATTTCTTCTACGGGGCAAGCCCTAATAAAAAAAAACAGAGGACCGGCCGCTGGAGATCTTTACTTAATAAGCTGTTTTTGTTTCGGGCATTTCAAATCTTTTCCTAATCCATACTTCTGCTATTTCATAAGTTCCAAAAAAGGCGGTTACATAAAACAAATTCCCTAAAAGAGTATTTTTAAAAAAAGGAATAGCCATTATATAACATTGGATTAACCCAGAGAAAGTCCTGGGATACCAAAAAGTAAAAACCCAAACTGCAAAATTGGTAACTACAAAAAATATGATAGCAGATAAAATTGCACTTCCTCCAATTGTGTACCATTTTTTGTGCTTCTTTAAATATATTCCCAAAGCAACCATTAAAAGAAAACATCCATAAACAGAAATCATTACCGGTAAATGATAATAACCGCTTAAAAATATATCTGAAATTACCATTGCCGCCATTGGTAAAATAAAAGCGGTCTTTCTTGAAAGATAGACTCCTCCAAATAAGGCAATAGCTGCAATCGGAGCAAAGTTTGGCGGATGGGGCAAAAGCCGCAAGCTAACCCCGATTAAAACAAAGGTAATAGCAATAATGAATGTTAAAATTTTTCCTTTTTTTGAAATCATAATTTGTTACCAGCTAACTTCTTCATATCTCCATTCTATCTTGTCACCAGGTTTGACTATTTGTTTTCCTGCTCCTTTGTCAGCTTTTTCTCCATTAACGTAATACATCCAATTTTTCTTCTCTTTTCTATTGTTCTCTACTTCTCCGATAGCATTAATAAAAATTCCTATATCATATTCAGTATAATCAAGAACTATCTCTATTTGTTTTAATAAATCAAAAACAGTAGTTTTTTTTCCTACTTCCATTTTAAATGTCTGAGGGCTCTTACTTCCATCGTCAATAATTAAAAGAACCTTTTCTTCAATCGGTACAGTTTGAATTATGGAAGCCGGAGTTAATTTTTCTATTTCTAATTGAGTATTTATCCCAAAAACTCCTATTCCAATTATTGAAATCAATCCTATTCCGAGTAAAATTTTTAGATTTCTATCTACTTTCTGCATAAAATTAAAAAATCTCACTTCAAGTGAGAGAAATTACCTAGGATAAAATATTTCCCAACTAACTTTTCCCTTTGCTCGAAGAGAATTAGATTAATTATATCTTATAATTCTCCAAATAAATTTGGGGGTAGATGGTATTCTGGCTTACCCGCCAAACATCAGCGAGCTCACAGTTGCGGCACAGCTCAGGAATTTCACCTGATTCTCCATCTATTGCAGAGTACAAATTATCTTATTCTATACTTTTTACAAAAGATCGTCAAATTTTTCAGCTCTAGCCTCGTAGGCTTTAGGTCCTTAATTCACAAATTTCAAAAAATGGTGAAATTTTTTTTGCAATATCTAAAATATATTTTTCAGAATACGGTTTTACTCTTTCAAACTTAGGGGTAATTGTCTTTTCTGCTCTAAAATTCTGTAAATAATACTTTTTGGCCGGAGAAATCCATTTGGCAATTTTTATAATATCTTCTTTTTGCCAGGATTCTACAAATCTTGAGAAAAACCGCCATATGTGTGTGGACATTACCCCAAGCCCTTGACAAATTTTAACAGTTTGCTATAATTACAAGTGAGGAAGAAATGAGAGCTTGCTCACATTTCGACCGAACGACGTAATTGTGTAGCGAAGCTATAATAATAAAGGTGTTCTTTAAAAATTATGATTCAGAACTATGAGGCGAGCGTTTTGGACGTCCTGTCAAGACGGGATTTCTAAACCGCTCGTCTCATTCCGAGATAAGCCGTTAGCCTGAACGAATCGGGTAATAGATAATAAAAAGAAAGGAAGGTGTGTGCCATGAAAAACATGGTGAGCCAAACAAACGAACGCACCCTGTCGGTACACAAGGAACACGAGGTGCTCCTCAAACTGGAGACCGCAGGTCTCAACGACGAACTTGCCCAAAGAGTCATTGACTCAAAAGGCAACGAACTTGCCGCGAAAGTGGTGAAGTTCATTCAGAACAGTGGATTTGAGCCGACGACCAGCCAGAAGCGCGCCCGAGAAATCATGGGACGCAACAACTTCTTCGACATTGAAGAAGCCATCCAGCATTTCGGGGTCAATCCAACCCGTCAGCAGATTGCTGCTTTGTCAGAGATTCCTTTTTCTGAAGCAGTGCTTCAGAAAGCAAAGGATACTTATGTCTTGGTGGCAGTTTTCCCACTCTCGGTTCTCGAGATTCGCGGGAAGGTGGATTCCAAGTTGTTCTACAACCAACCGTGGTATGTCAAGAAGTCGTTCGCTAAAGAACACGGTGAAGCCAGCTGGCAGTTGATTCGCAAGACCCCAGTGGACAACTCGACCTCGAAGGACTGGCAAGAACAGCAAGCACTGATTGCCAAGGATGACGAAGTGCCCAGTGCCCGTGTGATGGTTTACACCATTATCGGTCACTACCTTGCCACAGGTGAACGTCTGTTCGAGCATATCTATGTTCGCACATCATCTGTGGGTTCGGGCGGCGGCCGTGTCGGCGTTGGCGACTTCGGTTTGGAGGGTCTGAGCGTCTACTACTACTGGGATGGCAACCGCGGCGGCAGCTTAGGCGTCTCGTCCGCTCGGAAGCTCTGAACCTTGAAAACTTGAGAGTTTGATACTCTTGAGTCCTTGAGCCTTCGGCGATATTTTTTGCTGAGGGCTCTTTCTTTTTTAGCAAAAATATGTTAAATTTATAAATGCCTGTTAATGAAGGTTAGGTTACGGTTTAACCTCGCAGGCGTCTCATCTTTGAGATATCACCAGAGTATCGTTGTCTACGAATAACGGTAGCGTGTGATAAAAGATAGAGGTAGAACTTCTTGCCTATTCTTAGAGGAGATGGTAACGAAAGTTATCTGCTCCCGAATAAAATACAGGAAAGAGAGAGTATAAACTTTTCGAAGTAGTAAACCTCAATTTCCAGTGATATGGACGAGGATAAGCAAATAGTGTGGATTCGGACGGCAACCGTGTCAACGTTGGCAACTTCGATTTGAAGGGTCTGAACGTCAACAACAACTGGGATGACAACCGCAACGACAACTTAGGCGTCTCGTCCGCTCGGAACTTCTATTTCTCATCTAAATTAAGAAACGCTCTCCTTTTTGGGAGAGCGTTTCGTTTAGCGGTCTTTGGTTGATTTAATCCAACCACCAAGCATTCTTCCAATCTCATCAACCAATTCTTGCAAGAAAACATACTTTCTGTTATCTATTGCTTTAACTTCTTTACAAAGGCGTAAAAATACTCGCAGGAAGTTTAGCTTAATGCTTGTTTTTTCTAATATTGGAAGTTTGTCAGCTTTAGGCGATTGGCTTGCACATAAGATATTCTCAAGAATATCCAAAATTATATTTTCGCATCGTTGCCAAATAGTGTAACGATCTTGTTTAGATACTGTATTCCTATAGCTATAAAAGATTTTATAAAGCTCGTAGATTTTTTTGAAAATTGGTATATCAAATTCTTCCATAATATGAAAATTTACAAAAATGTTTTTGAAAAGATAATCTCGTTAGAAAATTTATTTTCAGCGTGGGATAAATTTAAAAGCGACAAGCAGAAAAGACGGGATGTTCAGCAGTTTGAATGGCGACTCGAGGAAAACATATTTCAGCTTCATAGAAACTTAAAATATTGCAGGTATAAACATGGCGCTTATTCTTCGTTTTATATCCAGGATTCAAAACAACGGCATATTCATAAAGCCACTGTCCAAGATCGCATACTTCATCATGCTGTATTCGCTATACTTAACCCGATCTTTGAACCAACATTTATCTCTAATTCTTTTTCTTGTCGCATTGGCAAAGGAACGCACAAAGGCATAAATATTCTGGAAAAATTGACAAGGAAAATAAGCAACAACACATTTAAGCTTTGTTTTGTCCTGAAGTGCGATATTAGGAAATTTTTCGAGACAATTGACCATAGAATTTTATTAAATATCATCCGCAGGCGAATAAAAGATAATAATGCCTTATGGCTTTTGGAAGAAATAGTTGAAAGTTTTTCTTCGCAATATTCCACAATTTTTAATCAAAAAGGTTTACCCCTTGGTAATTTGACCTCTCAACTATTTGCTAATATCTACCTTAACGAATTTGACCAATTTGTTAAACATAAACTAAAGATAAAACATTATATCCGTTATACTGATGATTTTGTAATCGTGGCTGACGATAAACCATATCTGGAAAATCTTATTAACATCATCCGTTCTTTTCTTTTAGATAAACTTGTTCTTGAATTACACCCAAAGAAAATTACAATCCGCAAATTTCATCAGGGGATAGACTTTCTTGGTTATATTGTTCTGCCACACTATCGTCGTCTTCGGACAAAAACGAGGCAACGTATATTTAGAAAATTAAAGGAACGGGTCAAGGAATATAAGAAGGACACAATAAGCAAACAAACTCTGGAACAGTCGTTGCAATCCTATCTTGGCGTCCTGTCCCACGCAAATACTTATGAACTTAGCAATGAACTTAAAAATCAATTTTGGTTTTGGCTTAACGAATAAAAAACCGCTCAATATTGGGCAGCCTAAATTAAAAACATCTTTAATTTTTCTTTTAGCTCAAGAGTAATAGATAGATAGATAGATAGATAGCATATTTCGAAGGTAGTTCATAATACTCTTTGTTTTGGTTTATTTCTATTTTATCACCTTAATTGACAAACCTCAAAATAAGGAGATATTTCTTTCTGGATTTCTAATAAATACTCTTTTGGATACGGTTTTACTCTTTCAAACTTAGGGTCAATTGTCTTTTCTGCTCTAAAATTCTGTAAATAATACTTTTTGGCCGGAGAAATCCATTTAGCAATTTTAAAGATATCTTCTTTTTTTAAAACTGTGGGCACTACGGTAGTCCTAAATTCACTATCTATTTTTTCTTCCTTTAAAATTTTTATACTTTTTTCAATATCCTCAACCTTCACTTTGCCTTTGAAGATTTCAGGATATTTTTCTTTAGGTAATTTTACATCCATTGCAATATAATCAATTAATTTCTCCCTAATTAATTTTTTAATCATTTGAGGATTAGAACCATTGGTATCTAATTTTATTAAATATCCTAATTCTTTAATTTTTTTACAAAGTTCCGGCAAATCCTTATTGGTCGTTGGTTCTCCGCCGCACAAAACGCAACCCTCTAATAATCCTTTTCTTTCTTCCAAAAAATCAAAGAGTTCTTTCTCTGAAATTTTGGGCTGTTTCTTTATTTTTTCTGGCAAGACCAATTCACCCGAATAACACCAAGGGCAACGAAAATTACATCCTATTAAAAAAACCGTGCAAGCAAGTTTGCCCGGATAATCAATCAGAGTAAGTTTTTGTAGTCCCCCAATTAACATCAAGTTTTTGTTAATTCGGTTTTCTTAATTTTAAATTCCTTCCTTTCTTTGTATTCTCCCTGTTTTCCAACATTCCACTGCCGAACCGGCCTAAGATAGCCGACTACCCTTGAATAAACCTCACAGGGCTGTTTAATAGTACACTTTGGACAATAGAAATGCTCTCCTGATAAATAGCCGTGAACAGGGCAAATTGAGAAAGTGGGGGTTATAGTAATATACGGTAAATGGAACTTCTCGAAAACTTTTTTAACCAAATTTTTCACTATTTGTGTTTCAGAAATCTTTTCTCCCAAAAAGAGGTGGAGGACAGTACCTCCCGTATATTTACACTGTATGCCATCCTGAAGCTTCAGGGCCTCAAAAGCGTCATTGGTAAAACCAACCGGCAACTGAGAAGAATTTGTATAATATGGATTATCTTTTGTCCCGGCAGCGATAATATCAGGATACTTCTGTCTATCTTTTAGGGCTAAACGGTAAGCGGTAGATTCGGCTGGAGTGGCTTCTAAATTATAGATATTGCCCGTACTCTCTTGGTATTTCACCAATTTTTCTCTCATAAAATTCATTATTTCTAAGGCAAAACTTTTTCCTCGCCGAGTAGTAATATCTTCGCCAAGAAAATTTAAGAGAGCTTCATTCATGCCAACTAAACCGATAGTTGCAAAATGATTAGCAAAATATTCCCCTCTCATTTGTTTTACTCCCGACAGATAAAACTTAGAATAAGGGTAAAGTCCTTTTTCAATGAAATTCTCTAACGCCTTTCTTTTGATTTCTAAGCTCTCTTGCGCTAAATCCATTAACGCCCCCACCCTTCTAAAGAATTCTTTCTTAGTTTTTGATAAATATCCAATTCGAGGAAGATTAATGGTAACTACGCCGATTGACCCGGTTAAACTCCCGCTTCCAAATAGACCTCCGCCGCCCCTATTGCCAAGTTTTGTTAAATCCAGACGAAGTCGGCAACACATACTTCTTACATCTTCCGGCTTCATCTCCGAGTTGATATAGTTTGCAAAATAATTGGTTCCGTATTTTGCTGAGGCCTGAAAAATAGGGTCAAAAGCAGGTTCTTCCCAGGGAAAATCTTTAGTAATATTAATAGTGGGAATTGGGAAAGAAAATGGCCTTCCACTGGCATCGCCCTCAAGTATTGTTTCATAAAACGCCCGGTTAAATGTTTTCATCTCTTCTACAAATTCCCCATAGGTCTCCTTTTGGGGCTTTCCCCCCAGAATTACCGGCTGTTTGGCGAAAACGGGAGAGGGCGCAAGGTCTAAAGTAATATTAGTAAAAGGACATTGAAAACCGACTCTGGTGGGAACAGCCATATTAAATAAAAATTCCTGCAGAGCTTGTTTGACTTGTTGATAGTTTAAATTGTCATAACGAATAAAAGGCGCTAAAAGTGTGTCAAAGTTTGAAAATGCAACTGCTCCAGCTGCTTCTCCTTGAAGGGTGTAAAGAAAATTTACTACCTGACCTAAAGCCGCCCGAAAGTGTTTAGCCGGCTTTGACTCAACCTTTCCTACCACCCCCTTGAAGCCTTTTAGTAAAAGGTCGTATAGGTCCCAACCCATACAATAACAACTTAGGGTGTCTAAATTATGTAAATGAAAATCGCCGGACTCGTTGGCCTCTCTTATTTCTTTAGGATAAATTTTGTTCAGCCAATACTTTTTAACAATATAAGAAACTCCATAGTGATTCAATCCCTGCAAAGAAAAAGCCATATTAGCGTTTTCTTTAACTTCCCAATCTAATTTTTCTAAATATTGGTTCACCCTATCTACTGCTTCTTCGCTTGCTTTTACTGCCTCTCTGATTCTTCTTCTTTGCTCACGATATAAAATAAAGGCCTTGGCAGTCTCTACCAGGCCTTCTAAAATTAAAACTTCTTCTATAATATCTTGAATCTGCTCGACTTTGGGAATCTCGTCTTTTTTAAAACGGCGATTCAAAATCTGGACTACCCTCTCCGAAACTTTCTTTGCTTTTTTCCCGTCACCCTGACCGGTAGCAGTGATAGACTTGAAAATAGCATTGGTAATTTTATCCTGCTGAAAACTTATTATTGCTCCATCTCTTTTTTGAACCTTTATAATTTTATTTTCCATCTTTTTTTACTTCTTGAAAATTACTTCATTTTACCCCCAATAAAAAAGGGGGTCAAATTCCAGTCAAATCCCCTTAAAAAGTTAGTTTTTCCACAACTAATTAGCGGAGAATAGCCCCCGCTATTCTAACGATTTTTAAAAATTAAATTTTCAACTTTTAAAATTAATTTTTTCATTTTTATTAAAGTCCTAATTGCCTCTAACTAACTTTTAAAATTTCTTTAACAAGTAACGTGAATAATAGCAGCAACTTTTTTTGTTTTAGAAAGTTGATTAAATTTATCTTTTATCTCCGGGGTATCAGCTTCTATTATTTCTATTCCCTTATCCTCCAAGAGAACTCTGGCTTCTAAACTCAAGTCAGCGCATCCAGAGGTCCCTTTTCCAACAATCACCACCTCAGGATTTTCTTTTAATATGTGTTCTATTTGGTCTTTGCTAAAAATATGACCATGCTCCCGTTCTTCTACCTTTCCGGAAGAAAGAATATAAACATCATGGTTATAGGTTTTACCATCTATGGTAATTGAACCAAAATTAGATGAATCTATTTTAGCCATATAGTATTTTATCTAAATTTTTTCTAAAATTTTGAAATCTTTTTCTAAAACTGCCTTCATATTTGGGTTGTAGGTTGCAACTGCCGGATGGTACAAAGGGATAATTTTCATATTTTGAAATAAACTTTTAACTTCAAAAATTTTCCCGTGAATTTTACTTATTCCTTGAACCTGGCTTTTGAAACCATATTTTTCCAAAACATAAGCAGTTGAAAAATTGCCTAGCGTACAAATTATTCTTGGTTTTATGATTTCAATTTGTCTCTCTAAATAAGGAGTGCAGGCCTCAACTTCTTCTTTCTGAGGATTACGATTTTCAGGTGGACGACATTTTAATATATTGCAAATGTAAACTTCTTCTCTTTTTATCCCTACCGAGTTTAAAAGCTCATCTAAAATTTTTCCAGCTGCTCCGCAGAAAGGATGGCCGGTTCGATCCTCCGAAGCTCCCGGCCCTTCGCCCACAAAGATTATTTTGGCCTGATGATTACCCTCCCCAACAACAGGATAAGTTCTTGTTTTATATAAAAGACATTTTTTGCAATTCAAAACTTCATTTTTAATTTTTTCAAGTCCTTGCTCTAAATTTTTCATAGTTTCAAAAATCCAGCCACTATTAAATTTATTGCTTCTTTTTCTTTTAATCCCCTCATCCTTAAATAATTTAATTGCTCTTCTGAAATTCTTCCAATTGAGGCCTCATGGGTAATTTGAGCTTTGGGATGTTTACAAACTAATTCTGGGATTAAAGAAATACTTGACTTTTTACTAATCAACAATCCCTGACAATCCAGATGACCTTTTGAGGGAGCGGTAGCGACAATTGAACTACGGGCTAAAAAATTGCTATCTTTTCTTCCTACTAATCTTAATCTAACAATTCCCTGAGCTTTTTCTTGTTCAAGAAAAAGAATATCCTTTATCTTTATTTTAGAATTTAGACCGTTAACGGTCAGGTTTAAACTGGAAGATGAATTCTTGCCGCTATGGACAATGGTTTTTAATTCAAGATTTTGAGGAGGAAATAAATTCTTGTAGGTATAAAGTAAACGAGAATTTTCCCCTAAAATAAATTGATAGTCCGGATTAACAAAATCTTTTTTACCCCATTTATGGAAATGGCTGTATTCTAAGAAAGCTCCTTTTTTAAGGACAAGTTTTCCTTGAGCTTTGTGAGTTGCGCATAAATTATTTTTAGTTGCATTACAAATTACATTTGCTTTGATTTTTATATTTTTCTCAATAACTAATAAATTTGTTAAATCTTGGGAAACCTTTGGAGAAGCTATGGTAATACAAGTTAATAAAGGAAAATCAACCTGTTTTTTCACCCAGATAAAATATCCTTCTCTCGGCTTTTTTTTAAAATAAGGTCTTACCCAATGACATTTTCTCCAGGCTTCAGGGCTAGGCAAAATAATAATTCCTTTTACCTCAAAGATGCTCTTTATTTTATGGTCAACCTGCCAAAAATTTGCCCTATTAGAAAATTTTCTATTTCTAACGGGGTAAACATTTTTTACATTTTTCATAACCATGCTTTTTAATAACCCTTAGAACTTTTTTAAAATCTTTTTCTTTGCAAATGATTTTTCCATCTAACATTACATTAACCAAATCCGGCTCTAAATAATCTAAAATCTGACCCCAATGAGTAATTAGCAAAACCGAAACTTTTTTTTGGATTAGTTCTTTTTTGATTATCTTGGCAACAATTTGTACTTTCTTTAAATCCAACCCTGAATCAATTTCATCAAAAATTACCAGTTTTGGATTTAGAGATAATACTTGTAAAAGCTCGGATAGCTTCTTTTCTCCGCCCGAAAAATTTAAATTTATTTCTCTTTCTAAAAGATTTTTAGTATCTTTGATTTTATAACTTTCCCTCTGAGAAATTCTTTCTAACAAATTAGAAAGTTTTACCCCTTTTATTGTTGGCGGAGATTGCCAAGTTAGAGCCATTCCCAATTTAACTCTCTTTTCCGAAGAAAATTTAGTAATTTCTTTTCCTCTAAATAAAATCTTTCCTTGAGCAACTTTGTATTTGGGATTTCCCGAAATCGTTTGGGCTAAAACGCTCTTTCCCGAGCCATTAGGACCTAATAATGCCTGAATTTTTGCAGGCATTATTTTTAAATTAATTCCTTTTAATATCTCCTTTGAATTCGCTTTAACCTTTAGATTTTTAATCTCTAAAAGCGCTCTCATTTTTTTACTTTTTTGTTAAGTTCGTTAAGCAGGTCTTTTAAATTAATTCCATAGATTCTACAAATCTCGCCGATTTTCAAATCTGCCATTTCCCATTTAGCCATTGGGCAACCCAAACAGGGTAAATTGTACTTTACCAAAATTCTCTTAGCCCCGGGTAATCCTAAAACCTCAGCCAAAGTTGTATCTTTGGTAAATTTCTTCATAATCAGAAAGTTTTTGGGCACTATCCTGCCAACCAACCCCCGTCAATCACAACAGTGGAGCCAGTCATATAAGAGGATTG
>CAYMJA010000002.1:0-26249 GCA_964391095.1 uncultured Candidatus Saccharibacteria bacterium
ACCTGTTTGTTATTTTTCGTTTATGCTATAATTGCAAGTGAGGGAGAAATACAAAAATTTATTTTTGGATTTCAACCGAACGCCGCAATTATGTAAGCGAAGCTACAATAATTGCGGCAAATCTGCAATAAAATAAATTAAAACTATGGCTGAATATCCTAAAGAGCAACTTCAACAACTTTATAAAAATCTTCCCAAAGACCTCCAGGAAGCTACATTTTCCGAAGAAGTTGCTCGCAATCTTCGTGAAATTTGCTTAAAAAATGGTGTTACAGGTGAAAACACAATTTTTGAGATTACTAAAAACCTGGGTTATGTTTTCCTCGGCCTTTTGCCCCCAAACGAACTTCAAGATGTTTTAGAAAAAGAACTAAAATTAGAGAAAAATAAAGCCGAACCAATTGCTTCAGAAATTAGCAGATTTATCTTTCTTCCGATTAGGGGCAGTTTAGAAGGGCTTTACAAAATAGAAATTAAACCCGGCCTAAAACCAGAAGTAACTCCTTTACCCTCAAAAACTACTAAAAGAAAATCAAAAAAAGGAGATAAGTATCGAGAACCCATTGAATAATTTCCAATTTTATGGATTTTACTGTCCCTCAATTTATAGAAAAAAAAGCAAAAATAGTAGGTCCCCTTACTTTTAGACAATTTATTTTTATTGGCACGACCGGTGGAACTTGTCTTTTTCTTTACTTTGTCCTGCCTTTAACTGCTTTTATAATTACATCAATAATTTTAGTAGGAGGGGGATTTGCTTTGGCTTTTGTAAAAATTAATAAAACCTCTCTACCTGTTTTCATTAAAAACTTTTTTATTTTCCTTTTTAAGCCCAAAATTTATCTTTGGAGAAAAAAAACTATGCTATCAAAGGTTTTCAAAAAAGAAAAAAAGGTTGAAGAGAAAAAGATAAAATCTAAAGAAAAATCGGTTTTAAAAATTGCTAAAGGCAGCCGATTAGGGGACTTATTCACCAGCTTAGAAACGAAAAATAAATGATAACTTTGAAAAATGACAAATTGCCTAATATTTAATACTTAATACTTAAATTCATGGCCCAACTTTCAACTCAAGATTTTTTAGAGTTTGAACAAATTAAAGAAGGAATTATTATTTTAAAAAATAAAGGTCTGAGATCGGTCTTAATGGTTTCTTCTTTAAACTTTGCCTTAAAATCAGCAGAAGAACAAAATGCTATTTTGTATCAATTTCAGAATTTTCTCAACTCCTTAGACTTTTTTTGTCAAATTCTTATCCAATCAAGGCGTCTCAATATTGTTGGTTATTTAGATAAATTAGAGGAAATCGAAAAAAAAGAAGAAAACGAATTACTTAAGATACAAATTACTGAATATCGAAAGTTTATTGGAGACATAATAAAACAAGGGGCTATTACCCAAAAAACTTTTTATGTGATAGTCCCTTTTTCTCTTCTGGAAACCCAAATGGTCAGGGAAAAGAAAAAGTTGCCTAAAATTCCTACTCTAACCGAAAAGACGTTCCAGAGATGTAAAATTCAACTCTTGCAGCGAGTAGAATTTGTCACTTTGGGTTTAATGGCTTGTGGGCTCCAAGCTGTTCCCCTAAATAGTTTAGAACTTATTGAGCTTTTCTGGGGATTACACCACCCCTTAGAAGCAGAAAGGGGCTATTACCCGGAAATTCCCAGCGAATTAGTCCAATAACGTCTATGAAGTTACCTTTTTTAAAAAGAAAATCAAAAATCTCAAAATTTACTGAAGAAAAGCCGTTTAAAATAACTGATATTGTGGCTCCTTCCTCCATCGAAATTAAGCAAAATTACCTCAAAATAGGAGAACAATTTGCTAAAAGTTATTTTATTTTCTCCTATCCAAGATATCTAAGCACAGGCTGGCTTTCTCCAATAATAAACCTAAATATCCCAATGGATGTCTCCTTTCATCTTTATCCTGTTGAAAGCGGAAGAATTCTAAAAAAATTAAGAAGAAGAGTAACCGAAGTGCAAGCAGAAATCGCCGAAAAAGAGGAGAAAGGATTAATTCGCGACCCTACTTTAGAAGTCGCTTATCACGATTTGGAAGATTTAAGGGACAAACTCCAAACAGCCCAGGAAAGAATGTTTCGATTCGGTCTTTATATTACTGTCTACGGCAATACAGAAGAAGAACTAAGAGATGTTGAAACTAATCTAAGATCAATTTTAGAATCCCGATTAATTTATATCAAAGCTGCCCTTTATCAACAAAAACAAGGATTTATCTGCACTTCTCCTTATAATTTAGACCCTTTAACTGTCTCTACCCTAATGAATACAGCTCCCTTATCAAGCGCTTTCCCTTTTATTTCTTTTGACTTAAGTTCGAATGAAGGCATCCTTTACGGAATTAATAAACACAATAGTTCCTTAGTTTTATTTGACCGTTTTACTTTAGCCAACAGCAATTCAGTTATATTCGGCGTTTCCGGGGGCGGTAAGAGCTATGCGATTAAATTGGAAATCTTAAGATATTTAATGTTAGGCACGGACTGTATTATAATTGACCCTGAAAACGAGTATAAGTTTTTATCAGATGCGGTTGGTGGTTCTTTTTTTAATATTT
The DNA here is from genome assembly GCA_964391095.1 of uncultured Candidatus Saccharibacteria bacterium. Lineage (GTDB taxonomy): Bacteria > Patescibacteriota > Minisyncoccia > Minisyncoccales > GWA2-38-27 > CAYMJA01. The sequence continues at coordinate 2,583 of CAYMJA010000002.1, forward strand.
CCCTTGCCTCTCCTTGCCATATTAATCCTTTTGAACTTCCTCTGCCTAGAGAAGACGAAAGACCAGAAGATGTTTTAAGGACAAATATTATCAACTTAGTAGGACTGCTCAGGATTATGCTTAGCGGTTTAACTCCCGAAGAAGATGGAATCATGGACAGGGCTTTAACTGAAACTTACGCGGCAAAAGATATAACTCCGGATTCTAACCCAATGCTCTGGGGAACAGAAAAAGCCCCCTTTCCCCTAATGAGCGACCTTGAAGAAGTGCTTTTAACAATGGAAGGAACTGAATCTTTAACCAGACGCCTTCAAAGGTTCACCAAAGGAGTTTATGCCGGCTTCTTTAACCAGCCATCTAATATAGATATGAAAAATAGATTGGTTGTTTTTGGCATCCGTAATATGGAAGACGAACTGCGGCCCATGGCTCTTTTTATAATTTTAAGATACATCTGGAAAACAGTTACTTCTAAATTAAAGAAACGGCTCTTAATAATTGATGAGGCCTGGTGGTTAATGAAAACCGAAGATGGCGCTTCTTTCCTATTTGGAACAGTTAAAAGAGCAAGAAAATATTGGTTAGGGGTAACCACCGTTACCCAAGATGTTAATGATTTTATGAAGTCCGAATATGGAAAGCCAATCATCACTAACTCCTCTCTTGTACTTTTGATGAAACAAAGCCCAGCAACCATTGAGATAGTTAAAAAAATCTTTAATTTAACTGAACAGGAAAAAATGATATTGTTGGAAACCCCGGTAGGAGAAGGTATATTCTTTGCCGGAACAAAACATGTTTTAATTAAAATAATAGCTTCTTATGCTGAAGACCAGGTAATCACTACTGCTCCTGAAGAAGTTGCTAAAATAAAACAAGCTAAAAGAGAATTAGAACAAAGTTAAAATGCCCGAAGAAACGCCACCAAAACAATCTGCTCCTGAACCTATCCCTAAATCCGCTCCAAGAGAACAACCTCCAGAAAAACCGAAGAAAGTAAAGAAAAAAGGAAAATGGTTTGGAAAAATTCCTACTAATGTTCTTCTTTCCCCGGGAGGAATGGTTTTGATTTTCTTTGCCCTAATAATGGAAATTCTTGATATTATTCCTATTCCATTTGCCGACCAATTATGGGAACTGCCCTTAGAATTAATTTTTATAGTTTTATTAACTATAATAGCTAAAGTTCCCCTTAAAACATCTATCATCCCTTTTCTTATTGAACGTATTCCCATAGTAAGCGATATCCTTCCAACTTGGGTTATCCGAATGATTGCTTAAAACTGGGTGTTAAATGGGTCTGTTTAAAAATGATGGAAAATAGAAAAAAACAGAAATTAATTTCTTTGTTTTTGCTCCTTTTCTTGCTCTTTGGAGTAAATTTTGTTTTTGCCCTGGAGATAGACTATCCTCGCCTTCCGGGCACTGAGCCTCCTCAGGATTTTCTCAAAACCGCTCCGGCTGAAGAAATCCCTTCTCTTTATGTTAAATATCTTTTTAATTTGGTTATTTGGCTGGTGGGAATAATTGCTTTTGGGGCTTTAATCTACGGGGGCATTAAATATCTGATTTCAACCGGCAAAGCAGAGGCAATGGCTTCGGCCAGGGAGCAAATTTCGGCTGTTTTTTTTGGTGTTTTAATTTTACTCTCCTCTTTTTTTATTCTAAAAACCCTTAACCCTCAACTTACTATCTTAAAACTTCCAGGACTCAAAGCAATCCCTAAGCCACCCGCAATTACCAAACCTCCTCCTGTTGAAAAGCTTCGAACTTCAACAAATACTGAAATTCCTTTGGGGACTATAATCCAAAAAGGAGTTTTCGAAGGAACAATTCCTTGGGAAAAGGGGAAAAGAATACCAAGGATTAAAGAAATCGCTGAAAATACTTTTAAGATTAGTCAAAAATTAGAACAGCAAAACACTGAATTAAAAGAAATTACGCTGGGAGGCATTACACCTAAAGGAATTATACTTCAAGGATGCACCTGCCAGGGAATACACTTAATAGATCCAAAGGTTATATGTCCCTCCTTGTGTATATTGCACCCTCCTCCAAGGTCCTGTTTTTGCGACCCTTGTATTATTCCCCGTCTTGAAATTGAGAGAATTAAAAACCAAAACATAACCGAAATCAATAATCTTCAAAAGGAACAGGAAAAGGCCTACCACGAAATTCGTCTTTTAAAAGAACAAATAGCTAAATTAGAGAGAGCCGAAAAGTTTATCTTAGATTGTTATGAATGGTTGGATAGTTTGGCCGCTTTTTTGGTAAAAAAAGATTCTTTTATCGCTACTAAGGATATATTAAGGAAAATTAATTTTTGGGATGAAATAGCAATTAAAGAAGATGCGGCAACTTTTTATTGCCCGGTCAGTGGAACTATTTTAGGAGAAACAGAATATATTGACGTCCCGTCTAGCCCAGAAGAAGAAATAAATACGGAAGAAATAGACACGGGTCCGGTTGAAGAATACTCTCCCGCCTGTATGCCAGAGGTCCCGGTCGGAGAAATTATTGATAGAACAAAAAGAGTCGGAGACAAATTAGTTGAAAGAATGGAAAAACTTATTAATTTAGACCAAGAATTAATTGACGCAGTTAATAAAATGCACCATTTAGTGAGTCAATGTACTTCTCAAGACAGTCCTCCCTCACTAGTTTTCCCGCCCAGATGTGTTTCTGTCTGCGACCCCTTATTTTGCATCCCTGTCCGCTGTGTAGGACCTATTCCTGAGGCTATTGACATGGATGCACTAAAGAAAATGATTAGCGATGTTCATATCTATTTAGCGGGAGGACAAGGTTATCCAGGATTCACCACATCACCCCCGGGAAAATGCTGGTATAGACACCACCACAAATGGAAATTTGATAAAAATTGTTACAAAAGGGAATTCCCGAAAGAATTTAATGATAGAATGGACGAATATATGGAAAAAGTCAAAAACAAAGCCCCTTGCCCTTATAATTCTCAACAAGGCCGATACGAGATTGCTATCCAGCTTGATAGAATTATTGACATAATTGAAAAGAAAAAAGAAGTAGAACAAAGAATGGAAAAAATAGGAGAAAAAAGGACAAAAGAAAGGATAGAAGACGTGGTGAAGGCCCCCAAACAAAAAGGGGAGCTGATAAAGATAGGAATAACCACAATAATTGACAAAATAGTTCCGAAAATACTTGAAGATTTAGACGAAAAAATTAGAAATGAAATGAAATATTGCGTTACTGATTTCGACCCTTATAACCCCGAAATCCCCGAAATAGTCAATACATTAATGACTTGTGGAGATTCTCAAAGGAGCGTAGGCCCGGAAGCCCCAGGCGGAAAAATAATCCAAAAATGCTGTTTAGAAGAAAAACCCTTCCAGGATTGTTTAGCAAAATGTTATTTAGAGGAAGGATATAAAAAATATAAAGAGTGTTTATACAAGTGCATAGAAACTTTACCCGAAGGTCTTAATGTATGCCGGCATAAACTTAATTTTTACTGCTGTGAATGATAATTTTAGAGAAATAATTGGTTCGCTCGGCGCTATTAATTATAGAGATTATGAAAAAAAATTATAAAAAAACTACTGTTATCATTCTCTTGTTATTGCTTTTTCTATTCTCGGCTGTTTTTGTTTTTGCCCAAAGAGAACTGGAAGTTACTTACCCTGAAGTTAGCGGATTAAAACCAGAAACAATAGAAACCCCTATAGCTGAATATGTTAAATATATTTTTAATTTTGCCATAGCTTTTGTAGGACTAATTGCTTTTGGGGTATTAGTTTGGTCGGGGACTCAGTGTTTCACTTCAGCCGGCAAACCAGATGCCTTGAGTTCAGCGAAAAGCCGGATTAAATCAACTTTTTTAGGAGTTTTGCTCTTGCTTTTTTCTTATTTAATTCTAATTACTATCAACCCTCAGTTGATTATCTTCCATCTTCCTGGACTTCCAAAAATTCCTTCTGAAGAACTCCCTAAAACTCCAATTTCTCTTATGACCACAGACCTTTTAGGAAAAATTAAAGAAATAGCAGAAAAAATCAAGGGAACTCCAGATGAAAAAGGGCTTTCTATTGGAATTAAAGAGATCGCTGATAAAATAGAAAATTTAACTAATAAATGCACCTGTGAAAGAACTCAAGCTTTATGTAAATGCCAAGGGGGAAATCCATTGGCTCAATGCCAACCTATTCATTGTTTCGCCGGGAATGAATCCAATCATCCCTGCCCAGATTCCAAAGATATCAAAGATAATCAAAAAGAAATTATTGCTTGGAAAGATGAAATATTCTATTATAGAAACAGGGCTCTTGCTGAAAAAGAAGATTTAGAACTTGATATAATAAAGGTATTAGATAAAAAAATTAACTGGTATAATGAACAAATAAAAGCAGCAGAGGAACAAAGAATAATTGATTATTTAGAAGAAGAAAAAAAATGGTTAGAAGAAGAAAAAAGATATAAAGAAGAACTTATCCCTAAACTTAAAGAATTAGCAGATACTATTGCGAAACTGGAAAAACCAACTATTGCATTGTCTGCTCTGGCCGAGGAATGTTTCTCTGAAGTAAGCATTGAAAAAAACTGTATTCCTACCTGTCTGGTCGGACCAATTTACGGATGCCATAATGCTTATGGAGGGTGTCAACCAGATACTTGTAAGGGAAATCCTTGTCCTATGAATAAAATCCAGGAACAGGTTGGGAAAATTAAGCCCGCTGAAATTAATTCAATCTGCGATGAAATAATTGCCATTATAGAAAATATCAAAAGGACCCAAGAGAAACAAGCCCAAATTTAAACTTTTAACATTATAAGAACCTGCCTTCGGCAGAACCTTGGTTCGCTAAGGTAGAAAAACATATATTCTTGAATTAACAAGTTAGTAATATATTTATGAAAAAATTTTTATTTTCTTTTTTTCTAATATCTCTTTTTCTGATTTGGATTGTTCCTTTCTATTTTGTTGAAGCGGCTGTTCAACCAAGACCCCTGGAAATTAGATATCCAGAAATCGAAGGATTTAAACCGGAAACAGTTGAAACCCTAACTCCTGAATATGCTAAATATATTTTTAATTTTGCTATCTGGACAAGCGGTCTTATTGCTCTCGGTGTCTTGGTCTATGCTGGTTTTCAATATTTAACTTCAGCCGGTAATCCGGAAAAAGTAAAAGACGCTAAAGACCGTATTGCATCTGCTCTTCTGGGCTTAGTAATTTTATTTGGTTCTTATTTAATCTTAATAACCATTAATCCCCAATTAATTCAATTCAATCTCGGTCCCATAAAACCAATTCCGCTCAAAATAAGAGGCGGCGTCCTTTTATGTATAAACGATATAAAACATAAAGGGTATACCCTTGAATATTTTTATGATATCAACGATGTAGTGATTAAAAAGGGGCTGTTAGATCTTGTTGAAAAAAACTGCCGTTATGCGGCCACGGGTTTGATTGATGAACCTGATTTTGATAACAAAACAACATTGGCTTTTCTTATTCCAGACACTCCGGGACAAAAACCAAAAAATGGAGTAATTCTCTATAATGAGAGTAATTTTAGAGGAACAGGCCAGATGATATATCGTCCTACTGCTCGAGACCCTAAAACCAATTTAATTATTAGTGGTTATTACATTGATAAAACAAGAACCTCTTCAGCGAAAACTTTTGTTATAAATTATAATCCGGATCCAAGTTGGTATGTAAAATTATACGAATTCAAAGACCAAAACGAAGACGAAGAAAGTGCAAAAGAAAAACCATATCATATTTTTACTAACAATATCGCTCCCTGTTACGACATAATGAATGATTTTCCCTGCGTAACGGGTAGTTGGGTAACAGGTGCTTTTGTAGAAAACCGTCAATTCAAATCCGTTAAAATTGAATCTAAAGGAAAATTAATAGCGATTTTTTTTAAAACATTAACCTGCAAGGACATAGATGCAGGTAAGTGGAATCAAGACGTTGAAATATATCCCTTAATTAGCAGTGATAGTAGTTTAGGAGATAATAGACCAATAAAAAATTGGAGCGAGGCAGCCTGCGGCGGAAAGGGCTGGAAAAATTTCCCTGCTGCTAAGAGTATGGTAGTTTTAAGCGCTGGTATGATATAATTTTCTTCTAATAACAAAAAATCGCTTTTAAAATTTAAAAGCGATTTTTTGTTATTATGTTGCTACAATTAAATTTAGGGATATGGTCTAACTACCACTCTTCTTTCCGGCTCTTGGCCGACACTCTCGGTTGTAATATCTGTTCTATCGGCTAATTCTAAATGAATAATTCTTCTCTCATAAGCCGGCATAGGCGCCAATATTTTTTCTTTTTTAGTTAAAGCAACTTCATCAGCTAAAGATTTAGCTGTTTCTTTTAGATATTCTATTTTTTTTCTTTTATAATCGTTAACATCAAGATTGATATAGAAATCTCCTGGGATTTTTCGTTTTAATATCGTTTTTAAAAGATGTTGGATTTCATTTAAGGTCTGTCCATTTTGACCAATCAAAAGTTTTGGTTCTTCAACCTTTAGTTTTATAGGAATGGTTTTGTCTTCCAACGATAAAATCTCAACTTCAATCTCTAAACTTGTTTTCTCAAAAAACTCTCGACTTATTTTTTTTATTTCTTCTAAGCTTTCTTTAGTAATCATAGGTTCAGATATTAAACGTTACCTGATTTTTAAAATAAAATATTGTTGGATTATTGTAAATAGGGTAGTCGCCAGCCAATATAAACCAATGGCTGAAGGAAGTTTGAAGAGAATTAAAACAGTAAAGACCGGAAAAAAATATTGCATCTGTTTTTGCATAATACTGGAAAAATCAGAAGTTTTATTTTTGCTTAGTTTTATTTTAGAAGCGCTCATTTTTGTCTGAAAAAATTGAGCAATCCCGGCAAAAATAGCCAGAAACATCGAGGGTTTTACTAAATCTATCATTCCCAAAAACTTAGTATTTATCTCAGGATAAGAAACAAAGGGATACAAAACTTTAAGCTCAATAGGAGTAAGTCCTCCCTGAAATGTTCTAAAAACATAAAAAAGGGCAATTAAAACCGGAAACTGAATTAAAAGGGGAAAACAACCAGAAAAAGGATTTATTTTCTCCTTCTGATAAAGCTTCATAGTTTCCTTGGCTTGTTTTTCTTTATCTTTTTTATATTTTTCCTGGATTTCTTTTATCTTTGGTTGAAGTTCTGAAAGAGCTTTTTGGGATTTAATTGCTTTAATCCCCAAAGGATAAAATAAAAATTTAATTAGAACTGTCAAAACAATTACTGCTATTCCAAAATCATGGCCGGGTAGATATTGATAAAGCAATATCAAGGCATTAAAAAGCGGTCGGTATAAAATTGTATTAAAAATATTGATAAATAACTCCATTATTTAAAAATCAAAATGCAAATATCAAAATGCAAAATGACAAATCAAAATTCAAAATTTTTTATTTCTAATATGTATTTTTGATTTTTGATATTTCTAGGGTTGATCTACTCCCCCAACATTCCAAGGATGACACCTTAATATTCTTTTTAATCCTTTCCATAATCCCTTAACAACCCCATATTTTTTAATAGCTATATAAGAATATTGGGAACAACTCGGATAAAACCTACAAACTCTTCCAAAAACAGGTGAAACAAGGGTCTGATAAAATTTTATACTCTTTAAAATTAATTTTTTAATCATTTTTACTACTCCCTGCTACTTACTAATTATTCCTGCCTTTTTAAAAAGTCTATTTATTATTCCTTCAAGTTCCCAAAAATCTTTACCCCGCACCCTTTCCGCGGAAAGGGTGCGGGGTTTATTTTTCAAACCGGGTATGACTAATATTACCCCGTCTATTCCTTTTCTAATTTCAGGCAGTTTCAGTTTAACTAATTCCCTTAACCGCCTTTTGATTTTATTTCTAATAAATGCTTTTTTAGAAAATTTTTTACTAACTACAAATCCAAAACGACTTGTCTTTAGATTATTTTCTGCGATTTTTAGAAATAAAAAATTTTCTCTATATCCTTTCCCAATCTTAAAAATTCTTTCAAAATCCTTGTTTTTTTTAAGACGATTTTTTTTAGGCAACATACCAATAGTTTAAAATTCTAAGCTAAACCGTAAGTTTTTTTCTTCCTTTCTTTCTTCTCTTTTTTAATATTTTTCTTCCTTGTTTTGTTTTCATTCGAACTCTAAAACCGTGTACTTTCTTTCTTTTTCTTTTTTTTGGTTTATAGGTAATACTCATATTAACATCTAAAGATATTAACGTCTCAACACATTGATATATTAACATAATTGAATTAGAAAGAAAAGAATAGTTTAGAGGTTGAATGTTAAAATGTTTACATGTTAAAATACTAAAATGATTTTAACAGATTATCCCCATTTTATTAACAAAATTAGATTTTTGTTCTTATTTTGTTTGTATTTTGACATATGGTACAATAATTACGAGTGAGGGAGAAATGCGAAAATTCATTTTCGCATTTCAACCAAACGAAGTAATTATATAAGGCGTCGGCTTTCTATAAATAATCATGACCAATGAAGAACTCTGGCAAACAGTGCTTGCCCAGATTCAACTAAATATTTCCCGGGCTAACTTTGCTACATGGTTTAAAGACACTGAAATTGTTTCACAAAAAGATGCCAAGGTGATGGTCTCTGTGCCAAATTCTTTTGTTAAAGAGTGGTTAGAAAATAAATATAATAAACATATCTTTAAAATTTTATACAACACAAATCAAGAAATTAAAGAAGTTAATTATATTGTAAGCAAGGCAGGTTTAAAATCCTTTAAAAAAGAATCTGTTATTTTGCCGGAAGTTGATCAACTTGAATTTCAAGAATTTAAAGTTGATAAAGAAACTAATCTTAATCCCCGTTATATCTTTGATTCTTTTGTGGTAGGGTCTTTTAATGAATTATCTTATGCTGCTGCTTCTGCTGTAGCAAAAGATCCAGGAGCTGTTTACAATCCTCTTTTTATTTATGGTGGCGTGGGGTTAGGGAAAACCCATCTTTTAGAAGCAATTGGAAATGAAATCGTAAAAGATTTTAAAAAGAAAAAAGTAAAATATATTCCTTCAGAAAAATTCACATCAGAGGTTGTTTCTGGAATTAAAAATCATAATATGGAATTATTTAAATCAAAATACCGAAAAGTTGATGTCTTAATCATTGATGATATCCAATTTTTGGCTGGAAAAGAAAAAACCCAAGAAGAGTTCTTTAATATTTTTAATGTTTTATACGAAAATAATAAACAAATCATCCTCTCTTCAGACCGTCCTCCGAAAGCTATTTCAGCCTTAGCAGAAAGATTAAGGTCGCGGTTTGAAGGAGGGATGATAGCTGATATTGGCATTCCTGATTTTGAAACAAGAATTGCTATTTTAAAAATGAAGGCTCAAGAAAAAAAAGTAGACTTACCGGAAGAAATTTATCAGTATATCGCTTCTGTTATTCAAAGGAACATTAGAGAATTAGAAGGAGCTTTAAACCGCTTGATTTTTTATCAAAAACTAAATAAACAAGAATTAAGTGTTGAGGTTGTAAAAACTCTTCTTAAAAACTTACTCTCCTCGCCTACAAAAATAATTACTCCTAAAAAAATAATTCAAACAGTAGCAGAGTTTTATGACCTAAAAGAAAAAGACCTTTTAACTACTTCTAGAAAAAAAGAGATTGTTTTGCCTCGTCAAATAGCAATGTATTTATTAAGAAATGAGTTAAAAAATTCTTTCCCTTTTATTGGAAGAAAACTTGGAGGCAAAGACCACACTACTGCCATCCATTCATATAAAAAAATATCAAAAGAGATAGAAAAAAATAAAAGATTAGAAGAAGAAATTCATTTAATAAAAGAACAATTATTTAGTAAGTGTTAAAAGATATCTCTGGAAAAATTGTGGATAAATTGGATGATATTAGGTGCTAAATAGTTAATAAAACAAAGAGTAAAAATAATCCCCATTTTATTTCATTAAATTCCACTTAATAATTAATCTTTTATCCCCAAAAAAATAAGAACTTGTTCGCTAACGCTCGTAGAACCCTGATTCACTAAGGTATAAAGGTATAAATATATAATCTTAAATTAAGTTTTCCACATAATCTATACACTTAATAACAATAATAATTAAAAATTAAATTATTAATTAATTATAATTATTGTTAAGTGTTTAAAATTATGAAATCAATAATTTTACAAGAAAAATTAAAAGATGGTTTAAATATAGTTGAGAAAATTTCCTCTAAATCCCTAACCCTTCCTATGTTAAATAATATCCTAATATCTGCAGAAAAAAATTTTCTAAATTTAAGTGCTACTGATTTAGAAATTGGAATAAATTGGTGGTCCTTAGCTAAAATTGAGAAAGAAGGCAAAATCGCTATTCCTTCTCGTTTATTCTTTAATTTTGTAAACTTACTTCCAAATAAAAAAATCAACATTGAGAAAGAAAATAATAACTTAATTGTTGGATGTGAAAACCGTGAAACCCAAATAAAAGGTTTTAGTGCCGAAGAATTTCCAATTATTCCTAAAATTACTGAAGGGGAATCTATTTCTATTAATAGTTCTTCTTTTTGTCAAAGCATTAATCAAGTTGTAGATATCGCTATCCCCTCAACTACAAGGCCTGAAATTTCTGGTGTTTATTTTTTATTTCAAAAAGATTTAATAACAATAGTGACTACTGATAGTTTTAGGTTGGGAGAAAAGAAGATATTCTTAAAAAATCATTTTTCCTTAAAGAAAGATTATTCTTTAATTCTTCCTCAAAAAACAGCAAGAGAAGTTATAAATATTTTTGGAGAGAAAGATAAAGAATTAAAAATTTATTTTTCTCCCAATCAAGTTATGTTTGAATCTTTTATGGAGGAAACCAAGCATCCCCAGATTCAACTTGCTTCCAAAATAATAGAAGGAGAATACCCGAATTATCAAGAGATTATCCCCAAAAAATACACAACCTCTCTTAGATTTGATAAGAACGAGTTTTTGAACCAGATAAAAAGCGCTTCCCTTTTTTCAGGGAAAATAAATGAGGTAAAAATTAAAGCCAACCCTAAAGAGAAAAAAATAGAAATTTTTAGCCAGAGCCCCGAAATTGGAAATTACAACTCTTCTGTCTTGGGAAAAATAAAAGGAGAACCAGTAGAGATTTCTTTCAATCACCGCTTCTTATTAGATGGGCTTTTGAATATAAAAAGTTCAGAGGTTGCTTTCGAATTAAATGGCGACTCTGGTCCGGGAGTTTTAAAACCAGTTGGAGACGGGAGTTATATTTATGTGGTAATGCCGATTAAATCAAGCTGAGTTCTTGAAACTTAAAACTTGGGATTTGGAACTTAATACCAGCGAGAATTGTTCTCGCTGGTATTTTAGTATATCTACAACAAATATCCTTGCGCATCCCCCTTTTTACTTGACAAATTAAAACAGATTTGCTATAATACAGGTAGAAAATTAAGCTCATTGAAAGCTAAAAAAGGAAAGAGGTGAAGAGAAATGAAAAAAGAATGGCAAGGAATTGTGCGGGTATGTAACGATTCTAAGGACTTTGGTCTATCTGAACACTTTTACCTTGTAGGAACGCCTGAAGTAATACAATTAGAAACAGCAATTTCAGACCGTGTTAGTAAGGGCGTCGAAGATACCGCAGTTTGTAATTGTGGAATGGCGGCAATTGGGACGGTATTAGAATATCTTTTAAGGCCGGGGGATAAAGCATTGTTTTCCAATGCTCTTTATCCAGAGACGATTAGGTTGGCTAATGACTATCAGCAGCGAAAAGGAGTTCAGGTAGAATTTGTAAACCCAACCCATCTCAAGATGCTTCGCAGACTGGTAATAGATTTGAAACCTAAGTTATACTTCTTTGAACTCATCGGAAACTCTATGCAAATGCCGGTTGTCGATTACGAAAAGACGATTGAAGCCCTGAAGGATACAGGAGTAGTTGCTGTGGTCGATACCACTTTTACTCCAAACTTTCACCCGTTGTTACAAAACAATGGAGATGTAAAAGTTATTGAAGTTGCTTCTATGTCCAAATGGGAAACTTCGCACGATGCAGTAGCCGGTGGTCGTATTTCAGCAAGCGAGGAAGTTATTGCTCAAATTCAAGATTCATTTACCTATCGACAAACAGTAATGCAACCTTTGATAGCCAAAGAGATTATTCGCCGGACAGAAAAAGAAATTGGAGAGTACTACGGTGAGATTTGCCAGAACGCTTTAGTAGCAGCAGCTATGTTAGAGGAAAACTTCAAGGTTAAAAGGGTTTATTATCCAAGATTGCCAAGTCATCCTCAGTATCAGTTGGTTCAAAGGCAATTTCAAGGGTTAGCCGGTGGCGTTCTTTATGTAGTATTGGAAAATCCCATAAAACTTGCGAGATTCGCTAATCTCTTGGCTGAAGACCAGAATTCGTCTATTACTCCCTCGTTTGGAGCAGAGGACTGGCGCATCTTCCCTCTTATAGGAAGATGGGGGGAACACGCACCAGTTAAAGGATTATTCCGGATTGCGGCAGGTATTAGTTCAAAGGGTTTTGAGGGTCTTCAACGGGCCTTAAAAAGACTCTGATGGCGCTAAGTAAATTCTCATATAGAATTTTTACAAAGCGCCTTTTTTTTATTTGAAAAACAAATCTATCAGAGAGCGATTCATAGAATTTTTACAAAGCATCTTTTATTGATTTTTTGGACTAATTTTGATAATGTTAAAAAAATATGGAGAAAATTACTAAAGTAACTAAAGATTCGGTGAAACAAGCAGACAAGATAGCAAAGGTTTGGAAAAATCTTGTTGCACCAATTAGACCCTCTAAGGATGATATTAAGATATATCAAAAATTTGTAAATAAAATTAAGAACAAAAAGAAGATTAAAGCTTTGATTTTAGGCTCTACTCCGGAACTCAGAGATTTAGCTTTAAAAGATCAGTTTGAAGTTATTTTTGTCGATTTGAGCAAGGAAATTGCCAACACAATGAAAAAGCTCATGAAACAGAAAGGGAAAGAAAGATTTATAAGAGCGAATTGGTTAAATATTCCCTTAGAAGATTCCCAAATTGATATTTGTATGGGAGACGATGTTTTCACAATGGTAGATTGGAACCAATGGGAAAAACTTCTTCAAGAAATAAAAAGATTACTAATTCCGGAGGGGCATCTTTTGACTAAAGTATTTATCTATCCAAAGAAAAATATAATAAAAACTCCTGATAAGTTATATCAAGATTACAAAAAGGGTAAGATTACAATAGGTGATTATACGGAACTTTTAGGCCTTAATTTTTATGATAAGAAAACTCGGAGAGTTAATATGAAATTTGCTTTTAAGATAGAAAGAGGGTTATGGAAAGAAAAAAAGTTTACTGACCAAGAATTTAAAAAAATTAATTCAAAAACAAAAATAGGCAATAGAGACTTCTTTTTAACTTATCCAAATAAAAATGAGTGGGAAAAACTTCTTAAAAAGTATTTTGAAATCTTAGATGAAGATTATCCTAAAGATTATTGGTTTGGTAAAATCTCTCCAATCTATTTTGCCAGAGCTAGAAAATAGCAAATATGGGCAAAGAATTTACTCAAAAAGAAATAGCTAAATTAATAGATAACCAGGAAAGTAAAATTGCTAAAGCCTGGCATAATTTTGTTCCTCCGATTAGTCCCTCAAAAGAAGATATGAAAATTTATGAAGAATTTCTCAAGCAGGCTGTTTTAAAAAAAGCTCAAAAAGCCTTAGTTTTAGGTACTACTGCTGAACTTCGAAGTTTGCTTCATAAATATAAATTTTTTGTTTATTACGCTGACTTTAATTTGAATATTATGAAGGAATCCCTTAAATATGTTAAACCTAAAGGTCCAGAAAAATTTCTTTATGAAAACTGGTTAAATTTATCACTTAAAAATAATAGCATTAATTTAGTGATAGGGGATTGGGTTTTTAATATGTTAGCCTGGAAAAAAGCTTGGCAAAAATTGATGAAGAGTATGCAGCGGGTATTAGTACCTGATGGATGTTTTATTACCCGAGTTGGCCTTTATTCACCAAAGTTTTCTAAAAACCCAGAGAGAATTTACCAACTTTATCAAGAAAAAAAGATTAGTTTAGGGGATGTTGCTCATTTATTATATTGGGTGCCCTATAATAAAAAAACTCGTTCAGCTAATGTAAAGTTTGCCTTTGAAACAATGAAAAAATTTTTAAAAGAAAGAAAATTATCTGAACAAGAGTTCAAAAAGATTTATGTAAGTGAGAAAGGGGGATACGATGTCATTTTAACTGCTCCCTTCAGAGATGAGTTTGAAAAATTGTTTAAAAAATATTTTATTATCAAAGACAGAAAATCAGCCCAGGACTATTGGTTTGGCAAATTTTATCCAATCTATTTTGCCAGAGTTAGAAAATAGCGAAGCCAAGAAAAAATAAATTTGAAAAATTAGTTAGAAAATCTTTTAAGATAGCTAAAATTGAGCGTACCCCTGACCCATATTCTCAAAATTTCCCAATTTATATTCTAAAGAAAAAATAATATGGCAAAAAGATACAGTAAACAAAAAGAAGCATGGAATAAATTGGCCCGGTGTTGGGTAAAATATGTTACTCCGCCAGCTAAGCCCTGTGAAGGTCTTCTTAAAATTTGGGAAGAAATTGTAAAACAAGTGGCTAAAAAAGTAGAAAATCCTAAGGCTTTAATCCTCGGAGCTACACCAGAATTAAGAGATTTACTTCTTAAATATAATTTTGATACTATAGCTTATGATATAAATCCTAATATGCTTAAGGCGATGGAAAAACTAATGAGCTATAAAAATCATCCTAAAAATAAAAAAATATCAGGTAGCTGGCTAAAGATGAATTTCAAAAAGAATAGCTTTGATCTTATTTTAGGCCATCAATCCCTTGGACAAATTTTAAATGTAAGAGATTTAAGAAAACTTTTAGATAGATTAAAAAAGATCTTAAAACCAAGTGGATTTCTCTTGATTTGTGAGGTTGTGCGAGAAAAAATAGAGGCAAAGATTACAGAAAGAAACCGGGCAGAGTTGTTTAAGAAATATCAAAAGAAAAAAATTCTGGAGTGCGAGCTTCATAATTTTTTGAAATATAACAGCGACTGGAATCCTTATTCTAAATCACCTTCCTCCCTGGGTACCTTGGCAATTTATAAAAAAATAAAGGAGCTTTCAAGGCGAGATAAAACTATTAAAAAGTTTTATTTGTGGTGGGAGAAAGTACTTGGTGGTAAAAATAAACGAGTTCTTGTATTTTTTAAAAAAGATTTGGAGAAATTACTAAGACAATACTTTAAATTATTGCCCATTGAACAATGCCACGACTTTCCTTTTTGTAAATATATGCCTTGTTATTTATTAAAAAAGGGGCTGGAAAAATAATAGAGTAGAATAAATCAATGAAATTAGAAAATTTGAAAGCAAAAATTGGAATTATTGGGGGTTCTGGCTTTTATAATTTCTTGAAAGGAAAAGAGATTTCTGTTACAACCCCTTATGGAAAGCCATCGGATAAGATTTTAACTTTTGATTGTCTTGGCAAAAAAGTTGCTTTTTTGCCAAGACACGGGAAAGAGCATCAATATCCTCCTCATAAAATCAATTACCGGGCAAATTTATATGCTTTTAAAAAGTTGGGGGTTGAAAGAATTATTGCCCCTTGTGCTGTCGGTTCTTTAAAAGCAGAAATAAAACCAGGCGATTTTGTTATTTGTAACCAATTTATCAACCAGACAAGAGCAAGATTTGATACTTTTTTTGACGGACCAAAGGTAATTCATATTTCAACTGCTGAACCTTATTGTCTAGAGCTGCGGAAATTAGCGATTAAATCTTGCCAAAAATTAAAAATTCCCTTTCATAAAACCGGCACAATAGTTATTATTGAAGGTCCAAGATTTTCTACCAGAGCAGAATCAAATTTTTATTCAAAAATGGGAGATATTATTAATATGACTCAATACCCAGAAATGGTTTTAGCAAGAGAACTTGAAATGTGCTATTTAAGTATTTCTTTGGTTACTGATTACGATGTGGGTTTGAAGAGGCGACAAGATATTAAACCGGTAACGGCCCGAGAAGTTCTTAGGATTTTTAAAGAGAACAATGAAAAAGTCAACAAACTGATTCTAAAAATCATAAAAAATATGCCTGAACAGAGAACCTGCAAATGTGGAAAAGTACTAAAAGAAGCAATTTTGTAGTATAGTCAATTTATATTCTAAAGAAAAAATAATATGGCAAAAACAAAAAAATATATCAAAGAACAAATAAAAGCATGGTCTCAGGTCTCATTTAAGGAAAAGTTAAAAGGGAAAAGAATACAAGGTGGACCTGTAGAAAGAAAAGAAATAGCATCCCTCAAATCTATTTTTAAAAAAATTAAGAAAAATATAGCTTTACCAAAAATGTTAATTTTGGGTGTCACTCCGGAATTAAGAGATTTAGCTTTAAAAGAAGGTTTTCAAGTAGTTGCTGTAGATATAAATTTGGATGTAATCTTAAAAGTAAGTCGATTTTTGAAAATCAAAAATCGAAAAAAAGAAATAATTATAAAAGGGAATTGGTTGGAAATTCCTTTTAAAGAAAATTATTTTGATTTGATTGTAGGACACGGCTCATTTAACAACTTATGTCCGAAAGATCATGAAAAATTATTTAAAAAACTTAAGGAATGGCTAAAATCAAAAGGATATCTTTGGCTTTTGAATATTGTCTATCCTGAAATCTGTTTTCCTTCTTATCAAGAGTATTCAAACCTATATCAAAAAAAAGAAAATAACCCAAAAAGATTTCCATGCCTATAATCGCTTTGTTGCTTTTAGAGATAAGGCCTATAATCCCCAGACGAAAGAACTTTCTGGTAAAAAAGTATTTCAAAATGCAAAAGAGTTTTACAAAAAAGGAATTTTAAAAAAGAAAATATTTAAAGTTATCCAAAGGCGAATGGTCTTAATAAATCACACAATTTTAGAAGAATCCCTTTGGCTTAAGATACTAAGAAAATATTTTAAACTTCTTTCAATAAAGCAACCCCATTCTAACAAATATACCTCTTCTTTTTATAAAGTATTTTTGTGTCAGAAGAGATAAGGGTCTAATATGAAAAAACAAATTTTAAAAGATTCTCCAAATTGGTCTACTTTGGCGAAAAGACAAATATAATATAATATTGAAGAGAGCATCCAACTACTCCTTCTACCTTCGGAAGAAAAGATGCTAAAAGGCAGAAAAAATTTCTGCCTGATTCTTTTTAATCAGCACAAATCCTTGACAAAAATATAGATGTATAATATAGTCTTAATATCAAGAAAATAGCAAATTAATAATTGAATAATGAAAGGAGAGATAGAAATGGCAAAAGAACAAAAAGAAGAGAAAAAACAAGAAAAACAAGTGAAACCGGTGAATCGGGGTTGGATTTTAGTATGTTCGGTTTGGGTTGAACTTCTAGTGTTTGTAGTTATTTGTGCTCCTCTTATATGGGGTTTAAGTGAAGTAAAAAATGGTAAATTAGATATTTCAATATTAGGAACCTTGCTGGGAATAATACTTGGAATAGTCGGAATGACAATTGTAGGATTTGTACTGATTTATTTCTGGTGGGCTCCTAATAACCTCTTCTTCACCTTTATAAGGGAAGGAACAGCTAAGGTTGTTGTTAGGGCTCATCAGTTTCGTAAGGCTTTTATCCAATTTAAAGGGTTTGTTATCGACGGGCCTAAAAAAACAGTAAATGTAGTATCTGTGGATGAAAAACATCAAGAGAATGATAAATGGTATGGTGGTTTAAGGTTTTATGGATTTTGGCCTGTTTGGGATATTTTTACCTACAAATTCGAATGGATCGGTGTAAAAGAAAACGGCGAATTTGATCCTCATCCTAAAGAAACCCTTGATTACATTATTTTGAAAGACGATGTTTATGGGTGTAGGGTCGAGAAGGCAGAGGATGAGGAATTAATGCCCTTAGATATTAAGCTGACCTTAACTGTAAGAATTATTAATCCTTACAAGGCATTATTTGTGGTTGAGAACTGGTATGAGACGATGATGAATCGAGTTAGGCCATATGTCCGAGACTTTGTTACCACCGATACTTACGCCAAGTTTATCAAAGATAATCTAAGAATAGGGGAAGGAATTACGAAAAGATTAGAAAAGGAAGGAATACTAAATGAGCTTCTAGACCGTTATGGCATAGACATCAGGAAGATTGAAGTTAATGCTATTGACCCGGTAGAAGAATTCCGTAAGGTTGTTATGGCTAAAGTTCTTGCCTTAAGAGAAAAAGATCGGATAATTACCGAGGCTGGAGCAGAAAAACAAAAACTGGAAATTGTAGCCGAAGGAGAAGCGAACAGAATTAAACGCGTCTATGAAGAAATCGAGCGATACGGAGGTTTAGGAAAGTTAATTCGGCTTTTAGAGGCTATAGAAAAATCTCCCGGGCAAGGAGCGAAATGGATAATTCCCTTGCCCGGAATGGCTGAATTTTTTTCCCAGGTTTTTCCTGGGCAAACAACAGAGTCACTTAGTCCCGACAAACTAAGACAGATTAAAGAGATAGTTGGACAGTTGCGTAATGTGAAACCCTCGCCAGACAGAGATGGTTAAAGTATTCTAATCCAAAAGGAAGTCAATAAATGACTTCCTTTTTTTTAATAACTTTTTTAAGGGGATATACCAAGAATCTCCCAGGCCTCTTTTGGCTTCATTTTATTTATATCTTTATCAGTATAACCCTTCTTTCTTAATGCCTCTCTCATTTTTCTCGTTATTACAAACGGGATTCCAGATCTCTTTGGTGCTCCTGCTGACGGCTTAGGTGGTCTTTTGGGTGCTCCTGCTGACGGTTTAGGTGGTCTTTTGGGTGCTCCTGGAGGTGGGGGTTTTGGTATTCCTACTGCTTCGCCGGGGGTAGGAGGAGGAGCTTTGCCCTCTCTCTTGTCTTTTGTCAGATATTCACCTGGTCTCCAACCAGTGTTTATTATTCTTTTTTCTTTCAATGCCTTAAAATAACCCTCTTGTCCTTGGTTTTTTTCTTTGATATATTCTCTAAACTCTTCCCAGTTTTCTTCTTGCCTGGTTGGGTCAAGTTTTTTACTATCTACAAATTCCGTAAATGTCTCATCTATACCCTTAAGGGACTCTCTTTGCCCATTCTTAATTGTCCGGTTTATTTGGAGCCACCTGTCTCTATCAAATTGTCCTAAAGTAGCTGTTATTACATTTTTGTCTTTGAATGTTTCAGGTTCCCAGGTTGATATATGTTGAGATCTAGCTTGGCTAACAGCTTTTGTGACAGCTTTTTGAGCACTATAACCCTTATAGCCTTCTATTCCTTGGGCAGCCGCTACTTTAGCCAAACGAGGGTCTCTTCTTAATACACCGCTGTTTAATATTCCTCCTTTATTAGCTATATCTAAGGGGCGTCCCATTATTTTGTTGAATTCTTTATCTTCCAAGATGTCTTGGTCTGATTTGCCTTTCCATTTTTCTAATCTTTTAGCTGCTTCAAATACGTCCTGGGCATCTCCTCTGGCTAAAATTTCTATTAAATCACCAGTAGCGTCAGTTTGGGTATCTGCTTTCTTTAATATTCTATGGCCTAAAGTTTGAGATGAATATGGTTTTGCCCTTGCTTGTGCTTCTTCTATGGCTGGCCTCATCTGGCCGTATTTTCTCATTGCTTCAGGAAGGAACCACCTTGCCCCCGGAACTTTTTCTACTGTTCTAGATATTGCTCCTACTGCTTCCTTTGCTCTCACTTGTTCCAACCTTGGCTTTATTCCTCTTCTTGCCACTGACCTTCCAACCCACTTTCCTCCTCTTTTTGTTAAACTCATTATTGTTGAGGCACCCATAGCTGAGGTTTGAAGTCCGAACACTAAACCAATCATAAGAAAAGCTATAGGTACAAAATAAGGGAGCACAGTGGTAGCAAAGCCCTGAGGAGTTCCAAAGGCTTTAGAATCTAGATTAGCAAGCAGCATTCCCAAATAAAGAAAGAAGCCGCAAGTCATTCCGATAATTGACCATTGGATAAACTGATTCCACCACATAGTCCAATATTTTTTTGTAATAGGTAAAATATAACAGGCAAAAGCCAAAGGAGAGAGAATAACCAATAGCCAAATCACAATATATCTAGCCATAAAAATAACAGCGAAGAGAAGTAAAACTAAAAATAAGGCTAAGTTAGCAATAGTGATAACTAAAAGTTGCATTATTTTGCCTGCCATTAGCTTAAAGTTAAACATAGCATCTAAAAATCCTGCGCTGAAAACATCTTTCGTCTGACTTAATCTATTTAATAGGGTCGCTCCCCCTGCTTCCCTAACTCCTTTTATGGTAGCATTCATAAAAATATTTGAAGCATCAACAATTATACCGCAAATAACCGGAGCAAAGTTGACTAAAAGGGCAACAACAATAAAAGTAACTAAGAGTTTTTGCGTTTCGCGGCCACCTAATCTCAAGATAGTAGCCAGAGCAATATAGACCAAGATTAAAACCAGGAACATATTAACAAACCCTTGAGTAATACCTAACCCAGCTTCAATGATTGGGTTTCCATCTGGTAGGGGACCGGGTTTTGTATAAGGTAATTCAGTGAAACTTGGGCTTAATACCCAACACAAAATAACATTAGATAAAGTGGCAAGCATGCTGGCAAGGCTTGCCAGAATCCAAAATACCACGGCGACCATAGCGCTTGGGATGGTAAGCGGTAAACTTTTTAAGGCTTCCCAAATACCCGCTGAAGCCGATGAGGGCAAAAATAAAAATCCTAGAGAAACAAAAACCGAGAGAAATAGAAAAATTTTCTTTTTAGGTAAAAAATAGAAAAATTTTTTAGATATTCGGGACATTAAATTATTATAATACAAATAAACATTAGGGAGTAGTGAATAACTGTTTAGACGCTTTAGCCAAGTTAATCCAATCGCTGATATTTAATGTTTCGGCTCTTTGGATTGGTTTGATATTGTTTTTTAAAAGCCAGTCCTTAACCTGCTCTTTATTTAATTTTAAACCATTTGTTAAGTTATTGGCAAGTTGTTTTCTGGGTTGAGAAAAGCCCGCTTTAACAATTTTAAAGAATTGCTCGCGGAACGATGCTGAACCGCACGCTGGACTACGCGGAATAATTTGAATTATGGCAGAATCTACCTTAGGAGAGGGCCAGAAAGATATTTTAGAGACGTAAGAAATAATTTTGGGCTTGGCGTAAAACTGGACGGATACTGCTAAAAGGTTCATTTTGGGAGGTTTAGCGCAAATTCTTTGAGCAACCTCTTTCTGGATTATCAAAACCATCTTTTGGGGAGGATTGTCGCTTTCTAAAAACTTTCTAATTACCGGAGCAGTGATATAAAAAGGAAGATTGGCAACTATTTTATAGTGGATAACGAGTAAATGGGTAATTTTTAAAATGTCTCCCTGAATAATTTTAACGTTTTTACAATCTTTCACCCCGTTAGAGATACCCTCTTTCTGTGTTTTTTCTCTGTCCCCAAAATCTCTAACGGGGTTCAGCACCTCTTTTAATATCTCCACCATTTTTGGGTCTTTCTCCACCGCAATTACTTTCTTTGTGTTTTTAACTAATTCCTGAGTTAGAGCCCCAATACCCGGTCCTATTTCTAAAATAATATCTTCTGAACAGAGTTCAGCTGTTTTAGTAACTTTTTTAACTACCTTTTTATTAATTAAAAAATTCTGACCAAGTCGTTTTGAGGGCCGAATTTTATGCTTTTTAAGTAAATTTTTAATAACACCCTTAGAGGTCAACTTCATTAATTTATTCTACCATAGAACTATAAGTTACGCTTAAAATTTGACAAAGATTGAAAGATAAGATATAATGTAAAAATAGCTCAAAATTGTTTTTTAAAAATTTAATAAAGAAAGGAAGTGAACGAAATGCCGATAATACTCTTACCGATAGCGGTTTTGTCAGTTTATGTTGGTTTATTCATAGAATGCTTTCGTAGATCTATTTTCCGGGGTTTTCTGCTTCTTGGAATCACAGCACCTATATATTATCTTGCTGGTCTTTGTTATAAAAGTGCAGAAGCAAAAGGTATGTCTGATTTTTTAACCCTTGAAGGTATTAGTTGGTGGCTGTTGGCAGCATTGATCTGGATAGTTTTGATAGTAGCTGTTTGGGAGAAGAAATCTCTGCCTATAGTAATAGGGATTAGCGTTTTCGTTGTTTATTTTATAGGTTTCTTTTGGTATATAACTGTGGTTTTTCCTAAAATACCCGAGAGTTATAGTTCTACCATCGGCTCGATTTTCTATATTGCCTCTTTGTTATTGGGGGCAATAGGAATTTTTGTTTTTCCGATCCTTGCGGGATGGGAAACACGGAAACTTATAAAAAAGGGAGATTAAAACAACCTCCCTTTTTTTCTTTTCCTCTGTGGAAAAGTCGCTTGACCTTTAATTAGGTATAGGATAGTATATTAAAATAATGTTTTTCTTAAGGAAACTTACCGAAAGATTTAAAATGGTTTTTAGAAAATTCCCTAAAGGTTCCCTTTTATTTTTGGGAATATTTTTGATTGTTCTCCTATTCGGAATTTTAGTTTTTGGTCCGAATTTATCCTCAAAATTCCTTTCTTTGAGGAATTTTTCTTTTTTAACAGCCAGCTTCAGGGATAAAATTCAGAGTTCTTCTCAAGAGTTATTCGTTGAACCGGTAAAAAATTTCTTGAGAGAATCTCCGGAAATGACTTTTGTTCAAGGGAATAGTATAGTTGGGATTTCGTCTCCGGCAACAATTACCCCTCAGGTTTTGGGCAGTATATTAGGAAGCGTTGAAACAGGAACAGAAACGAGGAGAGAAATTATTGAATATGTGGTGGAATCGGGCGATACTCTTTCTTCTATTGCCGCCAAATTTGACGTTTCTTTTAATACGATTTTATGGGCTAATGATTTGAGCGAAAATGCAGTAATTAAACCAGGGCAAAAATTAGTTATTTTACCGGTTTCAGGAATTGTTCATCTTGTTAAAAAGGGCGACACTTTAAGTAAAATCGCCGAGACATACAAAGGGAAAGTTGAGGAAATTATTGTTCTTAATGACCTTTCCGGCGAAGGAGATATTTTTATTGGTGATATTGTAATAATTCCTGATGGAAAGATGCCCTCAAGAATTTCTCATATTGCTTTAACTCCTTTAGCCGAGTCCTATTTCATCTTTCCTTGTGAAGGGAAAATAAGCCAAGGACTTCATCCCTTTAATGCTGTTGATATTGCTAACAGCTGTGGAAAACCAGTAGTAGCAGCAGCCAGCGGGACAATTCAGAGAGCCAGCTGGGTTAATAATATTTATGGCAAAAGAGTTACTATTTTACACCCAAATGGCGTAGTTACTTCTTATAATCATTTGTCTAAGGTTTTAGTTACTTCGGGCCAAACAGTAAGCGCCGGAGATATTATCGGTCATATAGGAAATACTGGTTATACCTTAGGCGCTACTGGTTGCCATCTTCATTTTGCGGTTAGGAATGCAAAAAACTTTTTAGCTAAGTATTCAGTAGGAACCTATCTAAGTTGGAAGAAATAAAAATAGCAAATATTATAGATAGTAAGCAAAAAAGCATCTCTATTGAGAATGCTTTTTT
>CAYMJA010000002.1:26349-28640 GCA_964391095.1 uncultured Candidatus Saccharibacteria bacterium
GTTAAATGGTTGTAAGAAATATTTTCCGAATAATCTAAATCAGCAATAGTTCGGGCTACTTTTAAAACTCGGTGATAACCACGGGCAGAAAGTTTTCCCGAGTCAACGAAACGTTTCAAAATATTTTTAGACCTGAAATCAATTTGGCAGTATTTTTTAATTTGAGGAATTTTCATTTCAGAATTGACAAAACTATCTGCTGACGAAAACCGTTCTCTTTGGATTTCTCGGGCTTTTTCTATTTTTTCTCTTATCTTAGAGCTAGAGTTTTTTTCGTCAGGAGCAGTTAATTTTTCAAACTTTACTTGAGGAACATTAATAAAAAGGTCAATACGGTCAATTAAGGGTCCTGAGAGTTTTCTTCTATATTTGGCAATTTGGGAAGGTGTACACTGGCAAACCTTATTTGGGTCGTTGTAATGACCGCAGGGACAAGGATTTGCAGCGGCAACAAGAGTAAAACGAGCCGGAAAGGTTAAATGGTGTTTAGCCCTTAAAATAGTAATTGTTCCGTCTTCTAAGGGTTGGCGTAAACTTTCTAAAACATCTCTATGAAATTCCGGGAATTCATCTAAAAATAAAACGCCTCGATGGGCTAAAGTTATTTCTCCGGCTTTTGGGGGATTCCCTCCGCCGATTAAGGCCGCTTCAGAAGCAGTGTGATGAGGAGAACGAAAAGGTCGGTAGTTAATTAGAGGTTTTTCTTTTGGTAATAGTCCGGCGACGCTGTAGATTTTAGTGACTTCTAATGATTCTTCAAAAGCAAGGTCGGGCAAAATGGATGGAAGAGAACTGGCTAAAAGGCTTTTTCCCGTACCAGGGGGTCCCTGCATTAATAGATTGTGGCCTCCGGCAGCAGTAATTTCTAATGCTCTTTTAGCGCTTTCTTGACCCTTAATCCAACTTAGATCCATCGGATAGTTTGGTCTTTCTAAGAAGTCCTTAATGTTAATTTTGAAGGGAGCTATTTGAATTTTTCCTTCCAAGTAATCAACGGTGTCTTTTAAGGATTCCACTCCGATTATTTTTACCCCGTTAGAGATTTGTTCTCTTTGTGCCTTTTCCTTATCTTCAGAATCTCTAACGGGGTTAGGATTTTGTTCGCTTTTTTCAGAAGCTGAAACCAAGGCAGCTTCCGGAGCATTAGCTTTTGGCAAGATTATTTCTTTCCAACCTTTTGCTTTGGCGGCGAGAGTAAGAGAAAGCACTCCTTTTATTGGTCTTAATTTGCCATCTAAGGATAGTTCCCCAATAAAAATTTTTTCTTGGGAATTAAATTTAATCTGACCAGATGCAGATAAATATCCCAAAGCAATTGGAAGGTCATACAAAGAACCTTCTTTCTTTAGGTCGGCGGGAGCTAAGTTTACCAGAATTCTCTGGGGTTGTTGATAGGGAGATTGAAAACCCGAACTTTTAATTGCTGCTCCAACTCTTTCTTTTGATTCCTCTACCGCTTTATCAGGCAGGCCGACGATATTAAAACAGCGGAGACCGTAAGAGATGTCTGTTTCTACTTCAATAATTTGAGCATCAAGCCCGGTAATAGCTGCTGAAAAAACCTTAGAAGACATAATTTAAGCCAAGTTCTTTGGCAACGTCCGGGTCAAGATTAGTGGTAATTAAACCTTTGATTTCCTCTGGCTTAACCCATTTAATTTCTGCTATCTCGTGGGGTTCTTTTGGTTCAGCGATTGGGTTTGGTGAAGCCAACTCGCACAAATGATAGACAACCATTACAAAAAATTGAGGGTGCATACGAAGCGCTATTTGTTTAATTGGATTGACATCGTAACCAGTTTCATCTAATGTCTCTCTTTTGACGCACTCTTCCCTGGTTTCATTTAGACGTTGTTTTCCGCCGGGAAAAGCCCAAAGGAGAATTGAACCGTTTCTTCCTCTTTCTTTTTTTACTCGCCTAATCATTAATACTTGACCTTGTTTATTCACAACCACAGATAGATTGATAAAATCTTTAGCTTCAATGTTTTTATTTTCCATAAACTTTAAATAATTTAAATTATTATAGTTTGCTTTAATATCTAAAATTATTTCATATATTTTCTAAAATAACAAGAAAGAGCAGAGCTCTTTTCTTTTTTAAAAAATTTGGTACAATTAAACCAATGAGAAAAATATCTTTAATATTTTTTTTAGCTTTGTTATTTTTATCTTTTAGTCCTAACTTAATCCAAGCAGCTGGTTTGGTGCCTTGCGGTGGAGAGGGTGAACCCGTTTGTCAGCTCTGTCATTTTTTTGTAATGTTTGATAATATTATTGATTTTCTTTTA
>CAYMJA010000002.1:28740-65973 GCA_964391095.1 uncultured Candidatus Saccharibacteria bacterium
TTTATGTATATTCTTGCTTATGCTGGTGGAGTTGAAAAAGGTCCGGAAATGATTTCCCAAGCCAAACGTTTGTTTACAGCCGTGGCAATCGGCCTTTTAATAATTTATGGAGCTTTTCTTATTGTTGGATTATTTTTTCAGTTTATTGGATTAAATACTTGGACAACTGATATTTATCATACCTGGTGGGAAAGTGGCCTTTTTGAAATCCCTTGTCCCTAAATTATTCGCCCCCATAACTCAATTGGCAGAGTAGTTGCCTCTTAAGCAATTAGTCCAGGTTCGAGTCCTGGTGGGGGCACGATGATATAAAGTATTATGTTAACTCCAAAAGAAAAAACAAAGATTATCAAAAAATATAAACTTCACGAAACAGACACTGGGTCTGATGAAGTTCAAATTGCCCTGCTTACAGAAGAGATTAAAAGATTACTTTCACATTTGAAAAAGCACTCTAAAGATATTCATTCTAGGAGAGGACTTTTAGCTATGGTGGAAAAAAGAAGAAAACTTTTAAAATATCTACAAGAAAAGCATGAAAAGAGGTATAATAAGATTATTAAAACAATAGGACTTAAAAGATAACTTTATGGTCATTAAACACATTGGACAAAGGATAGGCGTCTTAATTGATGTCCAAAACCTTTATCATTCAGCCAAAAATTTATATCAAGCTCGGGTTAATTTTCGAGAAGTTTTAAAATTAGCTGTTAGTAAAAGGAATTTAATTAGGGTTTTTGCTTATGTGGTGAGAACAAAGAGCGGAGAAGAAAAACCCTTTTTTGAAGCCCTAATTAAACTCGGAATTGAAACAAGAGTGAGAGATCTTCAGGAATTTTATGGAGGAGCAAAAAAAGCAGATTGGGATGTAGGCATTGTCATTGACGCTATAAGGATAGCTCCAAGTGTTGATACTTTGATTCTTGCTTCCGGCGACGGAGATTTTATTGCTTTAGTTGAATATTTAAAGAATCAGGGGAAAAGAGTGGAAGTTATTGCTTTTGGAAGGTCAACTTCTGCTCTTTTAAGGGAAGTGGCTGATGAATTTATTGACCTGGAAGGAGCGCCTGAAAAATATTTGTTAAAAAAGTGAAAAGAAATAAATTTAATCTAAAAATAGCAGGGAAAAATATTGAGGTTGAAGCAAGGAATTTAGCCGAACAGGCAAATGGCGATGTTTTGGTCCGTTGCGGCGATACCTTGGTGTTGGCTACTTGTGTGATGGGAAAAGAAGATCAAGAAAGTCTTGGTTTTTTCCCGTTAACAGTTGAATATAGAGAGAAATATTATGCTGCTGGGAAAATCAAGGGTTCTCGATATATTAAAAGAGAGGGTCGTCCTTCTGATGAAGCAGTTTGTAATGCTCGGCTCATTGACCGGGCTATTCGGCCGAGATTCCCTGAATATCTATTTAGAGGGGTTCAGGTAATAACAACCGTTCTTTCTTGGGATGGTCAAAATGACCCCGATATTATTGGTTTGTTAGCCGCCTCTTTTGCTTTATCTATTTCTGATATACCCTGGCTCGGTCCTATCGCAGCGGTTAGGATTGGTCGGATAAATGGAGAGTTTGTTTTAAACCCGACTTATGAAGAAAGAGAGAACAGCGAAATAGATCTTATTTTTGCCGGAGGAGAAAAAGACGAAAAGATTCTAATTAATATGATTGAGGGGGGTTTTGAAGAAGTTGAAGAGAATATAGTTTTAGAGGCTTTAAATTTTTCAAAAGAATATTTAAAAGAACTTATTGTTTTTCAAAAAGAAGTTATAGAAAAAATAGAAACAGAGAAAATTCAGATAGAATATCTTCCTCAAGATACTGTTTTAGAAAAAGAAATTAGAGAATTTTTAGGGAAAAAATTAGAAGATGTTATTTTTCAAAAAGGTAAAACCAAGGACACAGAAGAGCTTAATAATCTAAAAAAAGAGTTAATCTCTTTTATTGAAGAAAAATACCCTGGAGAAGGGAAAACAAGATATGCTCAAGATTTTTTTGAGAGGGAGATTGATTACCTGATTCATAAAAATGTTATAAAATATAACAAGAGGCCAGATGGCAGAAAATTGGACGAAATAAGAGAGATTCATTGCGAGGCCGGCCTTTTGCCGAGAACTCATGGTTCGGGTCTGTTCTGTCGAGGGAAAACCAAGGCCTTGTCTATTTTAACTTTAGGAGGTCCCGGAGACCAGCAGTTATTAGAAGGTATGGAGATTGTTGGTAAAAAAAGGTTTATGCATCATTATAATTTCCCTCCTTATTCGGTTGGAGAGGTTAGGCCATTAAGAGGTCCCGGGAGAAGAGAAATCGGTCACGGCATGTTAGCAGAAAAAGCCCTTTTGTCCTTAATTCCCGATTTTGAAGAATTTCCTTATACTATAAGAGTGGTCTCGGAAATGCTTTCTTCTAACGGTTCTACTTCTATGGCTTCGGTTTGCGGTTCTTCCTTGGCTCTTATGGATGCCGGAGTGCCCATAAAGAGGCCAGTTGCCGGCATTGCTGTTGGCCTGCTCCAAGACGAGGAGACAGGCGATTACAAAGTTTTAACCGACATTCAGGGACCAGAAGACCATTATGGAGATATGGACCTTAAGGTTGCCGGAACCAGAAAAGGAATTACTGCTATCCAAATGGATGTCAAAATTCAGGGGATAACTGAGCCCATTATGAAAGAGGCCTTATTAAGGGCTAGAAAAGCAAGGTTGGAGATTTTAGATTCAATGGAGAAAATTTTAGCGAGACCTAGGGTCGAACTATCGCCCTATGCCCCCAAAATTTTAACCGTTCAAATTAATCCGGAGAAAATCGGGGAAGTAATAGGACCGGGAGGGAAGGTGATTAATAAAATTATTGAAGAAACTGGTGCAGCAATAGACATTCAAGAGTCCGGACTTATTTTTGTTACTTCGGAGAAAGAGGAAGCAGCTAAACAAGCAATTGTTCAAATAAAAAACATCACCAGAGAGGTTGAAATTGGAGAAATTTTCCAGGGTAAAGTGAAAAGGATTTTGGATTTCGGTGCTTTTGTGGAAATTCTGCCAGGGCAGGAAGGACTAATTCATATTTCTAAATTAGGTCCCGGAAGGGTAAAAAAAGTTGAAGATGTAGTAAGAATTGGAGATATAGTTTCAGTAGAAGTGATCTCTATTGATGAACAGGGTAGAATTAATTTAAAATTAATAAAGAATTAGTATCTCCTGCGTCAAAAAATAGTCTTCGGGCAGCTTACCTCAGGGGACACGCAGTCAGCTTAAAAGGTAAAACAAAGTCATTATCAGCTGTTGCTATTTCTCGCCGAGCCTTAATATCTTTAGAAGAAAATTCAAACCTATTCTTGGGCTCGGCTGCGAAGTGTCCCCTTCGGCAAGCTGCCCTCCTACTAACCAATTTTTAATTATTCGTAATTCGTAGGGTTATGCCTGAAGAAAAAATTTTAAAAAGAGGAGCCATTAGGACAATGAAAGAAGATATTATTAGGGCTCAGAGAGGAGAATCTGTGGTAGAGTTTGAATTGGAGCCAGCAATATCAACGATATTAGAACCAGGATTGAAAGAAAGAGAAAGATTAGAAAAGTTAAGAAAAGAAAAACCAGAAGAAAGAGAAAAAGAAATGATAAAAGAGAAAGAAGCGAGGGAAGAACAAGCAAGGAGGGCGAGAGAAGAGGAAGAAAGAAAAAGAAAAGAGGAAGAACAGCGAAAAGCAATAAAAGAGGAGAGGGAAGAAAAGATGGAAGAAGAGCAGAGAAAAAGAGAGGAGAAGCGGAAGAAGAGAGAGGAAAGGGAACGAAAAGAGGCCCTAAAAATGGCTGAGATAAGAGAAAAAGCCCCCCGGGAGCTTGATAGAGAAAGAGAACCTGAGATAACAAGAGAGGGATTAGAAGAAGAAAGAAATAAAATCAGAAAAGCTCTTAGAGAACTGGATGTAGAAAAAAGACCTTTAGAGAAAAAGAAAGCAGAACTTTTAGAAAAGATGGAAAAGGTTAAAAAGAGTTTTCAGGATATCGTAGAAAAAGAAAAAAGGATTGAAGAAAAAGAAGTATTCATTGAAGAAAAGGAAGAACAAGCCGTGATTCCTCAAGAGAAGAGGCGAATAGAGATGAAAAGGCAGAAGATAGAGGATGAAAGAAAGGAATTGGAGAAAAAGAGATGGCCCTGGGATGAAAAATTAAAAGAAGCAGAAGATCAAATAAGAGAGGTTGAAATAGAGAGTCTAAAAATAGAAGCCAAGAAAGAGGAATTGCTCAAAAAACAAGAAGAGATTTTAGAAAGAGAAAAGGAGGTTCAATTAAAAATAGAAAAGAGAGAACTGGAGAAAGAACTCCAAGATTTAGAGCAGACAAGAAAATCTTGGGAAACAAAAAAAGCTGATTTTTCCGCTCAACTGGCTAAAGTTGAAAAGGAATTAGAAACAATTTTAGCCGAGGAAAGGAGAATTGAAGAAGACAAAAAAGCAATTGAAGAAGAAGAAAGAATAGTAAAAAAATTAACAGAAAAAAAGGAATTAGAAAAAGAAAGATGGGAGGTAGGAAAAAAAAGAAGAAAAATTGAAACAGAAAGATGGGCTAAGGAAGAAGAAAAACAGAGATTAGAAGTCAGGTTAAAAGGAATAGAAATAAGATTGGGAAATCTTACTGAAAGAGAAAGCGAGATAAATGAAAGGTTGGAAGAAACAGCTCATCCAGAAATAAAAGCAGAAAAAGCAAGAAAAAAAGAAGAAGAAAAAGAAAAACCAGCAGCATCCAAACTGGTGGCCAAGGAAGAAAAAAAAGAAGTTGATATATCAGATTTAGAATTTAAACTTTAATATTTTGCTAACCTTAATTATGTCAATTGTAGAGTCAATTAGAATCGCGAGAAAAAGAGGCTCGACAGATAGTCAAATTCTTCAAGAAATCATAAAACAAAACCCTGAAAAAGGAAAAGTTTTTGACGAGGATATTAAAAAAGGAGTCAGTCCGACCGAAATATTAGAAAAAATAATCAGGCAAAAAAAAGAAGCGGAGAAAAGAAAAGAAGCTACGCTTGCTGAAGCTCTGGCAGGTAAAGAAGAAAGACAAAGAATTGAAGAGGCAAGAAAAAGAATTGAAGCACTAAAAAAAGGAGCAAAAGAAAAAGCCAGGGAAGAAATAGCTCATCCGGAAGTAAAAGAGGAAGAAAAGAGAGTTGAAGAGAAGAAAGCATTTAAAAAGGTAGTTCCTTTAGGACAAAAAAGAAAAGAGGCCTGGATAAGAGAAGAAGAGAGAAGAAGAGAATTATTGGAGAGAGTTCGGGGAAGGAAAAGAGAAGTTAAAATTAAAAAACCTCCTCCTCCACCCCCGGAGATTATTAGAGTTATTGCTAAAAAGCCCACTCTTCGGGAGAAACTTTGGGTTAGGATTTTAGTTTTTAGTTTGGTCCTAATACTTTTAGCCGGTATTAGTACTTTTTGGTATTGGTATTTAGTGATAAGAAAACAACCTCCTCCGCCCCCGCCTCCCCCAGAATGCACTAGTGATGCTGACTGTCTGGCAGGTCAGATTTGCAACCCTGAAGGGGTTTGCGAAGCCCTGCCTGTTCTAAAATGCACCAACGATACTGACTGTCCAGCAGGTCAGACCTGCAACCCTGAGGGAGTTTGCGAAAAAGCAGTAGTAATTCCCCCTTCCTTATTTTCTATTGAGAACACAAGGACTTTAACCATTTCAGCCTCAGAAGAGCTTCGTCCTTTACTAAAACAAGCTTTAGGGGAATGGCAGAGTGAGAATACCTTTAGAAGAATAATAATAAAGAAAGATAATCAAATTTTTGGTTTTAAAAAACTTTTTGATGCATTACAAATTAGGGTTCCAGAGAATTTTTATCAAAAATTGGGTAATAACTTTACTTTATTTATCTACTCGCAAATGGAGGGAAATAGAATTGGTTTTGCAACCGAGGTTTTGGATAAAAACGGTTTATCTAATCTATTAACCTCTCAAGAATCAGCAATGAAAGATGATTTTAAAACTTTCTTTACCTTAATGGAGGAAGAATCAGCTCTTACTCCTTATCCTTATTTTAGGAACGCAAATCAGGTTGGGGGTTATGTGGGTCCAAATTTTAGGTTTCAGACCCTCACTAAACAAGACCTGGGAATTTGCTATTTGGTTTCTGATTATTATTTTGTTTTTACCAGTTCTTGGAAAAGTATGAAAAAAACCGCAGAGGAGTTAGTGATTACCGGGGCCCCAGTTGAAATAACCAAAGAACTGAAGCTTGGCAGCCGGGAATATGAAGTGCGGCTTCTCCAGACCTGGTTGAAGCAGGATAGAGATGTTTATCCCGAAGGCAAAGTCACTGGTTACTTTTGGACTTTAACTAAACAAGCCGTAATGCGTTTTCAGGAGAAATATGCTTCAGAAATATTAGTTCCCCAAGGTCTTAGTAAAGGAACCGGTATCGTTGATTTGTATACCAGAATAAAACTAAACGAACTCTATGGAAGGTCAGGGATTATTCCTTCAATTCGCGAAATCACGGTTGAACTAAGATACGGCGACCATGGAGGCGAAGTGCGGCTTCTCCAGACCTGGTTGAAGCAAGACCAGGAAGTTTATCCCAAAGGCATAGTCAGCGGTTGGTTTGGTTATTTAACCCAACAAGCCGTAATTCGTTTTCAGGAGAAATATAAAGAAGAGATATTAGACCCTCAGGGGCTAAGTAGAGGGACTGGTATCGTTGATGCCCTAACCAGAAAGAAATTAAACGAAATCTATGGCCAGTAAGAAACTTCTAAAAGAATTAAAAGAGAAGTTAGGGGAAGAGAAGGTCTTAATAGAAACAGAACTTGAGAAATTTGCCAAGAAAGATAAAAAACTCAAGGGAGATTGGGATACAAAATTCCCCAAATTTGATGGCGGTTCGGGAAGTCAGGCCTTAGAAGACGCTGCTGATCAGGTAGAGGAATATGTTGCCCTTCTTCCTGTCGAGCATAATATGGAGATACGACTTCAGGATATTAATTTGGCTTTAGAGAAAATAAAAAAGGGAAAGTATGGAAAATGTGAAAAGTGCGGAAAGAAAATTAGTGAAGAAAGATTAAAAATTTATCCCGAAGCAAGAACTTGTAATAAATGTAAGAAATAATTTATAATTTTTTCATCAAATTTTTGAGAGAAAAACAAAAAAGCCCAGGAAGGGCTTTTTTCAGTGCCCTCGAGAGGATTTGAACCCCTATCTTTTGCTTCGAAGGCAGAAATGTTATCCGTTACACCACGAGGGCATAATTTAATTCTACCAAAAACATTGAAAAAAATCAACCCAGCCCTCTACGTTTATATATTATTCATTTAGCTTAGATGGCTGGGTAATTGAAAAAAAGGGGAAATTAAAGTAGAATAAAATATCATGCAGATACCAAAAGAGGTAAAATTTATTGTTGATGAATTCAAAAAACAAGGATTTGAGGCCTATTTAGTTGGCGGCTGTGTTCGGGATTTGTTAAGAGAAATTGAGCCTGCAGATTGGGACATAACCACTAATGCTAATCCAAAGGAAATTGGCAAGATTTTTTTAAAAAGTTTTGCTAATAATAAATTTGGCACAGTAACAGTTTCAACGGATTCAAAAAATCCAAGGTTAAAAGAAATAGAAATTACTCCTTATCGAATTGATGAAAAATATACTGATAAAAGACATCCCGATGAGATAAAATGGGCAAAAACTATTGAGGAAGATTTAGCCAGAAGGGATTTCACTATTAACGCTATGGCGATGGACGGCACCCGCTTGCCGTCCCTCAAACTCGTTGATCCTTTTGGGGGAGAAAAAGATTTGGAAGAGAAGATTATTCGGACAGTAGGAAAAGCAGAGGATAGGTTTAGTGAAGACGCCCTGAGATTGATGAGAGCGGTGAGATTTGCAGCCATTTTAGATTTTGAGATTGAAAAGAAGACCGCTCAAGCCATTAAGAAAAATTCCCCTTGGCTTCAGGCAATTTCTAAAGAGAGAATAAGAGATGAGTTTTTAAAAATAATAATGTCAGAAAAACCTGCTGACGGTATTGAACTTTTAAGAATATTAAAACTTCTAAGATATATTGTTCCTGAACTCGAAGAGGGTTATAAAATAAGCCAAAACAAACATCATATTTATGATTGTTATGAGCATTATTTGCGTTCTTTGGATTATGCTGCCAAAAAAGGTTTTAATAAATATGTGAGAATGGCTGCTTTATTTCACGATATTGGAAAACCAAGAACTAAACATGGAGAGGGTCTTAATGCTACTTTTTATAACCATGAAATAGTCGGGGCCAAAATGACCGCTCAGATATTAAATAGGTTAAGATTTTCTAAAAAAGATATTGAAAAGATTACTAAACTTGTAAGATATCATCTTTTTTATTATAACGTTGATGAAGTTGGAGAAGCATCGGTGAGAAGGTTGGTCCGTCAGGCCGGACCGGAAAATATGGAAGAATTATTACAAGTAAGAATGGCAGATAGAATTGGCTCTGGTGTCCCTAAAGCTGAACCCTATAAACTTCGTCATCTTAAATATGTTATTGAAAAAGTTTCTCAGGATCCAATCTCGGTAACCAGGCTCAAAAAGAACGGGGATGACGTGATGAAGATTTTAGACATTCCCCCTGGTCCCAAAATAGGCCAGATTTTGGATATTTTACTCGGATATGTTTTAATAAACCCAGAGAAAAACAAAAAAGAAATTTTAGAGAAAGAAATTAAAAAATTAGGAAAATTATCAGAAAAGGAGATTAGATCCTTGGCCCAGAGAGCTAAAAAAGAGCGAGAAAAATTAGAAACAAAAAGAGATGAAATGACCAAGAAAAAATATTGGGTAACGTAAAGAATGTTCAATTTTCAGTTTCTAATTTCCATTAAATTTTCAATGAGTTAATTTTTAAAAACGGGCTGTAGTGTAATGGTAGCACGAGTTCTTCGGGAGAATTTAGCCCGAGTTCGAATCTCGGCAGCCCGAATGGGCCTGTAGTTTAGTGGTAAAACACGGCATTCGCATTGCCGAGATGGTGGTTCGATTCCACCTAGGTCCATTATGAACTCTAAACAGTTAGGTGATTTTGGTGAGAGAATTGCTTGTTATTATTTAGAGGACAAGGGATACAAGGTTTTGGATAGGAATTATTCAAGGAAATGGACCGGAGGGCCTCAAAAAGGAGAGATTGACATTGTAGTTAAAAAAGATAAAATAATTTCTTTTATTGAAGTAAAGACCCAAACCTCTATCCGGAACAAAGGTTTTTCCCCCGAAGATAAGGTTAATTTTCAAAAGCAGAGGCAAATAATCAAAATGGCTCAAGATTGGCTTTTAGAAAAGA
Organism: uncultured Candidatus Saccharibacteria bacterium; assembly: GCA_964391095.1. Classification (GTDB taxonomy): domain Bacteria; phylum Patescibacteriota; class Minisyncoccia; order Minisyncoccales; family GWA2-38-27; genus CAYMJA01. The sequence goes on from CAYMJA010000002.1 coordinate 38,055, forward strand.
AAATTGCCTTAGAATCAAAATGGCAAATTGATGTAGTTTCCATAAGAGTTGACTTGAATTCAAAAAAAGCGAAAATCAAGCACCTTAAAAATGCTGTTTGTTCCTAATCAAAAGCAGTAGGGATCTGATCCCTACTGCTTTTGATTAGGATAGAAGTTTTAAAATTGTTTATCAAGAGGAGATGGCTTTGAAAATTAAATCAGTAATATCCACATTCGCCTCTTTCTGTTTTATGGTGTTGGTTAAATAAAGTTTGGAATATTTCTTTTTTATTTTGGAAATGCCAACTGGCAAAACGCCGTGAGTTATTAAAGCAATGATTTCTTTAGCGCCGGATTTTTTAGCAAGCCTATGAAGTTTTAAAAGGGTCCCTCCGGTTTCAATTATATCATCAACTACCCCCAATATTTTCCCTTTAAGGTTTAGCCCGGAAGAGAGTATTTCTACTTTGAAAGAATCTAATCTTTCTTTTCTTAGACCCAAGATTCCAGTTCTTCTTTTTCCTCCTTTATCTGGCGATAAAAATAAAATCTCTTCTTGGAAATCCTGCCGGGCTTTTCTAATTAAATAAGGGACTGCTGAAATACTATTTATTGGATATTTCTTTACCCATTTTCTTCCTCCGAAGTGGGGATCAATTACATAAATTTTTTTAACCCCGTAATAATTTATTAATTTTTCAATTAAATTTTTAGCCACATTAGTTTCTCCTTCCTCAAAAACTTTATCTTGCATACCATAAGGAAAATAGCTAAAAAATACCTCTGGTTTTACTTTATCATCTCTTAGAATTTGGAGAACCAATTCTAATTCTATTAATCCTTTATTTGGATTGGGGATACCGGCGTGCAAGACAATAACCCTTTTATCTTTTATCCGGTTGGCTTTGGAAATTTTTATATAAATTTCTCCATCTGGAAAACATCTTTTTCCTTCTCTGTTTTTTTCTGGAAAAATAACGTTAAGGTCTTTTGTTTTTATTTTAATTTTTTCTGCCAAATGTTCAGTAGTTGAAGTTGGAATGATAAAATTTTCCATGATAATTCAATTTTAGCTTAAAAGTTTGCTAAAATCAAAGAATCTGATAAAATCATTATATGATACTTATTCCAGCAATTGACATCATAGGGGGGAAGTGTGTTAGATTATTCAAGGGCGATTTTAGATTGAAGAAAATATATAATTCTAATCCCTTAAAAATAGCTCTAGCTTTTGAGAAAGCAGGATTGAAAAGATTACATTTGATTGATTTGGAGGGGGCAAAAGAGGGAAAAATTAAAAATTGGCAGATAATTAAGAAAATTACTCAAAATACAAATCTTTTGATTGAATTTGGCGGAGGGGTTCAAAACGAAAAAGATATTAGGAATCTTTTGAATTTAGGGATAAATAGAGTGATTTTGGGAAGTTTGGTTTTGAAAGAGCCGGGAAGATTTAGAAAAATTTTAGAAAAATTTAAAGATAAAATTATTGTTGGAGTTGATATAAAAAAGGATAAAATTTATTATCACGGATGGCAGAAAGAATCAAAAAAAGAACTTTATCTTTTTTTGAAAAAGTTAACCAAATTAGGGGTAAAAACGATAATTTGCACTGATATTGAAAGAGACGGCGCATTAAAGGGCCCAAATCTCTCTTTGTATAAGAGATTAATCAGACAATTCCCAAACTTTGAAATAATTGCGGCTGGAGGAATAAGAAATAAAGAAGATTTGAAAAAACTTTCAAAAATTAAAATTGCTGGAGCAATTATTGGAAAAGCTATTTACGAAAATAAAATATCATTGGCAGGTTTGAAATCTATGTCCTCAAAAAAGATTGTTCCTTGCCTTGACTGTAAATTAGTAAGAGGAAAATGGAAGGTTGTTAAAGGGATAAAATTCGAAGATTTAAGATTAGCCGGTAACCCAGTCAGGTTGGCTAAAAAATATTCGGAAGAAGGAGCCGATGAATTGGCTATGCTTGATATTTCTGCTTCTCAAGAAAAACGTAAACCCTTTTTTGATTTAGTAAAAAAAGTTTCAAAAGTTATCACAATTCCTTTAACTGTTGGTGGAGGAATTGGTACTATTTCTGATATCGAGAAATTATTAAAAGCCGGAGGAAACAAAGTTTCTTTAAATACTTCTGTTGTTAAGAATCCTCAATTTTTAAACAAAGCAGTTAAAAAATTTGGGTCGGAAAAAATTATTGTGGCTATTGATACAAAAAAGCGTAACAAAAACTGGAAAGTTTGTATTTTAGGCGGAACAAAAGTAACAAATTTGGATGCAGTAAAATGGGCAAAGGAAGTAGAAGAGAAAGGAGCTGGGGAATTGTTGCCCACTTCAAAAGATAAAGACGGAACCAAAAAGGGTTATGAAATAGGATTTCTGAGAGAATTAAGACGAAATGTTTCTATTCCGATTACCGCTTCCGGAGGAGCGGGTAAAAAGAAAGATTTTTTAGATGTTTTTAGGAAAGCTAAAATTAATACTGCCTTGGCCGCCTCTCTCTTTCATTTTAAAGAAATTAAAATTCCAGAATTAAAAAAATATTTAAGAAAAAATGGAATTAATGTTAATTAAGAAAATGCCAAGACTTAATTGGAAGAAATCAAATGGTTTGATTCCGGTTATTACTCAAGATTATAAAACTAAAGAAGTTTTGATGCTGGGTTTTATGAATAAAAAGGCCTTGAAGAAAACCCTAAAACAAGGTAAAGTTACTTATTGGAGTCGAACCAGAAAAAAACTCTGGACTAAAGGAGAGACCTCTGGTCATTTTCAATTAATTAAAGGAATTTGGCTGGATTGTGATAACGATAGTTTATTAATAAAAGTTAAACAAATTGGCAATGTTTGTCATACAGGTCATAAAACCTGCTTTTTTAGAAAAATCTATGAAAAAAGAAAATAAAATAAAATTTGGAATCCCGGGAGGATTTCTTAAAAAATCGGTGGAGGAACTTTTTAAGATGAGTGGATACGATTTTAGAATTAATGAAAAGCTTTCAATGGTGTACATAGACGACCCTGAAATTGAATGTTTTTTTGCTAGGGCGAAAGAAATTGCTCCCTTGGTTGAGAGGGGGATTTTAGATGGAGGAATAGTGAGCCGAACTGTTATCGCCGAGACAAAAACGAAAATAATTGATGTTTCTGATTTAGGGGTTTTAGATCCCAACTGGGAAGAAACAAAATTAGTTTTAGCTGTTCCCAAAAGTTCCCCTATAAAATCCCTAAACGACTTAAAAGAGAAAAAAATCATTACCCGGGTTCCTGAAATTACTAAGGGTTTTCTAAAAAGGCATAAAATTTCAGCTATCATTGAGTTTTCTGACAGTACTAACGAATCAAGGGTGCCGGTTTATGCTGATGCAGTAGTTGAATTTACCAACACAGGCACTACTTTAAAATTCTATAACTTAAAGATTTTAGCTGTTTTGATGAAAGATTCAATAATTATTGCAGCCAATCCGAAATCTTTAAAGAATAAATGGAAAAGAAAAAAAATAGAAGATTTAGGACTTTTACTTAAAGGAGCGAGAACTGCCCAGGAATATAGCGGCTTAATGCTTCATGCTTCTAATAATATAATGGAAGAAGTTTTAAAAATTTTACCTGCCCTAAAAAAACCAACCGTAACTCATTTACGAGGAGAAAACCGCTTTGATGTTTTTACCGTTGCTAAAATAAAAGAAATAAGAGAACTTATTCCTAAACTGAAGAAAATCGGCTGTACTGATATTGTTGAACTTCCTTTAAATAAAGTGATAATTTAATGAAGAATAAGAAAATAAAATTAGCCATACCAAAAGGGTCTCTTCAAGAATATACTTTGAGAATTTTTAGATTAGCAGGTTTTGACATCGAAATTCCTGAAAGGAGATATTTTTTAAAGATTAACGACCCCGAAATTGAATGTTTTTTATTGAGACCCCAGGAGATCCCAAAATATATTGAAAAAGGAAAGTTGGATTTGGGTATTAGCGGAGATGACTGGATTGCAGAGACAGGAGCAAGGGTCATAGATGTCTGTGATTTAAAATATGCTAAAAGAGAAATAAGAAAAATAAAATGGGTTTTGGCTGTCCCAAAAGATTCAGAAATAAAATCAGTCAAAGACCTCGAAGGAAAAACCATTTCTACTGAAGTGGTAAATTTAGCAAAGGATTATTTAAGGAGGAATAAAGTAAAGGCAAAAGTTGAATTTTCTTGGGGGACAACCGAGGTAAAACCGCCGAGATTTGCCGATGCCGCAATCGATTTAATTGAAACAGGGATTTCTCTAAAAGCTCATAATTTGAAAATTATTGATACAATTTTAGAAAGTTCGACAAAATTAATTGCTAATAAGATATCATGGGAAAATGAATGGAAAAGAGAAAAGATAAAAAATTTAGCCCTTTTATTGAAAGGAGCAGTTGACAGTGAGGGAATGGTAAATTTAACGATGCATGTTTCTGAAAAAAACCTGAGAAGGATTCTGGGGATTTCTCTTGAATTGAAATCACCAGCTGTTAAAAAAATAGCTGGCGAGGATTGGTACGACGTCTCTTTTTATTGCAAAAAGAAGAAAACCAGAGAATTAATTCCAAAATTAACAAGATTGGGTTGTCAAGCAATAGTCGAATTCCCTTTTAATAAAGTAATATTATAGAAGGCTAACGTCTTAATTCAAGTTTTAATCTTTTGACTAATTTGTTAATTTCTACCAACTCTATTTTCTTGCTATTGCGTTTTTTCAACTCAACACTATTTTTTCCTAATGTTTTTTTACTGACAACAATTCTGATTGGGATACCAATTAGGTCGGCGTCAGCAAATTTTTCTCCGGCGCTTTTATCTTCTCGGTCATCGTAAAGTACTTCTATTTGGTTTTGTTTTAAGGTTTGATAGGTTTCTTCTGCTTTTTTATCAAAGCCAAGCAGGTGCACTATAAACGGTGCTACAGGACTGGGCCAAATTAGGCCCTTTTTATCATGATATGTTTCAGCAATCACTCCCATTAATCTGCCCAAGCCAATTCCGTAACAACCCATAACAACATCCTGCCTTTGCCCTTTTTTATTAGTAAACCGAAAATTGAAAGATTTAGAAAATTTTGTTCCTAATTTAAAAATATTACCCACCTCGACTGCTTTCTTCTTTTCAAAATTACTACCGCCGCAGTCAGGACATTTTTTTATTTCATCTTTAATTTCACGATTGATTGCCAGATTGCAATTTTGGCAAATATAGATTAGGTCTTCACCAGCTGGGATAGTTGTTTGAAACTCGTGGGAATATTTTGAAAAAGTGCCACCTGAAGCATAAGTATAATAGGTCTTTTTTCCTAAACCACAGCGCTCAAAAATTTTAAAGTAAGCCCTCTTTACAGATTCATAATATTTGTCCAAATGTTTTTGGTCTCTATGGAAAGAATATAAGTCCTTCATTAGAAATTCACGGTTTCGGATAATTCCCGACTTTGCTCGCAATTCATTTCTAAATTTAGTTTGAAATTGATAGACTGCTTTTGGTAAATCTTTATAAGAAGAAATATATTTTTTCATTAAAGGTGTTATTATTTCCTCATGGCTTTGACCTAAAACCAGCTTCATTTTATTTTTTAATTCAGTATAAAAAAGTATATCCAGCTTATCCCGACCGGTTTTTTTGTAGTTCTCTAAGGGATGTAAGGCAGGCATAAAAATTTCTTGACCGCCAATACTATTTATTTCTTCCCTGATAATGTTTTCGATTTTTTTCAATACTTGCCAACCTAAAGGCAGGATAGTGTAAACACCGGCAAATAATTTATCAATAAAACCGGCTTGGATTAAAATCCGAGCACTAGCGCTTTCTTCATCTTTAGGAGCCTTTTTTAGGGTTTTAGTAAAAAGCTCAGATTGTTTCATAATTACAAGTGAGGGAGAAGAAGAAAAATTTATTTTTCTTCTTCAACCGAGCGAAGTAATTATATAAGACGTTAATCTTCTATAATTTTAGAATAATTCTACTCTGTGCTAACATTAAAAGCAGGATTCTGTTATTTATATTAGCACATCTAACCGGAAACCGTAAGGGTAGGAATTGACAGGAAGTTTTCCTTTTGGTAAAATAAAACTAGTAATTGTAGAAAATGATTTTTTGTCCGTTGGAAAACGGACAATTTTGTTAAACCTATGGATATAAAAAATTTTAAATCAGCAATTTCTCAAATCGCAGAGGAAAAGGGTATTCCTTCAGAAAGGGTTATAGAAAGTATTGAGTCAGCCATAGCCGCTGCTTATAAAAAGGACTATGGTGAAAAAGGACAGATAATTAAAGCCCGGCTTTCGGAAAACGGAGATGTTAAATTTTGGCAGATTCAAATAGTTGTTTCAGCCGATATGATTTATTCTGAAAAAGAATTAGAAGAATTAAAAGAAAAAAAGAAGACTAGATTACCTCAAGCCCCGTTAGAGGTTGCAAGGGCGAAGAAGGACCACAAAACAAGCGAACCTCTAAAGGGGCAAGCTGAAAAAGAAGAGAAAATTCGTTTTAACCCAGAAAAACATATTATGATAGAAGAAGCAAGAAAAATAAAGCCGAAAATTAAAGCTGGCGAGGAATTAAAAATACCTCTAAAAACTCAAAAAGATTATGGCCGCATTGCTGCCCAGACCGCAAAGCAGGTAATTTTACAGAAGATTAGAGAGGCAGAAAGAGAGACAATTTTTGAGGAATATAAGTCAAAGGAAGGAGAGCTAATTTCCGGGATTGTTCAGAGGATAGAGAGTAAGAATGTATATATTGATATTGGTAAAACCTTAGGGATTTTAGCAAAAGAAGAACAAGTTTACGGTGAGTTTTATAGACCAGGCCAAAGACTTAAGACCTATATTTTAAAAGTGGAGAAAACCTCAAAGGGACCGGTAGTTTTCTTATCTCGAGTCTATCCAAAAATAGTATCTAAACTTTTTGAGTTGGAAGTTCCTGAGATTTCTCAAGGGTCAGTGGTGATTAAATCAATTGCTCGAGAGGCAGGTTCTCGTTCAAAAATCGCCTTGGAGTCAAAAGAAGAGGGAGTAGACCCTATAGGAAGCGCGGTTGGTCAAAAAGGAACAAGAGTTATGGCTGTAATTAATGAATTAGGAGGAGAAAAAGTTGATATTGTTGAATATTCTGAAAATCCAGAAGAATATATTACCAATGCCCTCTCTCCAGCTAAAATAATAGAAGTGAAAATCATGCCGAAGAACAAAGCTGTTTGTATTGTTTCAGAAGACCAATTATCTTTAGCTATTGGGAAAGACGGCCAAAACGTAAGATTAGCAGCGAAACTTACCGGTTGGAAAATAGACATTAGACCACCAGAAGAAGCAGTAGCTGAGAAAAAAGAAATAAAGAAAGAGAAGGGGGGAAAAGGAAAGGCAAAGAAAGAGAAAGAAAAAGAGAAAAAAATAACAAAAGAAAAAAGCCAAAAAACTGCAAAGTCGAGTAAAAAATAAACTAATAAACCAAGTATTTATTATGATTAATTTGTTTCAAGATATTTCAGCTGGGGAAAATCCACCAGCAAAAATTAATGTAGTGGTGGATATTTCTAAAGGTTCGAGGAATAAATACGAATATAAAGAAGATGAAGGATATTTTAAGTTAGATAGGACACTTTACTCCCCGATGTTTTTTCCATTTGAATATGGCTTTATTCCCCAAACCATATCCGAAGATGGTGATGCATTGGATGTGATTCTTCTTACCACTTATCCTACTTTTCCCGGATGTGTTATTCAAGCTCGTCCAATTGGAGCGTTTTTAATGAAAGACGAGAAAGGAACTGATAATAAAATTGTGGCTGTTCCTTTAGAAAAGATAGACCCTCGCTTTAAAGAAATTCAAAAAATAGAAAATCTTGGAGGACATCTAAAAAAAGAGATAGAGCTTTTCTTGGCAGACTACAAGAAATTAGAGAAAGAAAAATACAAATTTGTTAAAATCGAAGGCTGGGCAGGAATAGAGAAAGCTCAAGAAATAATCAAGAAGGGAATAGAGAAATATGGAAGTAAAGATTAACAGGCTACCCGGGTCTCAGATTGAATTTGAAATTGAAGTACCCGTTGAAGAATTTAATAATTTTATTGAAAGGGCTACTTTAAATTTAGGTGAAAATTTAGAAATTAAGGGGTTTAGAAAAGGAAACGTGCCAAAGGATATTGTTGAAAAAGAAATAGGCCCGGAAAAAATTTTAGTTGAAGCCGCTGATTTGGCAATTAAAGAAAATTATAAAAGAGCTGTTTTAGAAAATAAAATAGAAGTTATTTCTCAACCAGAAATTAAGATTAAGAAAATGGCTCGGGGAAACCCACTTGTTTTTCTGGCAAAAACAGCGATTTTGCCCGAAATAAAACTGGGGAATTACAAAAAAATTGCCGTTAAAATTAAGAAAAAAGAGATTGTAGTAACAGAGAAAGAAATTGATGATGCTTTAAGATGGCTCCAGAAATCCCGGGCAAAGTTTACTTTAAAAAACAGGGCAGCCGAAAAAGGCGATTTTGTAGAGATTGAATATTGGTTACCCCAAATCAATGCTAAAAAAGAAGGGTTTTCCCAAAAAGATGCTTTTATTTTAGGAGAAGGTCGATTTATTCCGGGCTTTGAAGAGCAGTTAGTTGGAATGAAGGCCGGAGAAGAAAAAAAAGGAGTTTCAATAACTATACCCGAAAATCAATATAGAAACCTTTTTTCAGGAAAAATGCAGGCCCCGTTAGAGATTACAAAAGCCAAAAAAAAACACAGAGAGAACAAATCTCTAACGGGACAGGGTAAAAAAGTTGTATTTAGGGTTAAAATGAATTTAATCCAAAACATAGAACTCCCTGAAATTAATAACCAATTTGCTCAAAGTTTGGGCGATTTTAAAGACCTAATAGCCCTTAAAGAAAATATTAAAAAGGGTCTTAATTTAGAAAAGGACAGAACAGAATCTCAGCGAGTAAGGAATGAGATTTTAGATAAGATAAACGAGGCGACAGATTGTGAGATTCCTGAGATTTTAATTAAAAGAGAGCAAAATCAGATGATAGAAAACTTTAAAAAAAATGTTTCTGAAAATTTAAACCCCGTTAGAGATTCCGGGGATAGAGAAAAAACACAGAGAAATGGTATCTCTAACGGGGTAAAAATTTCATTTGAGGAATATCTAAAGAAACTTGAGAAAACTGAAAAAGAAATATTAGATTCCTTTTTACCAGAAGCCCAGAAGAAGATAAAAAACTTTTTCATTTTGAGAGAAATCGGAGAACGAGAGCAAATTGAAGTTTCAGAAACAGAAATCAGAGAAGAGGTGAATAAGATATTAGAGCAATACCCTAGTGTTAAAGGGGCTCAAAAAGAACTTGACCCCGAAAGATTAAAGGAGTATACTAAAGAAGTTATTAAAAACGAAAAGATATTCCAACTACTTGAAGATTTAGCATGACACTAATACGCGAATTGGCACGAATGTCACGAATAAATGTAAATAGCCTTACGAATAGGCCACACGAATAAATTATTAGTGTCATTCGTGTTTCATTAGTGTATTGGTGTCGAGTTTATGAACTTAGTTCCAACGGTTTTAGAAAAAACAAAATATGGAGAGAGAGCATATGATATTTATTCTCGGCTTCTGAAAGAAAGAATTATTTTTTTAGCCGGGCCTATCAACGATACTTTGGCTAATTTAGTTATTGCTCAGATGTTATTCTTGGCTAGTAAAGACCCCAAAAAAGATATCCAACTTTACATTAATTCCCCCGGTGGCTCGGTAACTGCAGGCTTGGCAATTTACGATACAATGCAATACGTTAAATGTCCTATTGCTACTATTTGTTTCGGTTTAGCCGGCTCAATGGGAGCTGTTTTGCTTGCTGCCGGGAAGAAAGGGCAACGTTTTGCTCTGCCAAATACGGAAATTTTACTTCACCAAGTAGCCGGAGGCGCTACTGGAGCGGCAGTTGAAATAGAAATTACTGCTAAACAAATTGTCAAAATGAAGAACAAGTTAAATAAAATTTTAGCTAAACATACTAGAAAACCCTTAGAAAAAGTAGAAAAAGATACTGATAGAGATTTTTATTTATCGGCAGAAGAAGCAAAGGAATATGGAATTGTTGATGAGGTTATAAGAACCTCTCGCTTCGCTCGAGAACCTTGATTCGCTAAGGTATAATCAAATATTCTTGAAATAAGAACCTCTCGCTTCGCTCAAGAACCTTGATTCGCTATTGTATAATCATATATTCTTGAATTAAAAAGCAAAAAACAAATAGGTTAAGAAAAGAAAAATTAGGATAATTTTTTCCGTCTTCCAAAGGGGCGGTTTTTTTTGACATTATTTGGTAACTTTGCTACGATTAAGGCAGAAAAATTAATTTGGAATTTTGGTCCTATTTAAAATAGCACAAAACAACACGAAACAGAACACAAAACAATGTCAAAGTTATTCGTTAAGGTAGATTCGTGTTCAGGTTCGTGTAGATTCGTGTATTAATGAATAACAAAATTCTTATTCTAAAATATGAATCAATTTACCCTACTTTTAGCAGGTATCTTTGTTTTAGGGATGGGGTCGGTTTTAGGTTATTATGCTCGTCAATCAATTGCCAGGAGAAGAGCAGATACCATAGAAACGCTTCTTCAGAAAAGAATTATTCAGACAAAGAAAGATGTTGAAGAAATAAAATCAAAAGCCGAAAAGGAGGCAACTCAGGTTTTTGATAAAGCCAAAAAGGATACAGAGGTTCAGCGGCGAGAACTCTTTAATGCAGAGCGATTGCTATTTCAAAGAGAGAATATTGTAGGAAGAAAGGCTTCAGGTTTAGAAAGAAAAGAAAAAGAATTACGTCAGAGAGTTGAGAAATTTAAAGAGGTAAAAGCGGCTTTAGAAGGTTTGAGACAAGAAGCTCTAAAGAATTTAGAAAGAGTTTCCAAACTTTCCAGAGAAGAGGCGAAAAAAGAGTTATTGGAAAATTTTGAGAGAGAATATCAGATAGAAATTTTAGAGAAAATGAGAAAATTAAAGACGGAAGGTATTGAAAGATACGAAAAGAAAGCAAAAGAGATGTTAGCCTTAGCTATCCAAAAATATGCTCTTTCCCAAGCCCAAGAGATAACTACGACAACGGTCAGTCTTCCCTCGGATGAAATCAAAGGGAGGATTATTGGAAAAGAAGGGAGAAATATTAAGACATTGGAGAAATTGACTGGAGTAGAAATAATAGTGGACGAAACCCCTGAGATGGTGCTTATTTCTGGCTTTAACCCCATCCGAAGGCAAATTGCTAAAAATGCTTTAGAAAAATTAGTCCAAGACGGTAGAATTCAACCGGCCAGAATTGAGGAAATGGTCAAGAGAGCAGAGTCAGAAATAGCCTCTCAAATAAAAGAAGCAGGGGAAAAAGCAGTCAGTGAAACCGGAATAATTGACCTGGATCCTAAAATAGTTCAACTTTTAGGAAGATTGCGTTTCAGAACCAGTTACGGCCAGAATGTTTTACTTCATTCGATAGAAGTTTCTTATTTAGCCGAAGCCCTTGCTTCAGAATTAGGAGCAGATTCAAAAATAGCTCAAAAAGCAGGATTATTACATGATATTGGTAAAGCGGTCGACCATCAGATTCAGGGTTCTCATACCAAAATTGGGATGAGAATCTTAGAAAAGTTTGGAGTAGAAAAAGAGGTCATTGACGCTATGAAATCTCACCATGAAGAATATCCTTATGAGACCCTTGAGGCAGTTATAGTTCAAGTAGCTGACCAAATCTCTGGAGCAAGGCCCGGGGCAAGAAAAGATACTCTTGAAAATTATCTTAAGCGGTTAGAAGAACTTGAAAATATTGCTTTATCCTTCCCCGGAGTTAAGAAGGCATATGCTATCCAGGCCGGCAGAGAAATTCGCGTTTTTGTAAAACCAGAAGAAATTGATGATTTGGCCGCAAGAAAAATAGCCCGAGAGATAGCTAACAAAATTCAGGAGGAATTAAAATATCCTGGCGAAGTAAAAGTGAGTGTAATCAGGGAAAACAGAGTAGTGGAATATGCCCGATAAATTAAGTATAAAGTATTACACAAAATCCGCTCCTTTCGAGCGGATTTTGTGTAATAAGAAGTGTAGAAGTTTGAACTTTACGTCTCTACGTCTCTATATTGCTCCGTATTATCTTCCATCTTATTTTTTTAGTTTTTGTAAATCACTTTATACCATTCTTTGTCGGTATAAACATCATGGAAAATGAGACCGCCTAAAAGGCCTAAGCAGATAACTGGTAAGGTAAAAAGAAGATTTATAAGATAGATGAAAAGAATCATCAGGCTGCCTAATATCCAGTGATGCAAATGGATTTTCCACTTTCCTAAATTAAAGATTATTAATCCTATCTTATTTGTCTCTACAAGTTTTTTTTGGAAGAAGTTTGTCGCGAGGTACCCAAAAATTATCCCAACAGTAAATAAAGCTGAGATATAAGATGAAATTAATAAAGTTGCTCCGGGCAAAATGAATTTTTTGATTTTTTTAGACATATTTTTGAGCGGGTGAAGGGAATCGAACCCTCGTTTCAACTTTGGAAAAGTTGCATAATAGCCACTATACGACACCCGCATTTTGGTCGGGGTGCCCGGACTCGGACCGGGAATCACTCGCTCCCAAAGCGAGAATGTTAACCATTACACCACACCCCGTTATATAAACTAAGCTTGAGCTGTCCTTATGCTGTGGTTCGCACCTTAAATATATCAAAATATTTTCTTGTAGTCAATCTTTGTTAATTTTTATTACAGTATATGCTACAATATAATTAATGTTTCAAAAAATTTTCAGACAATTAAATATTCCTGCTCAATGTCGGGGCTACGGACTTTCGCTCTGGCAATGTCCTCAGTTTCTTTTCTTGGTAATGGGAATAATTATTATTATAGCTTCGCTTATTTTCTATTTAATTGGAACTTATTATGTAGTTGATCCTGAAATAGTGGCTTTGGCTGTTCTTGTTGTTGCTACTATTTTATTTATAATTTCTTTTATTATTATCCGCAGTTTTGAGAGACTGGCTGAGGCCTCTCGGATGAAGTCGGAATTTGTTGATATAGTTTCTCATCAAATGAGGGCTCCTTTAACTAATTTAAAATGGGTATTTGAATTTTTGACACCAGGAAAAACGACGGAAATAACTTCAGAAAAAAGAGAAGAATATTTTAACAGCGCAAAAGAAAATATAGAACGGATGGTAGAACTAATTGATGATTTATTAATTGTTTCTAAAATAGAACAAGGAGAATTCCCTTTAAGAAGAAAAGAAATTTTCTTAGAAAAACTAATAACAGGTTTGGTTTCACGATTTAAGTTTTTTGCTGAGGCGTCAAACATTGAATTAAAATTTTATCCTCCCAAAAACTTACCTAAAATCTTTGTCGATCCGTCTCATATAAAATTAGTAATAGAAAATCTTATAGATAATGCTATTCGTTATACTAAAAGCAGAGGGAAGGTGGAAATTCGTCTTCAAAAGAAGGGGAAGAATCTATTTTTTCAGATACAAGATACAGGTGCTGGTATCCCGGAGAGAGACCAAAAATATATCTTTCAGAAGTTTTTCAGGGCAGAGAATATTTTAAAAGAACAGACGCGGGGAAGTGGTTTAGGGTTGTATATTGCTAAATCAATTATTGAAAAATTAGGAGGAAAAATTTGGTTTGACTCTGAAGAAGGACAAGGAACAACCTTTTATTTTACTTTACCAATTAAATAAATAACTTTTTAAGAATTGACTAAATAATCAATTTTGGGTATAATAAATTATTAAATGCCCTCGTAGCTTAATTGGATAAAGCAGGACTCTTCTAAAGTCAAGAGTGGAGGTCCGAGTCCTCCCGAGGGCACATGGTGGCTATGGTGTAGCGGTAACACTGCTCTTTGTGGAAGAGCCGTCGCCGGTTCAAATCCGACTAGCCACCCAAAAATTATTTTTAAACAAAACAGCCGTTGGAAAACGGCTGTTTTGTTAAAGTTTCAATTAAACTTACTTTTTCTCTTCAAGTTTAGCTTTTAGGGTCATTTTTTTTCCTTCTCTTAAAATTTTCAACTCAATTTCCTCCCCGATTTTAGATTTTTGCAAGATATTTGATAGAGGATTTTCAGAAGTAATTTTTTTCCCTCCTGCTTCCAAAATTATATCAAATTCTTTAAGTCCGGCTTTGTCGGCAGCTGAGCCCCTGACCACTGGCGGTTCCCCTAAGGTCTCTCTAACTATCAAAGAGCCGTAGTTTACCGGTAATTTATTTTTTTCAGCTATTTCTTTTGTCAAGAGAATATATTTTACTCCCAAAAATGGACATTTTATTTTTCCATATTTTCTAACTTCCTCCAAATCCTTTTTAACGTAATTAATTGGAATAGCAAAGCCAATATTTTGGGCTCCCATTACCATAGCAGTATTAACACCAATGACCTTTCCTTCCATATTGACTAAAGGGCCCCCGGAATTCCCTGGGTTAATAGCAGCATCAGTTTGAATAAGACCTCTTAATCTCTCTGCCTGACTGGTTAGTTGATTAGTCGCTTGAATATACCGCGACAATCCAGAAATAATTCCAGCGCTTAGAGTATCATGGAATTCCCCTAAAGCATTTCCAATAGCAACTACTTCTTGGCCCAATTCAATCTTAGCTGAATCACCCAACTCTATATAGGGAAGTTTTTTGTCTTTTATTTTTAAAATGGCTATATCGTTAATAGGGTCGCGAGCAAGAACTTTGGCCAGATATTTTTTCTTAGGTTCTAAAATGACAGTGTAATCGGCCTTAGTATCGGTCACTACATGTCCTGAAGTTATGACATAACCCTCAGGAGAAGCAATAAAACCCGATCCTCCTCCTATTTTTGTTGATTCTTTTTTTCCTTGTTTAAATTTTGGCAATATAAATTTTCCTCCCCCAAAAGGCATTAGATAAAAACCTTCTATTTTGGGAAGGTCTTTAGTAATAACAATGGTTATTACGGCTGGACAGGCCCTTTTTGCAATTTCAACAATCGGCGACTTGTTTGTCATATATAATATATTTTACCATGGAAAATCTTGTCAACAAGTGGAAAACCTGATAAAATAAATTTGTTTATATTCGCCCTTGTAGTTCAATGGATAGAACGGTTCTCTCCTAAAGAATAGATGCAGGTCCGACTCCTGCCAAGGGCACAAGTATTGACAAACATTTTTGCTAATATAATATAAAAAATGAGGGGGTGAGGGATAAAATATTCCCAAAGGACTGCGGGATTTAATAAAGGAGGTTTTATGGATATCCCTAGTTAAGTCCAACTTAGCTTTGAAGAGCGAACCGAGTTCGTTAAATCCCTATCCCCCTCACTAAAAACCCTGCCTCGGCAGGGTTTTTAGTTTCCTCGTACCACTTTCCAAGCGATGCGAGTTTTAGTATAATATAAGTAAACCTTTTCATCTTATGTCCAAGGTGAAAAGTAGGGACAAAAAGGCCGAAAATAGATAAGTTGGACATCGCATGTCCAATAACACAATAACACATTAAAAAGTATGCCAAAAGAAGTTTCTCAAGCTCCTCAAGAAGAAGGGAAATTAATTGGAAAAGTTACCCATTATTTCTCAAAAATTGAGGTAGCAGTAATTAAGTTATCAAATGCTCTTTCCCTGGGAGATACTATTCGCATTGTCGGGGGAGAAAATACTGATTTTAGTCAAACCGTTGAATCAATGGAAGTTGAACACGAGAAAATAAAGAAAGCTAAAGCCGGCAATGAAGTGGGAACGAAAGTTAAGGAGAAGGTAAGGGAAGGATATAAAGTGTACAAGTTATAAATTCCAAATAACAGATTCCAAATCACAAATAAGCTCCAATGACCAAAATCCCAACGACCTAAACGGTTTCGGTCGTTCGGTGTTTGGAGTTTGGAATTTATTTGGAGTTTGGTGCTTGTAGTTTAGCGCTTTGCCCATTTATGGATAATCATTATCTCCAACTTATTTTACAGTTAGTTTTAGCTACTGTTTTAGGAGCAGTGATTGGTTTAGAAAGAGAGCGAAAAGGCAAGGAAGCAGGGCTTCAAACTTATAGTTTGGTGGCTTTAGGAGCTTGTCTTTTTACTATACTGAGCTGCGAACTCTTTAGTTTTTTTGTCGGTAAATCGGGTGTTAGCTTTGATCCTTCCCGAGTAATTTCGGCAGTAGCTCTTGGTATTGGTTTTATCGGTGCGGGTGTTATTATTTACCGTCGCTCTCACCTGGAGGGATTGACTACTGCTGCCGGTCTTTGGGTCGCCGCTGCTATTGGCGTGGCTATTGGACTTAAACTTTATTTTTTAGCTCTTCTTACAATCCTTTTGGTAATGGTTGTTTTAATCGCTTTCGGAGAGCTTGAAAGAAAATATTTTAAAGAGAGTTAACCTTAGCACCTTAGTAAAGGACGGGCTTCTACCCTCTTTACCCTTCACCTTTAACCAAAGGTGGTAGGGTTTATCCTTTGCTGAAAGATGCTATCTATGAAAAAGGCAGTAGTTTTTATAACAGCCCTTTCTGTTTTTCTTGGTACAGTAATAGGGGCAGGAATATTTAGTTTACCTTTTGTGGCCCTTCGGGCTGGTTTTTTTATTGTAGTTCTATTTTTTTTACTTATGGCTACGGTTATCATTTTGACTTATTTTCTTTATGGAGAAATAATTTTAGGCACCGCAAAACTTCACCGTCTACCGGGTTATGCAGAGGAATACCTTGGAAAAAAATGGAAGAGAATTACTTTTTTAGTTGTAGTGATTGGATTCGTAGGGGCTATGCTTGCCTATTTAATTCTCGGCGGCCAGTTTTTGAGTTTCCTTTTCAGTCCTTATTTCGGAGGTAATGCAACATTATATACTTTTTTGTTTTTTGCCTTAGGGTCTTATCTGGTTTTCCGGGACATAAAAAGTATATCCCCAGTTGAGTTATTTTTATTGGTTGTTTTTATTATCATTCTTTTGGTTTTTTTTATAAAAGCCCTTCCCTTTGTTAATATTGATTATTTCAAGGTTTTAGATTTGAAATTTTTAATTTATCCTTACGGAGTAGTTCTTTTTTCACTAGGGGGTTCTGCCATTATTCCTGAGATTAAAGAGATGTTAACCGGTCCCTCATTAAAGAAAACCGAGGAAGTTGAAGTACGGAAAAATTTAAAAAAAGTGATATTTTGGGGAACTATTATTGCTGTCATTTTTTATCTTTTTTTTATTTTTATAGTTTTAGGGGTTTGTGGTCTTAATACTTCTAAAGAAGCAATTTCAGGGCTTAGGCAAATAATAGGAGATGATATTATAAAATTAGGATTTGCTTTTGGAGTAATCACTTGTTTTACCTCTTTCCTTACAATTGCTTTGACTTTAAAAAAAGTATTTTGGTATGATTTTGGATTTCCGAAAAATTTCGCCTGGTTTATAACTTGTTCTCTACCTCTCATTCTTTTTCTTTTAGGATTGCGAGAATTTATTGAGGTAATAGGTTTTACTGGGGCTTTAGGGGTGGGAATTGAAAGTATAATAATTGTTTTTTTATATCAGAGGTTTTTAGAAAAGAAATTTTCTAAAAAGATGAACCCTGTTTTTTATTTATTATCCGGAGTTTTTGTTTTGGGAATTATTTTTGAGATAATTTATCTCTTTTTTGTCTAAAAAGCGAGATTGACCGAGACCGGGTCTTGGATACTTGTTAATTAGTTAGTTATAAACTCTATTAAGGTTGATGGAGGTCTTTTAAGATGCTAAAATAGTAATATGGTAAAGTTATTAGATATTATCGTTATTGTTTGTTTTATTATTTTTTTACTTTGGTGTCTGTTTACCTATGTTTTTCCAAAACTATCAATAATTTTATGAAAAAGAAGCATTTCAACGAAGCGTTATATAAAAAGCTCGGAATTAATGAACTCATTCTTTTTTGTGTTCGTTCAATAATCAAAAATAAAGAAAAATGCACTTTCGAAAGATTGGTTAAAGAAAGCTTTATCTTGTTTCCTAAAATTTTTAGATTTTTCCACCTTTCCCAATGGCCCGATTCCCGTAAACTTGACAGGCCTCTGCGAACTCTTCGAAAAAGGAAATTAATTACCGGTAGTCCAAAAACTTTTTTTTCTTTGACGAAATCTGGAAAAAGAATAGCTGAAGAAATTGCTAAAACCTTCAGGCAAAGAAAACTTAATTTATGAAATGAAAAAGCATTTATCTCAAAAGACAAAAAAGATAAAAAAGAGTTCTTTTATTATACCCAGGTTATGGGGTCTTGCTAAAAGATTGGAACATAGAAGAATTAAAGGAAAACAAAAGAAAAAATAACTATGACAATGACTATAATGGTGATAATGACAATTTAGTCAAAAGTCATTGTCAAAAGTCATTGTCAAAAAAATATGTATCTATCAATTTTTATTGCTGGTTTCGGAGGAGGGGTAGTAAGGGGGTTGGTTGGTTTCATTAAGCATCAATTTTCATACAAAAATGTTGGGTTTCGAGTTCCTTATTTTTTAGCTATGGCATTTTTGTCAGGAATTGTTGGTCTCCTTACTGCTATGGCTGTGAAAGAAGTCGGGATTACATTTTTGGGTTTCAATTGTCTCACCCCGGCTTTAGCTTTTATTATAGGTTACGCTGGCGGAGATTTCTTAGAGAACATTTATAAAATTATTATTAAGAAAACCTCCCTTTATCCCTAGGTCGAGCCTTGTAGGCTAAAGGACAATCGTCTTCGGCGTAAAAATGATAAGGTAAAAAATACAGGGGCTGAACCCCTGTATTTTTTTATTAAAACCAAAAATACCGTTAAACGGTATTTTTGGTTTTAGATAAATTTTCTTAGAGAGTCTTTTCGCCACCTTCTTCGGGTGCCTCAGGTGTTTCGGGTGTTTCTTCGCCACCTTCTTTGGGTGCCTCGGCTGGTGCCTCAGGTGTTTCGGGTGTTTCTTCGCCCCCCTCAGGTGTTTTTTCGCCCCCCTCAGGTGTTTCGGGTGTTTCTTCACCCCCTTCAGGCGTTTCCTGAGAAGTGAATAATGCTTCGGGTGCTTTGTCGTCCTCTTTGGGAACCTCAGGTGTTTCTTCACCCCCTTCAGGCGTTTCCTGAGAAGTGAATAAAGGATATAATTTATTTTTTGTCATAATGATTTTATTAATGCGAGCGAGGGAAAAATGAAAGTTTATTTTCATTTTAACCGAGCGACGCATTAATATAGCAGAGAAGGGTGCGTTCTCCTCTTGCTCTATTTTAAACGAAGCGAATTCTCGCTTCGTAAAAATTTATTTTTTATTTCTCCATCGACCTTTTCCTGCTATTCCTCATTATAAGAATTTAGAGAACACTGTCAACCCCCTACCATTTTTCTCTAAGAAGTGATGGGGGTCAAGGGTTTTGATTTAGCAAATTTTCTTGAAACACAGCTTCAAAGATGATAACATAAACACCTAATTGGGTTTTAATTCAAGACCATGGAGTTTATATCTGATTTTCATATCCATTCAAAATATTCGCGGGCTACTAGTAAAAACGCGGATTTAGAAAATTTAGACAAATGGGCAAGAATAAAAGGAATAAAAGTTTTGGGTACCGGTGACTTCACCCACCCGGAATGGTTTAAAAATTTGAAAGAAAAATTAGAATCGGTAGAGCCTGGACTTTTTAAACTAAAAGGAACTGATTCAGAAACCAGGTTTATTTTGACTACCGAAATTAGTTGTATTTATTCCAAAAATGACCGGGTTAGGAAAATCCATATCCTAGTTTTTGCTCCTGATTTTGAGACGGTTGAAAGAATTAACACTCAACTCGACCAGATTGGGAATTTAAAAGCCGACGGCCGACCAATTTTGGGCTTGGATGCTAAAGAATTACTAAAGATTGTTTTAGATACTTCTGAAAACTGTTTAGTAGTGCCCGCTCATTTAATGACTCCCTGGTTTTCTTTATTTGGTTCTAAATCCGGCTTTGATTCTCTTGAAGAGTGTTTTGAGGATTACTCTAAATATATTTATGCCGGGGAAACAGGGCTTTCAGCGAGTCCGGCAATGCTTTGGCGGATGCCCGATGGCCGGAGAATTACCTTAATTAGCAATTCAGATGCCCACAGTCCAGAAAAATTAGGCAGGGAGGCAAATGTTTTTGATACAGAGTTGAGTTATCCAGCGATGGCAGAGGCGATAAAATCTAAAAATCCTCAAAAATTTCTTTATACCATTGAATTTTTTCCTCAGGAAGGAAAATACCATTATGACGGTCATCGGAATTGCAAGGTCTGTTTAGCGCCCCAGGAATCAAAAAAATATAATAATATCTGCCCGAATTGTGGAAGACCTTTAACCATTGGAGTTCTCAATAGAGTGAATTCCTTGGCAGATAGGGAAGATGGGTTTAGACCAGAAGGAGCGATTCCTTTTAAAAGTTTGGTTCCTTTGAAGGAAATAATTGCCGAGGTCGTAGGAACCTTGCCCGGAGCAAAACGGGTAGAAAAAGAATATAAGAATTTAATTAAAGAATTTGGCAATGAGTTTGAGATATTATTAAATACTTCTTACCAGGATTTAAGAACGGTTGCTTTGCCCGAGATTGCTGAAGGCATTGTTAGGGTTAGAAAGGGAGAGGTACGGGTAGAACCAGGTTATGATGGGGTTTTTGGAAAAATAAAAATTTTTTCTGATGGAGGGCAAAAAGCCCTGAATAAACAAGGAACACTCTTTTAAACAAGAGTTGAAAAAAAGCAAGTGCGGAAGTCCGTCCTCCGCAAACTATAAAATATTCTAATATGAAAGCTGATTTGCATATTCATTCAAATTTTTCTGATGGTATTTCTTCTCCCCAAGAAATAGTCAGAGCGGCAATTGAGAAAAATATCAACTGTATTTGCATTACTGACCATCAAGAGGTTAAAGGAGCAATTGAGGCTATGCGTTTTGGCTTTGATAAAGATATCTTAGTTATTCCCGGCATTGAAATAACCACTAAATCGGGAGATATTTTAGGAATTAATGTGAAAAAGATAATTCCCAATAAACTTTCAGTCCAAGAAACTGTTAAAGAGATTAGAAAACAAGAAGGGATAGCAGTGATTCCCCATTTTTTCGCTTGGTTCCCAAAGAATTTCCGAGGGGGAAAAGAAGAATTTCTGGTTGTTGATGCAATTGAGGTTTTTAATGCCTCTTTATTCAATTTTTTGAACAAAAAAGCCCTTAATCTTTCTAAAAAATATAATTTGCCCTTGACTGCCGGTTCAGATGCTCATAGGGCAGAATTCGTTGGGAGGGGTTATCTTGAAATTCCTAAGGATATTTTTTCAGGAAAGGATTTGATAAAAGAAATAATAGAAAATAGAGTGGAAGCTAAAGGGAAGGTTTTAAATCCTTGGGAAATGGCAAGGAATCTCCTAATCAAAGGGTCGATTTATGACTTTTCTAAAAAATTTTTCAATGGAAAAGGACAAAAAGAGAATTAAAATTCAACCCTCTTTTAATTGTTAAAGATAAGAGTCATAATAAATGTAAACTAAAGATATGTTTAAATTTTCTCATTTCACTCAAATTTTTTGTGCATTAAAGAACCAGAAAGGTCTTTCTCTCTATTTGGCTGTTGTGATAATGGCTATTATTTTGGCTATGATTTTGGGATTAAGCGCGATTCTGGTGGGGCAAATAAAGACGATGGGAAAAATAGGAGATTCAGTAATTGCTTTGTATGGAGCTGATACTGGAATAGAGAGAGAGTTGAAAGAAAACAATCTCTCAGGATATTCGTATTCGGGCTGTTTAGATGTTAACGGAAACGGTTGTAGCGTTACGGATTGTCCTGGTGATTTATCTGACCAAGGAGATGCTTGTTATAAGATAAAAAGGACAGCGTCTGGGATAGAATCAGTTGGTTATTATAGAGGAGTTAAGAGGGCGATTAGAGTTACAATGTAGGTGACAGTCACCTTTAAAAATGATTAAACAGCAAGCTAAACAAAGAATTGAAAAACTTAAAAAAACCATAAATCACCACCGCTATCTTTATCATATATTAGATCATCAAGAAATTTCTGATGCTGCTCTTGACTCTTTGAAAAAAGAGCTTTTTGATTTAGAGCAGCAGTTTCCAGAATTTATTACTCCTGATTCACCAACCCAGAGAGTTGGAGGAAAGGCCTTAGAGAAATTTAAGAAAGTAGCACATCCCGAACCAATGCTTTCTTTTAACGATGCTTTTTCTGAAGAAGATATGAAGGATTGGATTGAAAGAATTGCAAAACTTTTAACTAGAAAGGAAATATCCCAGATTGATTTTTATAGTGAATTGAAAATTGACGGTTTGGCAATTGAGTTGATTTATGAAAATGGAATTTTAAAGACCGGTTCAACCAGGGGAGATGGCAGGATAGGTGAAGATGTTACCCAAAACCTAAAAACAATCGAAGCAATACCTTTAAGGATTAGAGAGAAAAAAGAAATAATTAGAGACCTTAAAAGGCAGGGGTTGAGTCCCTGCATTATTGAGGCGATAAGGAATTATAATTTTAGAGGACCTATTGTTGTTCGGGGGGAGATTTTTATTTCTAAAAAAGAATTTGAAAGAGTGAATAAAGAACAGAAGAAAGCAGGACTTTCTGTTTATGCCAATCCTCGGAATCTTGCCGCCGGTTCTCTAAGACAACTTGACCCTAAAATTACTGCTTATCGCAATTTAGATTCCTTTGCTTATGATTTAATTACGAATTTTGAAACAAAAACACATGAGGAAAAACACAAAATCTTAAAGGCCTTTGGTTTTAAAACAAATCTTTATAATCGATATTGTTCTAATTTGGGAGAGGTCTTTAAATTTTACAAACAATGTCAGAAATTAAGAGAAAAACTCTCCTATGAGATAGATGGAGTTGTAATAATCGTTAATTCAAATAGAATTTTCAAAAAATTAGGAGTAGTTGGGAAAGCTCCCAGAGGAGCAATAGCTTTTAAATTTCCCCTTAAGCAGGCCACAACCATTGTCCAGAATATTAAAGTTCAGGTTGGGCGCACTGGCGCTTTGACTCCGGTTGCTTTTTTGAAACCGGTTCGAGTAGCCGGAGTAATAATTTCCCGAGCGACTTTACATAATGAGGATGAGATAAAAAGATTAGGAGTAAAAATTGGAGACACAGTAATTATCGGCAGGGCAGGGGACGTTATCCCAGATATTATAAAGATGCTTCCGGATTTAAGGACCGGCAAAGAGAAAGAGTTTAAAATGCCAACGCGCTGCCCAGTCTGTGGAACTAAAATAATAAAGCCAAAAGGGGAAGTAGTTGCTCGCTGCCCAAACCCAAATTGTTTTGCTAGACAAAGAGAATATTTTTGCCACTTTATTTCTAAAAAAGCTTTTGATATCCGAGGCTTAGGTCCAAAAGTTATTGACCAGCTTATGGAGAAAGGTTTAGTTTCTGATCCAGCTGATCTTTTTGAACTGAAGGAGGGCGATCTTTTGCCTCTGGAAAGATTTGCTGAAAAATCAGCAAAAAATTTAATTAAAGCGATTCAGAAAAACAAAAAAATAATTTTGCCAAGATTTATTTATGCTTTAGGAATTAGAAATATTGGAGAAGAAACCGCTCAGGACTTAGCTAAACATTTTGCTAATTTGGAGAAATTAAAAAATGCTTCCAAGAAAAATTTAGAGGAGATAATGGACATTGGACCGGTGGTGGCTGGATCAATTTATGAGTGGTTTCATCAAAAAAGACATTTAGCATTTTTAGAAAAATTGAAAAAAGTGGGAGTAAAGATAGAAAATCCTGCCTCTCTTAAATCTCACCTAGGCAGGCAAAAGTTGAAAGGAAAAACTTTTGCTTTAACCGGAAGTTTAAAGACGATGACAAGGGAAGAGGCAAAAAGAGAAATTAGAAAACTTGGTGGGAGTGTATCTGGGTCGGTGTCAAAGAAAACAAACTTCTTAGTTGTCGGAAAGGAACCTGGTTCTAAACTTAAAAAAGTCGAGGAGCTTGGTATTAAAATAGTAAAAGAGAAAGAATTTTTAAAAATAGTAAGCTAACTGTTTAAATCCTCAATTTAAACAATAATTTAAACACATCGGTTTAAATATTATTATTTATGATAAATCATTTTAAGAAACTCGACTGGATACTAATAACTTCCGTTTTGTTGCTTGTTGGAATAGGCCTGCTCTCACTTTATAGTTATTCTTTAGGAAGAGGAGATTTTTTTAATTTTAAGAAACAAATTATTTTTTTAGTAATAGGACTTTTCTTAATGCTCGGTTTGAGTTTTTTTGATTGGCGGGTATTTCAAACAAACTCTTACTTTATCTTAATTCTTTATTTTTTTTGCGTTTTATCTTTAGTTGGCCTCTTGTTTTTAGCACCGGAGATTAGGGGAGTAAGGGGTTGGTATAAATTAGGACCTGTTTCATTGGACCCGATAGAGTTTACAAAAGTTGTTTTGATAATTTTGCTTGCCAAATATTTTTCAATGCGGCATATTGAAATGTACCGATTAAAACATATTTTTCTTTCCGGGTTTTATGTTTTACTACCTGCATTTTTAATTTTTCGTCAACCAGATTTCGGCTCAGCTCTGATTTTAGTTGTTCTCTGGCTCGGGATTTTAATTATCTCTGGAATCAAATTACGTCATTTTTTAATTTTGATTCTTTGCGGTCTTTTGGTTTTGGCTTTAACCTGGTCTTTTCTTTTAAAAGATTATCAAAAAGGGAGAATTATAAGTTTTTTGGCTCCTGAAATTGAACCCCTTGGGATGAGTTGGAGTCAAACCCAGTCAAAAATTGCTATTGGTTCTGGGGGACTTTTTGGCCAGGGTATTGGAAAGGGTTCTCAAACCCAATACGGATTTTTATCTGAGCCCCATACCGATTTTATTTTCGCTGCTATTTCGGAGGAACTTGGTTTAATAGGTATCTCGATTTTTCTTTTTTTCTATACAATTTTATTTTGGCGAATTATGAAAATCGCTATTATTTCTCAAACTAATTTTCCTCGTCTTTTTGCTTCAGGCCTTGCTATCGTTCTGTTTTTCCAAGCATTTATCCATATAGGGATGAATATTGGAATTCTCCCTGTCATTGGGGTTTCTTTACCCCTTGTTAGTTACGGCGGTTCCAGTTTAATTGCTACTTTTATTAGTTTGGGAATACTTCAGAGCATAAAAACAAATTAAATTCACCCAGCACCACTTTTTGAAAAAAGTGGTGCTGGGTTTACTTTCTACTATATCGGATAAAGAAAATCCCCCCATAAGAGGGGTTATTTGTTATCCGATAGTTATTCACAGTTTGTCTCTTGACAGCTACTTTTGCCTCGGCGATAATATAATAATATAGATATTATATCTATGGTAGGGGTAAAAAAAGAAGGCCCCTTGAAAAATTAACCTTGAATCTGCGAAAAATCCTAAGGAAGTTTTTTCTTGGAACCTTCTTTTATTATTTTAATTGCCCAAAATTATTTGTCAACCCCGTTAGCCAAAGTTTTGGGTGAAGGGTAAAGTCCTCCATAAATATGCAGGAATACCAAAAAGACAATTATATATCCCTTCAAGAAGCCACTAAGCACTGTTCTTATTCACAGGAGTATTTAAGTTTGCGAGCGCGTCAGGGCAAATTAAAGGCGGTAAAAATTGGTAGAAATTGGCTGACAAAAAAAGAATGGCTAGAAGGATATATGACTAATGCTGAGAAGTACAATAATAATTTGAAAGTCAAAAAGACAAAGAGAATCGAGAGAGTTAAAAAAGAGATTCTTCCGCCAGAAAATCTTCCAGTTGGAGAATTTGAATTTTTACCGATACAACCCTTGCGTGTGCCAGTTGGAATTTCTTTTAGAGGGCTTCGTTTTGCTTTTGCTTTTGCTTTGGTATTAGTTTTAGTTGTCACAGCTGGAATCTTTTTTAAAACACCTTTGAGCTCTGTCTTTGAAGACCTAAATAACCAAGTAATATCTAAAATAACAACCAAAATAAACGAGGATGAGATTTCTTCAGCTGCTATTGTTTATACCATAGATACTTTCAAAGAATATGGTCAATGGCTTGGCAATAATCTAAAAAACCGAACATCAACTATTCGGAACAGCATCTATAAAGGTATTCAGGACATGGTGGAGCTTTGCAGAGGACAGGTTTCCGCAATTGGCTCTATTTTTCACCAGATAGGTAAAGCCCTAACCTATCCCTTCAGAGCAGTTTATCGGTTTGTTAGTCAATCTCATAAGATTTTTTTGTCAACCTACTCCAACACCAAGGACTTAATAAAAGGAATAGAATTTCTTAAGGGACAGATTAAGGCATTAAGAGAAGAAGGCATTATAGCGAAAGAAACAATAAAGGAAGTAGAAGTCAGCAAGGTTACCAGAATAGAACCTGTTAAAGAGATAACCAAGGAAGTTATTAAAATAGATGACGAGGCCTTAGCCCAGTTTCGAGCCCAGATAACAACTTTCGCAACCTGGGAAGAAGACATCGAACACCTTAAAAAAATAACTAAAGCAAGCGCTCATGTCCCTGCTTCTACCGACCCGCTATACATTACCCCCCATGAAAGTATTAAGGTTGAGGGCGATGTCATAATAGGTTCTACTTCTTCTGACATACTAACCGTTAAAGCAACCTCCACCTTCCAATCCCCGGTTACAATAGATTCTAGTTTAACTGTAAATGGCAAACTTACGACAACTACCTTTCAAATGACCTCCGATCCTTTGGCAGGCTATGTTTTGAGTTCTGACGCTTTGGGTAATGCTACCTGGACAGATGTCTCTTCAACAGCCGGTCCCTGGACCCTCTCAGGCATTAACCTTTATCCCGATGATACTTCCTATAGTCTAGCCATTGGTGCTACCGACGCTGGAACTGCTAAGTTATATGTTACAGGTAATGTTGGCATAGGCACAAGCAGCCCCAGCGCCAAATTAGAAGTGGTCGGAAATATCATTGGCGATACTTCGTTTAATTTTGGGCCAAGCGGGGACACAGATTTAATGCAGTTAACAAACAATCAATTAACCGTCAATGGAGACGTTAAATCCACATCTTTTACCATAGGTTCAAACACTCTTGATACCAGCGAGTGGGCTTATCTTGATGGATTAGACCAAGCATTAAAGCAAGCAGACAGCCCGACTTTTGTAGGGCTTACCGTGAGCGGCAACACAGATTTGGGGGATACTACCGTTGACTCTTTAGTTTCTACGGGCAATATTTCTCTTGCCACAAATAACATTTTTTTAACGGGCAACATAGCCGATAATACATCCAGAGCAAGTAATTTGTACACTACAACTTTATTCGCGACTAAACTTGGCGAAAACCTAAACGCCAACTCTCGTAAAATAACCTCATTGGCTGTTCCCACTGTGTCAACCGACGCAGTCAATAAGGCCTATGCTGATGCGCTGGCTATGGGATTATATTGGCAAGACGCTGTTATTAAATTCTGCGCCCAAAGCGCAGCAGTAGAAACTACAGGAAACAGGTATATTGCCTCTGAAACTTCTGGCGGTTGGACAATCAACAATATCTATGAATGGAATGGAAGTAGCTGGGACGAGGTCGTGGCGATAGACAGAATGGCCGTTGCCGTTACAGATACAGGGCAAAATTATACCTACAATGCCACTGACAGCCAGTGGGTAAATTTTGGAACCACTGTTGACCATAATTCCACATTAGGGTTGCAGGGGGGACAAGCCAACCAGTATTATCACGCTACAGAAGCTGAACACGATAATTGGTTTATTAAAAACGTAGATGATACAGACGACATAAGTGAGGGCTCAACCAATCTATTTTACACAGACGCGAAGGTGAATGCGTTAGTCCAGAGCACCGATTCCGATTATACTATACAGGGCGACTGGACTTTTAATAATTTGATAACTTGCGCTAACACCCCTACAGATGATAATCATTTAACAAGAAA
>CAYMJA010000002.1:65983-87242 GCA_964391095.1 uncultured Candidatus Saccharibacteria bacterium
ACAATACGTAGATAATTTGTTGCAGGGATTTACCTGGAAAGACCCTGTTTTAGACAAAGACCTATCAACTCCGCCTGGTTCTCCGAGTATAGGCGACAGATATATTGTCGCCGGGTCAGCAGGTAGTTGGTATAATTCCGCTTGGTCTTACAGGCAGAAAGTAACAATAGACAATACAAAGGTGGCTGGGAACGAGACGGCTTTCCCAGTCCTAATTTTGATTGAGGACGAAGCTAATACTCTGTTTACAAATTGTCAGTCCGACGGGGACGACATACTCTTTACCTCGTCTGACGGGCAGACAAAAATTCCTCACGAAATAGAATACCTGAATACCGCCTCTGGCTCCCGCAAGATGGTGGCTTGGGTTAAGAGCGATTTAACGGGCGCGACCGACACCGAACTTTATATCTATTACGGAAATGCAACCTGCGGCAATCAACAGCAAGTAACTGCCGCTTGGGATAGCAGTTATAAGATGGTTCAGCATTTATCTGAAACATCGGGAGCTCATTACGATTCTACTTCCAATGATAATGACGGAACGCAATCTGGAGGAGTAATCCAGAATGCTGATGGAAAGGTAAACGGAGCTGATAGTTTTGATGGGAATAATGATTATATCAACTGCGGCAATAATGCTGTGTTTAATGTTGGAACGGGTGACCATACATTACAAGGTTGGGTTTATCCCACGGGGATGACCACTGATTATTACCATTACATAGTTTCAATTGGAAATGATTCTACTGGTAAGCAATCAGGTATTGGATTTAGGAATAGCGGAGTATATCATTCGACATACAGCAGCCCGATAATATACTCCACTTATAATATTCCTTCTTTGGATGCTTGGTATCATATTGTTGTGGTCCATTCAGGGGGGACAGATTATCTCTATGTTAATGGTGCGCTTCAGGAATCCCAAGCCATAAGCATCAACACCAATAACGGAAAATGCAGAATTAGCGCCCATACGGCTGATACAAGTCATTTCAAAGGAACGATTGACGAAGTCAGGGTTTCAACCACAGCAAGAAGCGCTAACTGGATTTCAACGGAGTATGCTAACCAGAATTCCCCTTCCACTTTTTTCTCATTAGGGGCAGAAGAAACTCCTTCTGCCAGCGGTGGTTGGGCAGGGTATATTGATAATATTACAGAGTGGGACGGTGTTAATTGGACTTTTGAAACACCTGTAAATGGATGGTCGGTTATAGTAATAGATGAAAATGTGCAATATACTTGGAATGGGTCATCTTGGGTAACAGGGACAAATATAGTGGCTCATAATAATACAACAGGCAAGCAAGGTGGAACTACTAATGAGTATTATCACCTTACACAAGCGCAACATACAGAAACAACGCAATGGCTTGACGATGTGACTTTATCTGATGGCGGGGCTATGAACATAGGTGCTGGCAACTTTACTACTACTGGCGATTTAAGTTGTGATGCCATAACTGCTACTGGGTTAGTAAAAACAGGTCAAATCCTTGCCAGTGGTGCCGGCTCTCACCCCTCGGGGATAGGGACTTATATTGAATTATACGTATTGGCTTCACCCGGCCCGACTGCCCGCATACTTCCTTATGATGGCTCAAATTATTACGATTTGGCGATAGGAGATTGGGGTGGAGGCGATCCCAATATAATGCTTAAAGTTGGAGGTGCAGTCGGGATTAACGAGGGTGCTCCCGAGGCCAAACTCCACGTAGCTGGCGATATTATAGCCCGTGAGACATCTGGCTCTTTGCTGAGTTTACAATACGATGCTACCAATAAAGCGGATTTTGCCGTTGATAGCAGTGGCGACCTGACTATTACTGCTTATGGCGGCGATATAGATTTTGATAATGAGAATTTAATAACAACAGGAACATTAGGGGCAGGCGCTATTACCGGCACTTCCCTTACCCTGGGAACAGGCGGGGCTTTAAGAACCTCTACTTCGGTTGGCAACACCCTGCTTTTACAGGCTTATGATACTGATGCCGTACCAGCAGCTTATGTTACTTTTGCTACCCTCACTGCCGGTACTGCTCCAACCATGGATTTAGCCACTGGGGTTACCATTGGCGGCAGCAACTATATCTACCGAGCCAGTGGAACTGATGTGGCTGTTGCTGACGGTGGGACAGGAAAGAGTTCCTGGACCGCCAACTCTCTTATCTATGCCTCGGCCACCACTACCCTAACTTCCTTAGGAACAGCAACCAACGGCCAACTTATTATCGGCTCTACTGGGGTTGCCCCGGTCTTAGCCGCTCTGACCGGAACAGCCAATCAGCTTACAGTGACTAATGCGGCTGGTTCTATTACCCTTTCTCTTCCCCAGGATATTCATAGCGGGGCCAGCCCGACTTTCGCTGGCTTAACAGTAACCAATGCTATTACTGAATTCTCCACTGACGGCACCTTAGGGGATAACAGCGACTCGGCTCTGCCGACCGAAAAAGCAGTTAAGACCTATGTGGACGCCGGGGTAGCCGGCAAGGATGCCTTCATTGAACTGACCGACACTCCAGCCGGTTATACCACTGGAAATGCCATCTATACTACCAATGCTACTCCTAACGCAGTCATCGAAACCACTGTTATACTCACCGAAGCAGCCAATACATTTAATATTGCCAAAGGAACAGCCAGTTTAGATATTGCGGCCGGGGCTGCTTTGGATGTTGACGCCAACCTAACAGTTGAAAGCGCCAGTCTGGTAAACCAGGATTTGACCTCTGACGCTTCACCTAGTTTTGCCCAACTTACTGTGGATGGTCTTGTGTGGAATGCCAATGTTTTCAGCGAATCCGTGGATGGTTCTACCCTTGTTACTCTCCGCAATACCGACGCAGATTTAGCTTCAGAAAGCTATATCTTAGAACTTCAGCATACCGCAGATGGTGATGCTCAAGGAGACTTCATTAAATTCACTGATGCTTACGGCGGGACTCCTGGGACTTTATTTAATGTAGAATACAGCGGTGATACCACTATTGCTGGCTCTCTTTCTGTCGGTGCTGATGATAGTGAAAAGCAGGTTTTAGTAGGCAGTTCTGCTGATAACGCTACGGTATCTTTTGCAAGTGTAGCCGAACCCGGCACAGGTGTCCATTGTCATATTGGTCAAGTAAGTATGATGGTAAACGAGAATAGTGTCAGTTATTTTACAGCAAATGGATTAGCCTTAAGTAGTAAAAAGATTTCCAACGACGGTGGTGATGAGGGAATATCGGTGGATAATAGCGGTAATGTAACTATGTCGGGGACAGTGACTTGGTCTAGTGGTGGCTCTGCTAATGCCAATACTGCCTATACCCACTCACAGGATAATTCCCAAGCCCATTCGGATTATTTGCTTAACAATGCTGATGATGATACAACGGGAAAACTTGGTATAGGTATATCTCCAACTTATCAATTAGATGTTTCAACAACAGGAACAAGGGGTTTGAATGTTTTGAGGACAGTAACAACCAACACTGCTGGATATGGTGCTTATCTTGAAAACGATTGGACTTATACTACAAATAGTGCAGTCAATCAATATGGTTTATATAGTAAGTTAGACCTTCACAATACTGGAAATATTATAACTCTTACAGGTAATTATTATTCTTTATATGGTGAAGCCAGTTTTGATGAAACTCAACTTGCAGTCATAAGTGGTGATTTAATTGGAGTTTATGGTTATGCTCACGAAGCCTTGACTGCGAACAATGGGGCCTCGATTGTCGGAGTTGTCGGCCTTGCCGATAGAAATGCCGCTACTGGTGCGGAAGTTGGTGTCTTTGGACAGGCTGGGGCGGCGACACCGACTGGCTTGCCTACTTCTGGCAGCTATGCGGGATATTTTGCAGGAGATGTTGGGCTAACAGGAAACATAGTTATGCCTGCCGATGGTGTAATTGGAGTAACAGACGGCAACCCCCAGATAGTTTTTGATAATACTAATAATTGGTTAGAGATAACTGGCAACGTCGGCATCGGGACGGCGAGCCCGAGCCAAGAATTGGATCTGATTGGAGACCTTGAATTAGAGGATACAACAAGTGATGACACTGGTGTTATCTACAAAGGAGCAAATAGTTTTATCCATAACTTTAAACATCCAACTGGAGAATCAGCAGTGCCTGATGGAAAAAATACTTTTGTAGGGGTGAACGCTGGAAATTTCACAATGGGTAGCACAGCTACTCAAACTCTGCACGGTAGCTATAACTCAGCAATGGGAATGAATGCTCTTTACTTCAACACCACTGGCTTCTATAACTCAGTAGTGGGATATGCTGCCCTTTATTCCAACACCACTGGCTACTTCAATTCAGTGATAGGAGCGGGTGGTCTCCTCGCCAACACCACTGGCTACTTCAATTCAGTGATAGGAGTGGATGCTCTCCGCAACAACATCACTGGCTACTTCAATTCAGTGATAGGAGTGGATGCTCTCTACTTCAACACCACTGGCCACCACAACTCAGCAATGGGAGCGGATACTCTCCGCAACAACATCACTGGTTCAAACAATACTGCTCTGGGATATGATGCTGGTCGGTATCAAGCTGATGGTTCAACTCCTCTTGGTAACCCCGAAAATAGCATATATATTGGCGTTGGAGCAAAAGGAAAAGACGATAATGATGATAACTCCATTGTTATCGGCTATAACGCCGTTGGGCTTGGAGCAAATATAATTGTTCTAGGCAACAATAATATCACGCAAACAGTCTTAAACGGTGACGTACTGGCGACCTCTTTTTCAATCGGTGCCAATACTCTTAGTACTACTGAGTGGGCTTATTTAGACGGGCAAAACCAAGCAGTTAAAACATCTTCTGATGTCACTTTTAATAAAATAACAGCCGGGGATGATGTTAATTTTAATTTCAATGCAAATGGAGAACAATTTCGCTCAGGGTTAGGGGTTGGGGGTTTAGTAAGTCTAACTGGCATTACTCAAACAGACCATGTTTTTGGTAGATATTTTAATTCAAGTTCTGGCACAGCAAATAGCGGATATATCGTATATATAGAGAATGCAACTGACGAAGAAATAGGCGATACCACAACATTATTAGGATTAAAAAATAGTGTTAGTGATGCTGTAGTTTTTGGCGCACCCCTCGGAGATTTTATAACTTGCACTAATGCGACAGGAGCGGAGGTCTTTGTGATAGAAGATGACGGGAAAATAGACAGCAATTTCACAGGCACACACGATTTTGAAGGAAATATACAATTAGACCATTTAATTCCTACCACCCACGAAACCTATGATATTGGCACAAGTTCAACTACTGCCTTTCGTGATGGGTGGTTTAAGAATATCAAACTAACAGACGGCGATGGTAATGGCATATATTTCTGGAATGGAAGTAGTAGTTATGCTATTTATATGAGTGACGCTGACCCTGATTTGGGAGGAGTTACGAGTTATTCTTTAACATTTAAGATGAACGATGCTGATACAAGAGGTTTCAGATGGGTAAATGAGAATGAATGCGGGATGTCGCTTGAAAATTATACAGGTCAATGGGATTTGACGGTTGCTAATGATGTCAATGTGGGGACGAATCTTACCGTAAGTGGACAGGTTTATGTTCCAAATATGGCAGAAGGTGGGGATATGGGAGATGGACAGGTATGGTGGGATGTAGCTAATGGGCAGCTAAGATGTCTCGCAGCTGCATCTCCCTTTTTCCAATTATGGGAAGGAGATGATTTAATTGAAGAAATAGAATTTGCGGCAAACCTTGATAAGCCGGCAATGGCAAGTTGGCAGAGTTTCTCATTAAAGAATTATGATACGTCAAGATACATAGTAAAAATTGAAGAAAGAAAGGAGGAAACAAGTTACATAGATGCTGTTCAAATCATACTTTTTGGGACATTTGAACCGGAAAAAACAGGAAATTCAGAATATTATGTTTTAGAGCCAGATTTGGAGAAATTAAAGAAAAAAGACGGAAATTGGCTTATTATGAATTATGGAGATGAAGTAGAGATAAGTTTTGATAAAATCCCCCAAGGTTTCACTGTCTATTCGGCTCAGCTCAAGACCTATGGATTTTATGTTCCCGAAGGAGATGTTTTTGATATATCCGACTTAGCCGGCCTTGGCGGAACCGATAATGTTACTGTTCCTGAAGACGGGGTGGGAGAGCTTAGCCAAGATGGTTCAATAGGTGATGGAACGATTGAGGGCGTAACGGACGAAGAGGGAAATTTGGTCCAAAAAGTGAAACAAGTCCTGGCTTCTTTTGGCTTGTTTATAGAGAATGGCATTGTTCAGGTAAAGGAGATTGTTACTGAAAAACTCACGGCAAAAACAATTAGGACTGAGAGAATGGAAATAATTGACCAAATAACAGACGATATTTACTGCACCTGGATTGAAAACGGAGAGTGGAAGAAAGTAAGAGGAGAATGCGGAACAATGGAGTTTGTCAATAATAGCAGTGGCAGTGGCGATAGCAGTGGCAGTGGCGGCAATAATGATATAGAAGGATGCACTGACTCTGGGGCCTTGAATTACAATCCAGAAGCGACAGTTGATAACGGTTCTTGTGAATACGCTGAACCAGCACCAGCACCAGCACCTGAGCCTGAGCCAGAACCAGAACCCGAGCCTGAACCAGAACCAGAACCAGAACCAGAGCCTGAACCAGAACCTGAACCCGAGCCTGAGCCAGCACCAGCACCAGCACCAGCACCTGAGCCTGAGCCAGAACCAGAACCCGAGCCTGAGCCAGAGCCAGAGCCAGAGCCAGAGCCAGAGCCAGAGCCTGAACCCGAGCCTGAACCCGAACCTGAGCCAGAGCCAGCGCCCGAACCTGAACCTGAGCCTGAGCCTGAGCCTGAGCCTGAGCCAGAGCCAGAGCCAGAGCCAGAGCCAGAGCCTGAATTGCCAGATAGTATTGACTAATAAATAATTAATTAATATACTAAACAAACATATGGTAAAAACATTAAAAGAATCTTCTCAAATAGTTGGAATTTGCGAAAAAATTTCTAAGGGCAGTATTTACCTTTTGGTTTTCCTTTTGCCGCTTTTTTTCCTGCCCTGGACAGTTAGCGCCCTTGATTTTAATAAGCAGGCCCTATTGATAACCTTGGTTTCGCTTTCTCTTTTTGCCTGGCTGTTAAAATCTCTGATTGCTGGAAAATTTAGTTTTCGCCTTAGTTGGCTCCATATTCCAATAATAGCTTTCTTTTTAGTTTTATTAGTTTCAACAATTTTCTCTTTGTGGTCTTACGGAAGTTTCTGGGGCTGGCCTCAAATTACTTCGGAGAGCTTACTGAGCTTACTTTGTCTTGTCTTACTTTATTTTTTGATAACCAGTATTTTTGGAAAGAAAGAAATTTTCTATTTAATGACTGCGTTGATATTTTCCGGTTTTTTGGCAGCGCTTTTGGGGGTTCTTCAACTCTTCGGTAGATTCTTACTTCCTTTAGATTTTAGCAAAACTACCTCTTTTAACACTATTGGGGCTGTAAACAGTTTAGCAATTTTTACTGCTGTTTTACTGCCTTTGACCATTATTTTAACGACCAAAGCCAAGAGATTTTTAAAAGCGTTTTTTGTCATTGCTCTGGTTCTTGGCACTGTTTTATTGGTTTTAATTAATTTTTCTGTTGCCTGGTGGCTGGTGATAATTGGAACTGCTTTGGTTATTACCCTGGGAGTGCAGAAAAGAGATATTTTTGACAGCCGTTGGTTAGTTTTACCAATGTTCTTTTTGGTTTTGGCTCTGTTTTTCAGTTTTTTTAGATTTCAGATTCCTGGAATGCCTCCCCGGACCATAGAAGTTTTTTTAACCCAGAGGACAAGTTTTAGTATTGCCCAAGAAACGTTAAAAGAAAATCCAATTTTGGGCTCCGGGCCTGGTACTTTTATTTATGATTTTTCGAAATACAAAAAAATAGACTTTAATCAGAATCCTTTCTGGAATGTAAGATTTGAGGGAGGGGTTTCAAAAATCCTTAATAGTTTAGCTACCACTGGCATATTAGGGATTCTTTCCTTTTTAGCCCTTATTGGCTTTTTTATTTTTTATGGAATAAAATCCCTTTTTGGAAATCCAAACAAAGAAAAATCAGCTAAGGGAGAAGCCACTTCGAGTGCTCAAACTAAGAAGCAAAATGCTTTAAGCAAAAAAACTATAAAAGAGACCAGTAGCAAGGAAGAGCAAACAGATGAAGGATTTTTATGGTTTTTAAGCGCCGGAATTTTTGTTAGTTTTGTGATTTTAATTATTGGTTATTTTCTATACCAGTCCAATCTGACTTTGAATTTTATCTTTTTTTTACTAATAGCTGGATTTATTTCTTTAGTTGTTCCTCTTAGAAAAGAGTTTTTACTTAAATCTTCTTCTTTAGCAACTCTCGGTGTTACTTTTGTTTTTACTTTGGTTTTTATTTTTGGTTTAGGAATTCTGATTCTTGAAGGGCAAAGATATATAGCCGAGGCAAGTTATTTAAAAGGAGCAAGGGCTTGGCAGCAAGGAGACAGCGAGGAATCTGTGAAGTATTTGGAAAAAGCAGTCAGAATAAATCCCAAAGTAGATTTATATTGGCGGGAATTATCTCAGATTTATCTTCAAAGAATCAAGACAGTAGCCCAGAGAACAGATTTATCCCAAGAGGAAATTAATAATCAGATTCAGATTTTAATAAATAATTCTGTAAATTCTGTTAAAACAGCGACTGATTTAAATCCTAAAAATGTTACTAATTGGTCAGTTCGAGGTTTTGTCTATCAGAATATGATAGGAATAGTCAGCGGGGTAGAAGTAAAAAATTGGTTAAAGAAATCTTATGACGAGGCCTTAAGCCTTGAACCAACTAATCCTTATTTTCCAACTCAAATAGGTATTGCTTTTTTAAGGGAAGTTTCATTTTTGCCTCAGGAGAAGCAGGAGGAAAGAGAAAGAATTCTTGAAGAAGCTCAAGCCCAGTTTGAAACAGCAATTGAATTAAAATCTGACTATGCTCCGGCTCGCTTCCAAATAGCAATGGTTTATCAGGCCCAGGGAAAGCAATTAGAAGCGATTGAGGAATTAGAGAAAACAAAAAGCATAGCTCCAAATGATATTGGTTTAGCTTTTCAATTAGGGCTAATTTATTATCAAAGTAAAGATTATCAAAAAGCTCAGACTGAATTAGAGAGAGCAATTCTACTTAATCCTAATTATTCTAATGCTTTATATTTCTTGGGATTAACTTATGACCAGCTTGGCAAGACCGCTAAAGCGATTGAGAAGTTTAGAAAAGTTGCTGGGTTGAACCCTGATAATTCAGAAATCCAGAAAATTTTGGAAAATTTGAGGAACGGGAGAGAAGCGTTAGAGGGTATTCTTGAGAAAGAGCCCCCCGAAGTTCCTATTGAAGAAGAATCTCCTGAAGAGTTGCAACCAGAAGAAAGTGATTAAGGGTTGACAAATTTTTCAAAAGAGAATAAAATTTGAAACGTTAGTTAAATAATTGGCTAATGATTTTAATATTAAATTAGGAGATATTTTATTTAGAGAAATATCTCTTTTGTATACTTGACTCTCTTGTTCTATATGTAGATCCGCGACATTTTATTTGATGTTCGTATTGTTTTATTTCTGAGCAATCTTACAGAAGCCCGACCTCTGTTGGGTTAAAATATTTATGCAGGATATAAAGATAAAAGATTTTTCAAAATCAAAAATTTCCTTACCTTTACCCTATTTATTAACTCTTCAAAAAGAGAGTTGGCAGTGGTGTTGTGAAACGGGATTGAAAGAAATTTTTTCTGAGATTTCTCCTATTCGAGATTATACTGGGAAAGAATTCGAGCTTTGGTTTTTAGATTATAAACTCAGCGAACCAAAATATAAAAATGACCTTGAAGCAAAGAAAAATAATGATTCTTTCGAGGCACCTTTAAGAGTTAAAGTAAGATTAATTAATCTTAAAACAAAAGAGATTAAAGAACAGGAAGTTTTCTTAACCGATTTCCCCTTAATGACCGAAAGGGGAACTTTTATTGTTAACGGAATTGAAAGAGTGGGTATTGCCCAACTTATCCGTTCTTCCGGGGCTTTTTTTACTGTCCGAACTGCTCGAGGAAGGAATTGTTTTGGAGCGAAAATTATTCCTAATCGCGGGGCTTGGCTTGAATTTGAAACCGACCCTTCTGGTTTTATCGGAGTAAAAATAGATAGAAAAAGAAAAGTCGCAGCAACCACTTTATTAAAAGCTTTTGGAATTGGTGATAATAATCAAATTAAAAAAATTTTTCAGGACGTTACTCGACCTGCCCGCAACGCTTCGCGTAGCGATGCGGGCGGGGGCGAAGAAATAAACTACATTGAAGAGACCTTAAAAAAAGATACTACTCATAATCAAGGGGAAGCTCTTGTTGAAGTTTATAGACGTTTAAGACCAGGGGATTTAGTAACGCCGGATACGGCAAAAGCATTGATTGAAAATACTTTTTTCAATTTTGGGAGATATGATTTATCTAAAGTCGGCAGATGGAGAATGGGAAGAAGATTGCCTGAGCTAAAAAAGGCAAAAGAGAAAGAAATTAGGCCTGTAGATAGGGTTTTGAAGTTAGAGGATGTAGTAGCGGTGATGAGAGAAATCATAAGATTAAATAATAACCCGGAGGCCAAGCCAGATCAAATTGACCATTTAGGAAATCGGAGAGTAAGAACCTCAGCTGAACTTTTACAAAACAGGTTCAGAGTAGGGTTCATGAGAATGGAAAGAATTATAAAAGACAGAATGTCAACTTTAGATGTGCAGGGCTTGACCCCGATTCAACTAATTAATGCTCGTCCAGTAATGGCGATTGTTAAACAATTTTTTACTTCTTCTCAGTTATGTCAATTTATGGATAATGAAAATCCCTTAGCCGAACTTGAGCATAAAAGAAGATTGTCAGCTACCGGGCCTGGAGGGTTGACCCGAGAAAGAGCAGGGTTCGAAGTTAGAGATGTTCAGCCTTCTCATTACGGGAGAATTTGTCCAATCCAAACCCCCGAAGGACCGAACATTGGATTGGTTAACCACTTGGCTTCTTTTTCCAGAGTTAATCCTTACGGATTTATTGAAACACCCTATTTTAAAGTTGAGAAAGGGAAAGTAACGTCTAAAATCCAATACCTTAGCGCTTTTGAAGAAGAAAAATATAATATTGCTCCCGGGGGCACGCCGGTTGATGATAAAAGAAAAATTATTCCTAAAAGAATTGAAGCGAGGATTAAAGGAGAACCGGGAGAAATTAATAGGGATAAAATAGATTTTATAGACGTTTCTACTGAACAATGTTTTTCTATTGGGACCTCTCTTATTCCTTTTTTACAAAATGATGATGCAAATCGGGCTCTTATGGGTTCAAATATGCAGCGTCAGTCCGTTCCTTTGGTTAAAGCTGAGTCGCCTTTAGTTTGTTCAGGAGTAGAAGAAAGAGTAGCCAGAGATTCTGGTCAGGAAGTGATTAATGATGAAGACGGCATTGTAACCGAGGCAGATGCTGACCATATAATAGTCAAAAGCCGGAGGACAAAAGTCAAAACCTATAATTTAAGAACTTTTGTTGAAACCAATCAATATACTTGTTTTCACCAGAAGCCAATAGTTAAAAAAGGTCAGAAGGTTAAAAAAGGAGATATTTTAGCAGATGGCGGAGCAATTTCCCAAGGTAGGCTTGCCTTGGGCCAGAATGTTTTTGTCGCTTTTCTTTCTTGGCAGGGATTAAATTTTGAAGATGCAGTGATTATTTCGGAGAGATTAGTAGAAAATGATTGTTATACTTCAATCCAGATTGAAAATTTTAGTTGCGATGTGAGGGAAACAAAATTAGGGCCTGAACTTACTACTTGTGATATTCCTAATGTCTCAGAAGAAAAATTAAAAGACTTAGACGAGGAAGGGGTTGTTAGGGTTGGAGCCGAAGTGGGACCAAATGATATTTTGGTTGGAAAAATTTCACCGAAAGGAGAAGCTGGTCTCACTGCTGAAGAAAGATTATTAAAAGCAATTTTTGGCGAGAAAGCAAGAGATATTAAAGATACTTCTTTATTGATGGAACATGGGAAGAGAGGAAGAGTAATCGGAGTAAAGATTTTTTTCAGAGAAGATGGATATAAGTTAAAACCGGGAGTTATAAAAAGGATTGAAGTTGAGGTGGCTGTTATCCGAAAAATTCAAGCCGGAGATAAATTATCTGGTCGGCACGGAAACAAAGGCGTTATTTCTAAGGTTGTCCCAGTAGAAGAAATGCCATTTTTAGAAGATGGAACGCCAGTGGATATAATTTTAAATCCTTTAGGAGTGGGTTCAAGAATGAATATTGGTCAAATCTTAGAGACCCATCTTGGTTTAGCAGCTAAGAAGTTAGGCTATACCGCTGTTTCTCCGGCCATGTCAGGCGCTACTGAGGTAGATATTAAAGAAGAATTAAAAAAAGCAGGTTTTTCAGAAGACGGGAAACTTATCTTATATGATGGAAAAACTGGTTTGCCTTTTTCTGCGAAAATTACAGTCGGTTATATTTATATGATGAAATTAATTCATATGGTTGAAGATAAGATTCATATGAGGTCTATTGGTCCTTATTCTTTGATTACCCAGCAGCCATTAGGAGGAAAAGCTCAATTTGGAGGGCAGAGGTTTGGGGAAATGGAGGTTTGGGCCTTGGAGGGATACGGCGCGGCTCAGAGCCTGCAAGAAATGTTGACTATAAAATCAGATGATGTCTCAGGAAGAGCGGCAACTTACGAAGCAATTCTAAAAGGAGAGCCGATTAAGAGTCCAAATATTCCAGCGTCTTTTAATTTATTGGTTTTG
This sequence comes from uncultured Candidatus Saccharibacteria bacterium, assembly GCA_964391095.1. Classification (GTDB taxonomy): domain Bacteria; phylum Patescibacteriota; class Minisyncoccia; order Minisyncoccales; family GWA2-38-27; genus CAYMJA01. The sequence continues at coordinate 78,809 of CAYMJA010000002.1, forward strand.
GAATTAAAATCACTTGGGCTTAGTGTTGAAGTCAAAGAAAAATCAAAAATCAAAAAGGAGCCTACGGCTCGTCTACGACAGCAAAATGCAAAATGACAAATTAAAAATCAAAATTTTAAATATTTAATATGTATTTTTAATATTTGATATTTAATTTTTGATTTTAGCGAAGCGCCTATGTATGTTTCTAATTTAGAATCTATAAGAGTAAAACTTGCCTCACCAAAGGAAATTTTAGATTGGAGTTATGGTGAAGTTACTAAACCTGAAACTATTAATTATCGAACCCAGAAACCAGAAAAAGATGGGCTTTTTTGCGAAAGAATTTTTGGTCCAACAAAAGATTATGAATGTTATTGCGGCAGATACAAAAGAATTCGTTATAAGGGAGTAATTTGTGACAGATGCGGAGTAGAGGTGACAAAGTCCTCAGTGAGGCGAGAAAGGATGGGTCATATAAAATTGGCTTGTCCAGTTTCTCATATTTGGTTTTTGCGAGGAGTTCCCTCCAGGATGGGAATGGTTTTAGGTATTCCTATGCACCAATTAGAAAGAGTAATTTATTTCGCAGCTTATATTGTTACAAAAGTCAACGAAGAAGCAAAGAAAAAAGTTTTGGAAGAAATTGAAAAGGAGTACAAAGGGAAAATTAAAAGCCAAAAGCCTGCCCTGCATCATCCGAGCAAAACGAGGATTGGTGCGGGGTCAAAAACTAAAAGTAAAAAAGAGTTACAAACCGTTTTAGAAGAACTAAAAATAGCAAGAGATAAAGCAAGGGAAGAAGTTTCGGGAATTAAACCTCTAAAAGTCCTTTCTGAGATTGAGTATTATGATTTTTCTTTGAAATACGGAGAAATTTTTGAAGCCGGTACTGGGGCTGAAACCCTAAGGAAAATTTTTGAAGAAGTTGATTTTAAAAAAGAGATTAAGAAATTGAAAAAAGAAGCAGATGAAGCGGTATTAACAACTCGAAAGAAAATTTCGAGAAAATTAAGAGTTTTTCAGGGAATGCTTAGGAAGGGGATTAGACCAGAGTGGATGTTTCCGGTAGTTTTACCGGTTTTACCACCCGATTTAAGACCGATGGTTCAATTGGATGGCGGTCGTTATGCTTCATCGGATTTAAACGATCTTTACCGAAGAGTAATTAATCGAAATAATCGTCTTAAGTATCTTTTAGAAATCGATGCTCCTGAGGTTATTGTCAGAAATGAAAAAAGAATGCTTCAAGAGGCAGTAGACGCTTTAATTGATAACGGAATGAGAAAAGGGGTTTTGACTACCGCTACTACCGGGGGAAGAAGATTTTTAAAATCATTGGCTGATATACTTAAAGGAAAACAGGGTAGGTTTCGCCAAAATCTTTTGGGTAAAAGGGTTGATTATTCGGGGAGGTCGGTAATTGTTGTTGGTCCTGAACTGAAACTTCATCAGTGCGGGCTCCCTAAAAAAATGGCTTTGGAACTGTTTAAACCTTTTGTTATTAAAAGAATTTTAGATAAAGAGTTGGTCTATAATGTCCGTGGAGCTTCAAGATTCATTGAACAAGAGAGCGACGAAGTGTGGGCAATTTTAGAGGAGGTAGTTAAAGATAAATTAGTTTTGTTGAATCGGGCTCCGACCTTACATCGCTTGGGAATTCAGGCTTTCCAGCCTGTTTTAGTTGAAGGAGAGTCAATTCACATTCACCCCATGGTTTGTAAAGCATTTAATGCAGATTTTGATGGAGATCAAATGGCGGTCCATATTCCCTTAAGTGAAAGGGCTCAAAAGGAAGCAAGAGAGATAATGTTGTCCACCCTGAATTTATTAAAACCGGCTACCGGAGTTCCCGTTGTTTCGCCAACTCAGGATATTGTTCTGGGCTGCTATTGGTTGACCAATATTCTGGAAGGGGGAAAAGGAGAGGGAAAGGTTTTCTCTAGTTCAGAAGAGGCGATTTTGGCTTATGAACTTGGAGAGGTAGATTTAAGGGCGAAAATAAAAGCAGACTTAAGTAATAAGAGCCAAAGAGGCAGTTATAAATTGGTAGAAGCAACTGTAGGAAGAATTTTATTTAACGAAACCCTGCCTGAGGATTATCCCTTTGTCAACGAATTAATGAATTCAAACAAAATAGAGAAAATAGTTAGTAAAGTTATTGAGAATTATACTCAACAAACCATAGAGGATACTTTAGATAAAATTAGAGATTTAGGTTTTAAAAGTGTTACTTTATCCGGAATAACCTGGGGAATGGATGATTTAATTGTTCCTCCAGAAAAAGAAGAAATTATTAAAAATACTGAAAAAGAAATTGTAATCATCGAAAATCATTTTAAGAAAGGGTTGCTTTCCAAAGAGGAAAAAAGTAGCAGGATAATTGAAGTTTGGGCAGGAGCAAAATCAAAAATTGAAAAATTAATTCCTAAAGTTTTACCTAAAATGGGTCCAATATTTGCTATTATTGATTCAGGAGCTAGAGGATCTTGGACTCAGCCAGTTCAAATGGCTGGAATGAAAGGTTTGGTTGTTAATCCGGCAGGTCAAATTATTGAACTCCCTGTAAAAAGTTCATTTAAAGAAGGATTTAATGTTTTGGAATATTTTATTTCCACTCATGGGGCAAGAAAAGGAACGGCTGATACGGCTTTGCGGACTTCAACTGCAGGATATTTAACTAGACGTCTTGTCGATGTCGCTCATGAAGTTGTAATTTCAGAAAAAGATTGTGGGGATTCGATAGGGCTTGAAGTATTTAAAGAAGAAGCTGATAGATTAGGACAAAATTTTGTTTATAAAATTGTTGGCAGAATAGTCCTCGAAGATGTAAAGCGTAATAGTTCCAAAAGGGGTAAAATTATTGTTAAAAAAGGAGAGATAATTAACTGGGATACGGCAGAAGAGATTATCGAGGCAGGAATTGAAAAAATTAGAATCAGGTCTCCTATAACTTGTAAATCTGTTCGTGGAATTTGCCAGAAGTGTTACGGCTGGGACCTTGGTTCAAATCAATTAATTAAATTAGGAGAAGCAGTAGGAGTTGTAGCGGCTCAGGCAATAGGAGAACCAGGCACTCAACTGACCATGAGGACCTTTCATACCGGTGGAGTAGCTGGTGGCGGAGATATTACTTTTGGTCTTCCCAGAGTTCAGGAGATTTTTGAAGCAAGGGTACCGGGAGGGAAAGCAGAGATTTCCCGTACAGAAGGAAAAGTGTTAGAAATAACGTCGGATAGAATAATCGAAATAAAATCCAAAGAACCAGTATCGGACATCAAATCAAAACGGAATAAAAAAGGTGAAATTATTGAATATAAAATACCTCCTAAAACAGCAATTTTTGTGCAAAAAGGTCAGGATGTTAAAAAAGGACAACAGCTTTGCGAGGGGAGTTTAGATTTAAAGGAAGTATTTAAGATAAGAGGTAAAGAGGAAACTCAAAAATATATTTTAAACGAGATACAGAATATTTATGTTTCTCAGGGAGCAGTTATTCATGACAAACATATCGAAGTGATAATTCGGCAAATGTTTTCTCGGGTAAAAATCAAGAAACCAGGTGATACTCTTTTTGCTATCGATCAAATTGTGGAAAGAGCTAAGTTTCTTGAAGAAAATACTCGACTTAAAAAAGAAAAAAAGAGTTTAGCAAAAGCTGTTCCTATTTTGCTCGGTATGTCACGAGTAGCTCTCACTACTGATTCCTTTTTATCTTCTGCTTCTTTTCAAGAAACCTCCAAAGTTTTAATTGAAGCAGCGCTTGGAGGGAAAGAGGATAAACTCCGGGGATTGAAAGAGAATGTGATAATTGGTAAACTAATACCAGCGGGCACAGGATTTAAGAAATAACCTTTGGTAAGAAATAGTCTTCGGGCAGATTGTCTATCTGCCCTCAGACTTCTCTAAGTCCTAATATGGGCAGAAAGAAAAAGCGAAAATTTAAAAGAAGACCTGAGAAACGGAAAAAAAGACTGGCTAGATTCTCTTTGCCCGGAGAGATTAACCAAAAGATTTGGGGAGTTTTGATGATTTCGTTAGCAGTAATTGTTAGTTTGAGTTTTTTTGAAAAAGCAGGAGCAATGGGCCAGATTTTTATGAAAGGGGCCCAATTTTTAATTGGAGATATAATTTTTCTCATTCCCTTAATTCTTGTATTAGGAGGTTTGGTGTTTTTGACTACGAAATATCAGCTAAATGTTTTTAGAGAAGAGAGAAAAATTTTTTGGCCAATCGCATTAGCGATTTTAGTTTTAATTTTTGGAATAACAGGAATTAGCAATACCCTTAATCCTCTTGCTAAAAAAGGAGGATGGCTCGGTTATATTTTAAGCTGGCCTCTTTTGGAGTATCTTGGATTTTGGGCAACTCAAATTATACTCCTAGCCCTAATCACTATTGGTGTTTTAATCTTCTGCCATTTTTTAGGTTCTTCTTTTCGGCAGAAAAAAGATGTTGAATTAACTTCTGGAGAAAAAAATCTGGCAAAACCCTCAATTATTAAAAAAATCTTTGGTCCAAAATTTAGAGTAAAAGAAATTTTTCCCCCAGAGGTTGAGACAACCTCTGGGGGAAAATCTGAAAAGCAGTTCGGTTCTTTAAGACTTGAGACTAAGCCGATAGCCGGCATTAAAACTTTTTCCTATCAACCTCCTCCTGCTAAATTATTAGAGTCCGACCGAGGAATTCCTACCAGCGGCGATACCAGATTGAATTCAGCCATTATTAAAAGAACTTTAGAGAATTTCGGCATTGAAGTTACAATGTCAGAAATAAACATTGGTCCCACTGTTACCCAATATACTTTGAAACCGGCTGAGGGGGTGAAATTATCTAAGATAACCAACCTTTCTAATGATTTAGCCCTGGCTTTAGCCAGCCATCCTATTAGGATTGAAGCTCCTATTCCTGGCAGGGCTTTGGTAGGACTTGAGATTCCAAATAAAATCCGAGCCAAAGTCAGATTGAGAAATTTAATAGAAAATCCCAATTTTAAAAAATCTACATCAAATCTGGTAATCACTTTAGGTCGAGATGTTTCGGGTATTCCTATTTATACAGATTTAGCTAAAATGCCCCATCTTTTAGTAGCCGGGAGCACGGGAACAGGTAAAACCATTTTTTTGAACTCTTTAATTCAAAGCCTTCTTTATCAGCCTAGTACTATTACTAAAAGCGCTAGTCCGGAAAGTTTAAGATTTGTTTTAATTGACCCTAAAAGAGTTGAATTTCCAGTATACAGTAATCTCCCTCATCTTTTGTGTCCGGTAATTTACAATGCAACTCAAACTGTTAATGCCCTAAAATGGCTGATTAAAGAAATGGAAAGAAGGTTCGATTTATTATCAGGCACTAAAACAAGGGATCTTAGTTCCTATAATGAGAAAGCGCTAAAAGATGGGGTAGTTCCTTTACCTTTTATTATTGTTATTATTGATGAGTTGGCTGATTTGATGGCTGCCAAAGGCAGAGAGATTGAAGCTGAAATCGTTAGGTTGGCCCAAATGGCTAGAGCAGTTGGTATACATCTGGTGGTAGCTACCCAGAGGCCCTCGGTGGAAGTAATCACGGGTTTAATCAAAGCAAACATAACTTCTCGAATTAGCTTTCAAGTTGCTTCTCAGATTGATTCAAGAACCATTTTGGATGTAGCTGGGGCAGAAAAACTTTTAGGCCTAGGAGATATGCTTTATATTTCAGCAGAAGTAGCTAAGCCAAAAAGAATTCAGGGAGTTTATGTTTCGGAGAAAGAAGTTAAAAGAGTTGTTGATTATATAATTTCAGAAAAGGAAAGTTTGGAGCCTAAAACAGAAATAGAATCCGAATTGCTCCAGGAATTAGAAAAAAGTTCTGGAGAAGCAGAAAACAGATTTAAGGATATTTACAACGAGGAAGATCCGCTTTATGAAGAAGCAAAAAGGGTGGTAATTGAAGCAAGAAAGGCCTCGGCTTCTTTGCTTCAGAGGAGATTGCGAATTGGTTATGCCAGGGCAGCCAGATTGATTGACACATTAGAAGAAAGAGGAATGGTTGGACCAGGTGAAGGGGCAAAGCCAAGAGAAGTGTATGGGCATATTCCAGCTGTCGAGGGTGAGAAGTCGGAGAACCCGGAAGATAAAGATGGATGGGAGAAAGTATAGAGAACATTTGACTTTCCTCATCAAAAATATTATTGTTGAATTGCACTATGAAGAATAAAAAAGACCCCAGCACCAGAGCAAAGCTCGGTGCGGGGCAGGGTAAAAAAATTGAGAAAGGTGATTTAGAGGAGACGATATCTGAAATCAAACAACGTTTTGGAGAAGGAGCAATTATGAAGCTTAAAGAGGTAAGAGCGGTAGATATTGATGTCATTCCTACTGGTTCCATTTCTTTAGATTTGGCTTTAGGGGTAGGTGGAATTCCCCGAGGGAGAGTAATTGAAATTTTTGGCCCTGAGGCAACAGGGAAAACAAGCTTAGCATTACATATTTGCGCTGAAGCTCAAAAAAAAGGAGGGATGGCTGCTTTTATTGATGTTGAGCATGCCTTAGATCCGGATTATGCTAGGAAAATCGGAGTAGATGTTGATAATCTTTTAATTTCTCAGCCAGATTCAGCAGAACAGGCCTTGCAGATTGTTGAAAGTTTGATTAGGTCAGGTGGAGTTGATGTTATTGTTATTGATTCAGTAGCAGCTTTGGCTCCTAAAGCTGAGATTGCTGGAGAAATGGGTGAATTTCCAATAGGTCTTCAGGCAAGATTAATGTCGGCCGCTCTCAGGAAATTGTCGGCAATTGTTGCTAAAACCCAGACATCTGTTATATTTTTGAATCAAACCAGAATGAAAATCGGAGTGATGTTTGGAAATCCCGAAGTTACGCCCGGCGGTTTAGCTTTGAAATTTTATTCATCGGTTAGAATTCACTTAAGAAGAGTTGCCCAAATAAAACACGGAGACGAAATTATCGGCAGTCGAATTAAGGCAAAAATAGTTAAAAATAAAGTAGCTGCTCCTTTTAAGGTTACTGAGTTTGATATTTATTATAATGAAGGAATTTCTTACTTAAGCGATCTTCTAAATCTTGGTTTAAGGCAAGGAATAATCAAGCAGGCAGGGAGTTGGTATCAATATGAGGATAAAAAATTAGGACAGGGAATGGAGGGAGCTAAGAAATTTTTGAAAGAGAATCCTGAGATAGTAAAGAAGATAAGGAAAATCGTGATGGAAGAAGCTTAAAAAAACACTTCTTTTAAAAGAAGTGTTTTTTTATTAAAGGGCGTTTTTTTTAATTCAAGAATATTTATTTATACCTTAGCGAATCAAGATTCTCTGAGCGGAGCGAAGAGGTTCTTATATATCTATTTTTGTTGTATAAGGTAGCAGTCCTAAATACCGAGCCCTTTTAATAGCTTTGGTTAATTGCTTTTGATGTTTAGAACAAGTTCCAGTTCTTTTTTTTGGTTTAATTTTACCTAATCCTGAAATAAACTTTTGGAGAAGTTCTGTATTTCTAAAATCTATTTCTTTAATACTTCTTTGGCAAAAATAACAAGTCATAATTTTTATGATTAAGTAATATAATGATTACCTTTTTTTATATTTTCTATTTTCTCCAATGGTTGTAGGTTTTTTAAGGCCCAGCATTGTTTAAATCCCAAATCGTCTGAAGAAGTATAATTAAATAAACTTTTTGGTTTCAGGTGATCAACTACCCAATAATTCCCATAATTATTCCAATTCATTTTACTATTAAATTGTTTTTCTAAATGTTCTATTAACTCTTTTAAGGTATAGTCGACCAGAGTTTCCCATTTTCGTCCAGCTTTTTTATCCTTTAAGGAAGCCCAAACAGCCGTACCTATATTCTCATCAAGAGAATACCTTGGATTTGTTTTCCTTTGGTATTTTTGCCATTTTCCTTTATACTCTAATCTTTCTTTTTTGTGTTCTTGATCATACCTTCTGTGCCTCTGTTGTATCCTTTCTATGTTTTTCTGATAATAATTTTTACTTTGTTGTAATATTTTCTCTTTATTCTTTTGATATCGTTCTTTATAATATTGTCGTCTCTTTTCTTTATTTTTTTGATACCATTTTTTGTGCTGTAGTTGTATTTTCTCTTTATTTTTTTGATACCATTTTTTACCAAATAATCGAGTTCTCTTTAGTATCTTTTTTTTATTCTTTCGATAATATTCCTTTTTATCTTGTAATATCTTTTCTTTATTTTTTTTATAATATTCCTTCTTATTTTGTAGTTCCTTTTCTTTGTCTTTATAGGCCATAATTCTTAATTCAAGAATATATATTTATACAATAACGAATCAAGGTTCTGCGAGCGTTAGCGAGGCAGGTTCTTAATTCAAGAATATATTTATTTATACCTTAGCGAATCAAGGTTCTGCGAGCGTTAGCGAGCAGGTTCTTAATTCAAGAATATATTTATTTATACCTTAGCGAATCAAGGTTCTG
>CAYMJA010000003.1:0-29798 GCA_964391095.1 uncultured Candidatus Saccharibacteria bacterium
CATTGAATTCTTTCAACAAGCTAAAATTAAACCTATATTTGATATTAAAGAAATAAATTTTTTATTCGTAATTACTGAATATTAAATCATTAAATCAGCGAACTCAGCGAACAATGAACAAATTAATATGCCTATAAAGAGAATTGTAGTCCTAATTATACTTTTCTATTTTTTGGCTTTGCTACAAACTAGTTTTCTGGTTCATTTTAGTATATTGGGTCTTATCCCTAATCTTATATTTATTTTAGTGATTTTTTGGAATCTTTTTGAGAAACCGGAACATTTTTTAGGAGTATTTAATGCTCTAATCGGAGGATTTTTCTTAGACGTCTTTTCAAATAGAATAATTGGATTTAATATTTTAATTTTATTGGCAATAGCCCTTTTTATAAAATTAGTTTTCAAAAAACATGTCCGGATCCCCGTTATTGAAAAAACTTAAAAAAAAAGTAGATATAGAACCGCAAGAAATTTTCTTAGACCATTTAGCTCAAAAAAAAGAAGCAGAACTTGGTATTTCAGAGAAAAAATTAGAAGTTCTTTTATCAAAGAGAATTCTCCAGGGGTTTTTCATCTTTATTGCAATTTTAATTCTTGTTCTTTTTGGTGAAACCTTTCATCTTCAAGTTTTAGAGCACAAAAAATTTTTAGCACTTGCTGAGAAGAACAAATTTATTATTCGTTCAATTCAGGCCTCCAGAGGAGTGATTTATGATTCTAAGGGGAAACAATTAGTTTTTAATAAACCAAGTTATGACTTGTTCTTTGATAAAGGGAAATTTCCTCAATTTAATTCTGAAGAAATAAATTTAAAAGAGATCTCTAAAATCATTAAAGAAAATCCAGAGGATTTAAAAAAGGAAATTAACGAAGAGAAAAATCAAATAGTTTTAATTTCAGAAAATCTTGACTACCAAACTTTAATTTTACTTGAGGCAAGAATTGCCGACTTCCCTGGTTTTTTAATTAAGAAAAACGCTGTCCGAGATTACAAAAATGGCAAAACTTTTGCCCATATTATTGGTTACACTGGAAAAATAAGCGCTGAAGAACTAAAAAAATTTCCTGAGATTTATACAAATTATGATTATGTCGGCAGGACTGGTGTTGAAAAATCTTATGAAGAAGTTTTGAGAAAAAATGCGGGAAAACTTCAAATTGAAAAAGACGCTTTTGGTAATCAAGTATCAAAGGAAGTAGTATCTTTGCCCGAATCTGGAAAAAGTTTAGTTTTATGGTTAGATTCCGAATTGCAAGAAAAAATTGAACAAGAATTAGAAAAAACCCTTCAAAACATCGGAGCAAAGAAAGCAGTAGGGATAGCTTTAAATCCTAAAACCGGCGGAGTAACAGCTTTAGTTAATCTTCCGAGTTTTGATAATAATTTATTCAATAAGGGAATTGATCCCGAAGCTATTAAAGATCTCTTAGAGGATAAAAATAAGGAAGAATATTTTTTTACTCGAGCGATTTCAGGTTTATATCCTGTTGGTTCAACTATCAAACCGTTAATTACCTCAGCTGCTCTGGAGGAGAAAATAATTTCGCCTTTAAAAAAAATTACTTGCCGAGGGAAAATTATTATTCCCAACCCCTATGACCCAGAGAGTTTTACCGAAAAACACGACTGGAGAACTCACGGCCCAACAGATATGAGGAAGGCAATTGCTGAATCTTGTGACGTTTATTTTTATACAATCGGAGGAGGTTATGGAGACCAGGAAGGATTAGGCCCTTCAAGAATAAAAAAATATCTTGAACTTTTTGGCTGGGCGAATAAAACCGGGATTGATTTACCCGCAGAAGCCCAAGGGTCAATTCCTTCACCCGAATGGAAGAAAAAAGTTAAAGGCGAACCCTGGTGGGACGGCGACACTTATAATCTTTCTATCGGACAAGGAGATATTTTAGTTACTCCTCTTCAGGTAACTACTGCTTTTGTGGCCATAGCTAACAAGGGAACACTTTATAAACCGAAAATTGCTAAGCAAATCGTGGATGAAGAAAAAAAATTAATTGAAGAAATTAAACCCGAGGTTTTAAGAAAAAATTTTATTGATCCAGAAAATTTAGAAATAGTCAGAGAGGGAATGAGAAGGGCAGTAACCGGAAAAGAAAGTCCCTATGCCACAGCTATTTTATTAAATTCTTTACCCGTTAAAGCTGCTGCCAAAACTGGAAGCGCCCAAACCTCGAGACCTAATTATTATCACAATTGGATAACTGTTTTCGCTCCTTACGAAAATCCTCAAATTGTTTTAACAATAATAATAGAAAGTGTGGAAAATATTCAAGGAGCTGTTTTACCAGTTGCAAAGGAAGTATTAAATTGGTATTTCACAAGGTAGATAATAGATACTATATCTTAGTGTGGTTATTAAAAAATAAATTCAATATCAAAAATCTAATATAATATCTGATTATTTATTATGGACAAGACAGATAAATTTAAACTTATTAAACCAGGAGAAATCCGGACGAGATTTGCTCCATCTCCCACTGGTCTTTTGCATGTTGGCAGTGCAAGAACCGCTCTTTTTAATTATCTTTTTGCTAAAAAACATCAAGGGAGATTTGTTTTAAGAATTGAAGATACGGATATTGGAAGGTCTGGTCCTAATTTCGAAAAAGACATTGTCGAGAATTTGAAATGGTTAGGAATTGAATGGGATGAGGGACCCGCTGAAAGTCAAAAGTCAGAAGTCAAAAGTCAGAAGTATATTGGGAATTATGGTCCTTATAGGCAAAGTGAGAGAAAAAATATTTATAGAAAATATTTGGAAAAACTTCTAAGAGAGGGTAGGGCTTATTATTGTTTTTGTACAGAAGAAGAGTTAAAAGCTAAGAGACAGTATCAGATGAGTATAGGCAGTCCTCCGCGATACAATGGAAAATGTGCTAAACTTTCTTTAAAAGAGGTGAAAAAAAACTTAAAAGAAGGAAAAAAATATGTTATTAGGTTTAAAGTTCCTTCAAAATTAGTAAAATTTTATGATTTGATTAGAGGAGAAGTAGAATTTGATACAAATTTGATTGGTGATTTTATTATTGCCAAAGATTTAGATACGGCTTTATATAATTTTACCGCGGCAATAGATGATTTTGAAATGAAGATTACCCAGGTAATCAGAGGAGAGGACCATTTACCAAACACTCCAAAACAAATTTTAATACAAGAAGCCCTTGGATTTCCTCACCCAGAATATGCCCATCTGCCTTTAATCTTGGGACCGGATAGAAGTAAATTAAGCAAAAGGCAGGGAGCAGTTGCCGTAGCCGAATATAGAAGAATGGGTTACTTGGCGGAAGCTTTAATCAATTTCTTGGCTTTTATAGGATGGAATCCAGGGACTGAAAGAGAAATTTATTCACTAACCTCATTAATTAAAGAATTTTCTCTTGAAAAAGTCCAGAAAGCAGGAGCAATTTTCAATATTAAGAAATTAGATTTTTTAAATGGTTTTTATATCCGTCAAAAATCCTTGGAGAAATTAACAGAACTATCTATGCCCTATTTAATTCAAAAAGGACTAATAATGCCTATATTTAAGACAGAACAGTACCCGCCTGCTTACGGAGGATTATTAATTTCTCAAGTTTACAAAATTCCTAAAACAGGGGAAGAGGTAAAATTGGATTATCTTAAAAAGATAGTTACTATTTATCAGGAAAGGTTAAAAAAACTTTCAGACATTGTTGAGTTAACAGATTTCTTTTTTAAAAGGAGGTTAGATTATCCGAAAGAATTGCTTCAATGGAGAGATATGTCCGACGAAGATGTTCAAAACTCCCTTGACAACTTAATAAATTTATTGCCTAAAATAAAGAATAGCGATTGGGGAAAAGAAAATTTAGAGAATATTCTAACATCTGAAGCAGAGAGAGTAGGGGACAAAGGAAAAATATTATGGCCCCTAAGAGTAGCTTTAACTGGTAAAAAGGTCTCAGCGGGTCCTTTTGAAATTGCGGAAATTTTAGGAAAAGAAAAAACATTAAAAAGAATAAAAGAGGCGAGAGAACTTTTCTATATCTAATTTTATGAAACATCTAATAACTCACAAGAACAGGTTCTTGGTTTCTTTTTTAACAATACTTCTTTTATCAGGCATTATCACCTTTTACCCTTTGACCGGTATTACTTTTAGAAATACCTCTGTTCGGGCTTCTTTCCGAGAAATAGTAGGGGATTATTCAGCTCAAGAAAGCTCCCAACTGCCGCCGGAAGCACCAAAAACCTTAAAAGAAACAGAAACATTAGGGAAAAAAGTTTTAATCGGCTTTCCTAAGGTATTAGAAAAATCCTGGCAAGAGGCCTTAGCATTCTGGCAAAGAATGATAAACTGGCTCAAGAACCTTTGGTGTTTTTATGGTTTGCCTCAGCTCCAAAACATTTGGCATAAAATTAATTCTTTTCTAGGAAAAGAGGTGGAAAAAAGAAAACCAGAAATTGAAGAGGAATTTAAAAAAGAAAAGGAAGAAATGAAAGAAGAAATACCAAAGGTTGGTAAATCGCTTTGGGAAAGATTTAAAAAACTGATAAGAGATTAATAGGGAAGAGGGATTTTCCTCTTGACAGGGAGTTAAAACCCCTTTAATATTAATATAGGAAAGGTCGCAAAATGATGGTAAAGCGACAATATATAATATATCTTTATAATCCTACCCTATTATATGAAGAAATCTAATGTAAGCATTATAGAACATATTCCTGATTTTTTAGATTACTGTGAGGTTGAGAAGGGTTTAGCAAATAATACTCAAAAGAATTACCAGCGTTATCTTCAGAAATTGGTCAAATGGTTCAAATATAAGAAATTAAACAAGCTTAAACCTCATCAATTGACTTCGGACCATATTTGGCACTATCGTTTATATTTGTCCCGCCATATTGACCCTAAAACAGGTAAATCTCTTAAAAGACTTACTCAAAACTACTATTTAGTAGCCCTCAGAGCCCTTCTGAGCTATTTTTCGGCGAAAGACATCTTATCCATCCCGGCAGATAAAATAAGGCTTCCCAGGGACATTAAAAAGCAAAAAACAGTGAAATTCCTTAACTTAGAGCAGATTAAGAAGCTTTTATTAAGCCCCAATACTGGAAATGCAAGCGGATTGAGAAATAGAGCTATTCTGGAAACCCTGTTTTCAACCGGCCTCAGAATAGCTGAGTTAGTTGCCTTAAACCGAGAACAACTTGCCAATATAAAAAATAAGAAAGATTTTGAGCTTAGTATTATAGGCAAGGGAAATTATCCCCGAACTGTTTACTTCTCAGAAAGGGCTCTATTTTGGATTAAAAAATATTTAGAAACTCGTGACGACAAAGCAAAGGCGCTGTTTATTCATTATAGGTCAAGAAAGGATACAGATAGGCGTTTAACGGCTCGTTCCATTGAACGGATTGTTAAAAAATACACAGTAAAAGCGGGTATTCCAATATTTACAACCCCTCATACTATCCGCCATTCCTTTGCCACAGATTTACTAACGCAAGGCGTTGACCTTAGAACTATCCAGGAATTTTTGGGCCACAGAAGTATTACTAGCACCCAAATTTATACCCATATTACAAGTAAAAGGTTATATGATGTTCATCGTAAATTCCATAGCGGCAAAAGATTAAAAGATTAAACTCCCACTACCAAATTCAAGAATATATATTTTTTACCTTGTTCTGCGAGCGTTAACGAGGGGTATCCCCTATTTATTCGCTAAGAATTTAATCCCATTGGCAATTTTTTATCTCTTAATTAAATGTCGCACAACCTTCGTTCTTTAATATTTTAACCCTTGCTAAAAGCTAAATTTTATGGCTGTAGGATATTTTCTCCCGTCCGACCATTAATTGAAATGATAACATTATTTACTGTCGAGAATTGTTTCAGGGTTTCAATAATTTGAGCCCGAATAGTGGTCACCCGGCAAGAGCCTCCCACCTGAAATTCTAATTTTTCATCAAAATCAACTTTAGCTGTACCATTTTCAATTGTTAAACCTTGGATCTTCACGCCCGGCTTAATGCTGGTAAAAAATCCTTGGTTTTGTTCAGTAATAGTTGGCCCTTTCAAAAGTTCTTCCAGTGCTGCCCGAGCTATGGCTTTGGTCTTAGGAATTCTTCTTTCTGCTGGATAAACTTTTTCACAATAAAGAACTTGAGGATCTTTTTTGTTGTTCCCAAAAAACACTTTTATTGTTAAAAATTCCACTGGTTGTTTCTCTTCGGGTCTTAATGCTTTTTTTCCCGGATACAGAAAATTAAAAATAAAATAGCCGACAATTATTATCAAAACTAAAACTAAAAAAACTTTAAAAATCTTCATTGTTTTAATTTTACTTATTTTGGGAAATTTTTCAATCCTTCGATAAGCTCAGGATAAGTCATTTTTGGCAGTTTTTTTTGGAAATAAAAAAAAGCGGAGAATAATTCTCCGCTTTTATTTCAACACGGCCGATGATATTGTTTATTTCGTCTATGTTTTATCTTGCCTAAAAACCCTGGCAAAAAAGTAAAAATGCTGAGCAAGAAAACCCACTTAGGAATAAAGGCAATATCCCCTGTGTATTCTGCGTCGGAAAAAACATAAACAGCGCCGCAGACAAAGTAAATACATAACAATAACAATGACATCAGCCCCAGGAAAAACAATCCAACAAGCATTACGGCAAGTCCTACTCTCATTCCCGCTTTCATTGTTTTCATTTTCTTTCTCCTCGTTATTTTTTTAAAGGAACTGATTATAATTTAGCATATCTGTTGGAATTTGTCAAGGGGTCTCTGAAAAATTCAATATAAAACAAAAGAAGCGTAAAATGAGACGCTTCTTTTATTTTGATTTTACCTTACTTCTCGGTTCTTAACTCAAAACCATAAGTATTTATATCTTGTTCTTATGTATCTTCCTCCTCTTCATCTAAAAAACTGCCTTCTTTGTCTTCATCTTCATCTTCGTTTCCTCCTTCTCCTCCTCCTTCTTCTTCTTCTTCTTCTTCTGCTGAATCGCTTTCGTAATCCCCTCTAAACTCTTCCTCATTATCTAATGCCAAATAAAATTTTTCTTTAGTCATTTTAGGCCTGGCTCTTGGAAAAATTCAAAAATTTTCCTCCAGCCTTCTTAAGCCCTTCTAAAGACAGCGACGGGTCGACGAGCTCCGTTTTCACTGTTAAAAATAATATTATATTACTCAAAAATCCTGTCAAGAGGTGAAATCCACAGTCCTGATTCTAGCCTACGAGGCCTGAACTACAAATTGATTTTCATTCCGTCAAAGGTGGAAATGATTTTGTATTCAGGAAATTGATTTTGAAGTAAGCTAACCTCTTTATCTAAAGGAAACATTGAAAGGCCGAGATGGATGAGATAAACTTTTTTTGATTTTGGGCAGATTTTTCTTTTTCTAAATTTCAGAAGGGAATGAAAAATTGATTTGTGACCTAAAAGATAGCCCTGATGTCTAACATCTCTTTTAAGAGAAGAGGCACCTAAAAACCAGATATCACAATTTTTAAAAGAAGAATAACTAAAAGGCGAAAAGTAATCCGGAAGCCATAAAAAAGAAGAACCCCGAAAACTAATTTTGTAGCCAAAAGTTAGAGTTTTTCTTGAATGATGAACTAAAAATGGTTCTATTTTTGTCTTGCCAATTTTGACTTCTTTCTCTAAAAATGAAAAATTCCCTCGAGAGTCCAAAGAACTTAAAAAGGTTTTAGACGGTATACAAATTGGAATATTTTTGGGATAAGTTCTAATCTTTCCGATATGGTCTTTATGTAAATGGGTAATTAGCAAATAATTAATTTTTCTCTTGTCCCAAGAATTGCCGGCATCTATCTGGAAGTTAAAATCTGTTTTAAAAAAGCAAGAAGTAAACTTTTTTATGTTTTTTGTTCTAAACGGCTTTGACCAATTAGCAGCTGTTCCTAAAATTTCAATTTTTATCATAATGTTTTACCCGGTTTATTTTCCGAATCTTCTCTGACGGCGAGAAAAATCTGCTAAAGCTTTATCTAAATCTTTTTTTGTAAAATCTGGCCAGTATTTTTTTAAAAAGTAAATCTCAGAATAAGCTCCCTGCCAAATTAAAAAATTGGAAATCCTTTGTTCTTTACCAGTGCGAATTATTAAATCTAAATCAGATGCCCAAAGATTTTGAGAAATTACATTCTCTGTAATTTTTTCCGGTGGGATTTTCTTTTTAAGAATATTTTGAAAAGCTTGGACAATTTCTTCTCTCCCCCCATAACTTAAGGCGAAATTTAAAGTCATTTTCTGATTATTTTTAGTTAACTCCTCCGTCTCTTTTATTAATTTTTGCAATGACTTTGCTAATCTTTCTTTCTGGCCGATTACCCTGATTCTTATATTGTCTTTGTGAAATTTTTGAATATTCTTTTTGTTAAGGGCTTGCTTAAACAATTTCATAAGATAGTTTACCTCTCGTTTGGAACGCTTCCAATTTTCAGTGGAAAATATAAACAAAGTAAAAATTTTTATTCCTCGTTCTTCACACCAAATTATAGCCTTCTTAACTATTTTCAAGCCTTTCCTATGACCCTCAAAAGTAGGCAAACCTCTTTCTCTAGCCCATCTTCGATTTCCATCAACAATAATTCCCAAATGAATCGGAATATTTTTTGTTTCTTTGGTCATATCTTTTTTAATTGTTAGTATTAAATCAAAAAGTCAGGTTCTACTTTCTTGCTTTTAGGCAATAACCAAGGCGTTGTAAATCCTAAAAAATAAACTAATTTAACAGCATTTTTTGATAAAATAATTTTAGGCAGAAAATATTTTTTCATTGATTTTTGGTACGATAAAAAATCAGGAAAAGCATTTAAAAGAATTTCAGCTGCTGTTAATCCCCAAATCACTCCCCCACCCGACCAAGGTTTAGTTAGTCCAGCAGCATCCCCGCAAAGAGTAACTAAAGGATTTGCTGGAACTATAAAGCCCTGGGGAGTTAGTTTTGACTTTTTTTCTTTTAAAGAAATCTTGTTTTTTAGAAGAAAGTTATCAAAAAGTTTTTTTGCTTCTCGGGGTTTTGTAACTATGCCATACTCTACTTCATCTCCCCGAGGAATCTTCCAGATAAATCCCCCTTCTCGGCAGGGCCAAGTTTCCACAAAATCTGAGGAAGATTTTTCTCTAATAAATCCCTGAATTCCCAAGCGAAAAAAGGGATCTGGAAGACCTAAATTTCTCCTCAGAAAAGAGGCAGGCCCATCACAGCCGATTATTCTATCAAACCCTTCAGGCAGAAAAGAGACATTGTGATTTAAAATAATTTTAGCTCCGGCTTTTTGGGCTAAATCAGCTGTCAATCTATCCAATTCAAAATGACTTGTTAGAAAAAAATCTTTAGAAAACCTTAGTTTTATAGTTTTTTGGGGAAAGTGTAAAAGAGCAAAATTTATCCTGTTTTGGATTAATTTACGGCTTTCTGGAATAAATTCTAAAATTCTCTGAGAGATAAGTCCAGAGCAAACCTCTTGACCAATTCTTTCCTTTTTCTCAAAAATAGTTACATTGTGTCCTTTTTTAGAAAGTTTCCAACCTAGGTATAATCCGGAAATACCGGCTCCAATAATAGCTATTCTCATAATTAATATTAATCACTGTTTAAAACCTCGATTTAAACATTACTATTTAAACACCATCATTGGTCATTTCAAATTTAATGGGCTCTCTTTCTTGATACTTAGCTGTTATATATCCGATAGCAAAAGAAAGTAAAGAAATTAAAATAACGCCAATAACCAATATTATATCTACCTGATATCTTTTTACCCAGCTAAATAATTTCGTTGAAAGCGAAATTGCTGCTCTGCAGCATTTAACCGGGTGGACAAATTTGATAAGTTTTGCTAACATTATAAATATGGCTAAGACAAAATCAAGCGGGACAACAAAATTAGGAAGAGATTCTTTGCCGAAATATCTCGGTGTTAAACTTTTTGAAGGACAAAAGGTCAAGCCGGGAATGGTAATTATTCGTCAAAGAGGAACAAAATTTTTACCGGGTAAAAACGTTAAACGGGGAAGCGATGATACTCTTTATGCAATCAAGGAAGGAGTGGTTAAATTCAAAACAACCCGGAAAAAATGTTTTGATAAATCCCAACGAATAGCTAAAATTGTTAATGTAGAACCTTAAAAGGCAAAAGAAAAATACAACTTAAAGATAGGGGCTTAAAATAGGCCTCTATTTTTTATCTTAAGCAAGCTCTAATAAATTCCTTAAAAAGAGGGTGGGGTCTTAGGGGTCTTGATTTGAACTCTGGGTGAAATTGAGAAGCCACAAAAAAGGGATGATTGTTAATTTCAATAATTTCGACTAAATCTTTTTCAGGATTAACACCTGCCATCACTAATCCATATTTCTCTAAAACCTTTCGGTAATCATTATTTAGCTCATAACGATGACGATGACGCTCAGATATTGTTATGCTCTGGTTTCCTTCTCCTTGGTAGGCCTTGAAACTGATAGTTTTTGGCTTTATTTTACATTTATAAGCACCCAATCGCATTGTACCTCCGTATTTTTTCTCTTTTAAAAGGGCTTTTTGTTCCGGCATAACATCAATTACTGCTTTTTGGCATTTTGAAAATTCTGTTGAGCCAGCTCCTCTGATTTTACAAACATTTCTAGCAAATTCAATTACTGCTAACTGCATTCCTAAACAAAGGCCTAAAAATGGGATTTTGTTCTTCCTACAAAATTCAATTGCTTTTATTTTTCCTTCTATTCCCCTATCCCCAAACCCTCCGGGGACAATAATTCCATCAAGATTTTTCAAATCTTTCCAAAGATTTTTTCTTGCCCCGTAGGAAGCCGAAGGCTTTCTTGCAGGGTCATATTCTTCAGCAGATAACCAAAAGATTTCTGGCTTTTTTTTAAAAAAGTAAGAAGCATGTTTTATTGCTTCTATCACTGAAATATAAGAATCCATTAAAGTAAATTTACCTGTTTTAAAATATTTTCCGATTATGCCAATTTTAACTGTTTTGTTAGCGTTTTTTACTGTTTTTATCAATCGTTCCCAATCTTTTAGGTCTTTTTTCTTTCTTGGTTTCAACTCTAACTTTTTCAAAATTCTGTTGCCTAAATTTTCTTTTTCGAAATTAACAGGAATTTCATAAATTGACTCAACATCCGGAGCTGAAATAACATCCTGAGAATCTATATTGCAAAATATTGAAATTTTTCTTTTTCTTAACTCGTCTAATGGTATTATTGAACGAGCAAGGATAATATCTGGCTGAATGCCGGCTGAATTTAAGCTTCTGGCAGCATACTGGGTCGGCTTGGTCTTCATTTCGCCAATCTTTTTAGGAACTGGCAAGTAACTAACTAAAATAAAAAGCACATCCTTCGGATGGCTAAGCTTCATCATTCTAGCTGCTTCCAAAAAAAGCATATTTTGATATTCCCCTACCGTCCCTCCGATTTCAATTAAAACAAAATCTGTTTTGGTTTTCCTAGCCACCCGCTTAATTCTTGAAATTACCTCATTAGGAATATCTGGAACAACTTCTACGCACCTACCCTTATATTCTAAATTCCTTTCCCGATTTATTACTGCCCGATAAACCCTACCAGTAGTTATATAATTATCGCTATCAAGATTCTCATCTAAAAATCTTTCGTAATTTCCTACATCCTGGTCACATTCAATTCCATCATCGGTTACAAAAACCTCTCCGTGTTCAATAGGATTCATAGTGCCAGCATCAACATTAATATAGGGGTCAATTTTAACTGCCGTTGCTTTGAATCCTTTACTTTTTAAAATTCTTCCAATTGAAGCTACTGCCACCCCTTTGCCAATACCAGACATTACCCCACCGGCAACAAAAATATACTTCACCATTACTTTTTTTCCTCAATTATGATTACTCTTATTTCAGCTTCTAAATTGTGTTCAAATTTAACCTTTATCGGAAACTCACCAAGTTCTTCAATAGGTTTCTCTAAGGTGATTTGACCTTTTTTAATTTCGAATCCCATTTCTTTTAATTTCTCAGAAATTTTTTGTGAATTTACTTTTTCAAAGAACTGTTCCTTTTCGCCAATTTTAACCGGAATAATCACTTCTACCCCATCAATCTCTGAAACTATTTTCTGAACCTTTTTTAATTCTTCTTCGGCTTTCTTTTTTCTAATTTCTTTCTGGGCTTCTAACCACTTTAAAGATTCCTTCGTTGCAAGCCGAACTAGTCCCTTAGGAATTAAAAAATTCCGTGCATAGCCATCTTTCACCTCCTTGATCTCATACTTTTCCCCTAAATTATCTATATCTTGGAGAAGAATAACCTTCATAGTTTATTATATTCTATCTCATCTCTTTCAATATTTCAATGGCTTTATCTAATTGGGGGTCCCTTTCTTCGTTATAATCCTCTTCTGTCATTTTTATTTCAATGTCCGGCTTTAGCCCTACATCAGTAATAAGATCACCATTAGGGGTTAACCACTTTGCTATTGTGATTTTTAAACTAGAACCACCTCGTAATTCTTCTAATTCTTGAACAGAGCCCTTTCCGAAAGAGGTTTCCCCAATTATTTTTATACCACGATTATCACGAAGGGCGCTAGCTAAAATCTCAGAAGCCGATGCCGACCCTTGATTGATTAGAATTACCATTGGATAATCTGAAAATTTAGCGTTACCCTTAGTCTCATAAACTTCCGGGTCTTTTTTAGAACCAAAATCCTCAACAACCACAACTTTCCCTTTTTCTAAGAACCAACCAGCGATATCTTGGGCTCTTACTAAATAACCGCCGGGATTATTTCTTAAATCTAAAATTATTTTTTTAGCCGGGCTGTTTAAAATTTCAACTCCTACTTTTGTAAAATCAGAATTTAATTTCTCAGAAAACTGATAGATTTTTATATAAGCAATATCATCTTTCCCGCCTGCTTCGCCTGTCGAGGCGAGCAACTCCCACTTTAAAGAAGGAATTTTAATAATCACTCTTTTGATTTTAAATTCTCTTGTATTTTCCCACTCATCTCGAAAAATGATTAAGGTTACTTCTGTTCCCTTAGGGCCTCGAATCATGCTTACTGCTTCTTCAATAGTAATATCGGTAGTCACAACATCGTCTATTTTTATAATCTTATCACCGGCCCGCAAACCAGCCTTCTGGGCCGGTGTGCCCTCCAAAGGAGCGATAACTTGAAGTTGTCCTTTTCTTATTCCAATTTCCATTCCAACCCCTTCAAATTTTCCACTTACATCTTCCAAAAATTTTTTAGTGTCCCCTGGGCTAAAAAATACAGTATAAGGGTCTTTTAAAGATTTTACCATTCCGGCAATTGCTCCATAAACCATTTCTTGAATATCAATATCTTCAGGGTTAACAAATTCTTCTTGAAGTTTTTTCCAGGCCTCCCAAAAAAGAGAAAAATTAACCTCTTCAGGGGGACAAACATCGCAAACCACCGAGGTCTCTCCAATCCAAAAACCAACCCCGAAAATAATTAAGAAGCCGATAACTAAGAAAAATTTATTTTTAGCAGATAACATATTATATAAGGCCCTTAGACCATTTATCATTTATATCAAATATTAATTAACAAATCAATATAAAGACAGTGCCGGCTTTAGCCGGCGATAGTTGTTTATTGTGTCTTCTAGAAAAAGTTAGAACCTATTACCAATAAAATCCCGACGTTGTTTCCTTAGTTTTGAAAAATTATTGCGTATAAGATTTGGGATAAAAGAAGTTGATGCGTAGCATCAATTTGGACGAAACGAAGTGGAGTCTTTTATCCTCTGTTATCGGAGTCTCGGCGAAGCCGAGACCGAGCCACGAAGTGGCGAAGAGTTGCGGAGCTTTTATCCTTCTTAATTTATTTTTACTTTTATTATGGTGGTGGAATACCATAGCCTAATATTTTCCCTTCTACGGCATCTATGACTATAATATCATAATAACTACCACCTTCATAAGTCCCCGCTACTTTCCACACGACCCAGCATGGATTTTTTGGCGTTGATTTTATTGGGAAAATACTTGATTCTGGAGATATAAAATACAAGGTAGCAGATCCTCCACCTGCTATAGACTCTGCCTGTTCTTTGGGAATTACCGAAGGTAGATGTTCAGGTAAGTCATCTCGCCAATTAATAATTTTCTTTTTAAGTTCCTTTGTATCCTTATCAAATTGATAGTTTATGTAATCTCCCTCGACAATTGCATCATCTATCATTCGCTGATGCCAATAAACTATTGTGTTGCTGATCTCTTGTCTTTTGAACTTTTTATCGCTTTCCTCCAATTTTTTGAGCAGCTCATCCTCGCTTGTAATAACCCAATCCTTCTCTTCTTCCTCTTTTTCTTCAGTTATAGGTTCTATTATAGAACCCTTTTTGGTAGTAATAAACCAAACGCTTGCTAAAACAACGATAATTACTAAACCAATTAACCCAATTTTAATTTTCTTTTCCATTGTAATAACTTATTTTAACAAGTTGATAAATGTTTGCAAAAATCCGTTAAAGCCCCGCAATTTCCGATAACGTTTAAGAGTATGCGAAGTTTTTGCGTAATGAAATGGAGCAAAAATTTGGGTGAAAGAATTTTTTATTCCTTATCAATATTATAGATGAAAAATTCTTGAACCGCATACTCTTTGTTATATGATGTAAATTATTTTTTGCCCCGTTTAAATAAAAGAAAGAAAAAAACTTTTATTCTATATTTATAGCCAACATATTTTTTTAACATTTTAACGTCTTTTTTTAATGAAACAAATTTGGTTTTTAGTTTGTTGGCATATGTTTCTAAATCTTTAATATAAATTGAAAGCTGGTTATTTCTTTGGTCTGTATAGTGAGATAGGCCTTTTAAAAAATTTTGGATATTTATTTGTTTCTCTTTATATTCTATTGGCAGTGAATCTATGTCATCCATATATCCTGGTTGGAAAAATGTCATCATTCTTTTACCATCTTCTCCGGTAATTTTTTTGTTAGTATTTTTTGTTAAGAAGTCTAAAAATTTTTTAAATTGGATCAGGGATTTTTCGTATTTTGACAATAGTTTCGTGAATGTTTTCAATTCACCTGATAAAAGTTTTTTTCTTTCTCTATTCTTTTCTAGTATTGAATTTATCTTATTGCGAGCAAAATTAAACTGATTGTCGTTTAAATATCCATAGGTTGTAGTCTGCGTTCTGGTTGTGGTACTCATAACACCATGCTCTACATTAGTTTTTGTAATTTTGCGCCCGTTTTGGAAAATATTTTGAAATCCTTGCATTATGGCGGTAAGGTCTGTATAAAATTCATTTTCCTTTTTAGAATGACTCAATGAGTACAGTAAAACGTGCGAAAGTTCATGTGCCATTATCATGGCGAACACAACAGGATGTTCGGTGCAATTATCACTCATTTTGACATTTATCGGATAACCGTTTAATGCTGATGAGCCATAAAATGGCAAACTACCCGGAATTGTCACTTGTGCAGTAATACCTTCACTGCCAGATCCATGCTGATGAACTTTCGCTAAGTGTGTGCTATGAAATTGATTGTCGTTATTTTGGGCCCTATAATCATTTGGTACATTCATGATATTAATATCAATAGGCAAACCAAGTTGGCGAGCAATCAATTTCATTGCCTCTTTGGCCTTACCACCTCTAATTAATGAAAAAATATTTTCATCCAAAACGGGTTCTTTAACTCCAAAAAATTTATTAAGCTCGTTTATTGCATTTTCAATGTATTCGTTACTTATTTCGTTTTCCATAGGGGCAAAAAATAATTTATTTCATATAACGTTTGCGTGTATGAGAAGTCCCGCCAAATCCGCTTTTCAATTTATTAAATCTTGGTGGGATTTGGGTGAAAGAAAAAGTGACTCCGCTGTTTATTATAAATCCACTTTTTCTTGAACCTCATACATGCTGTTATACGCTGTTTTGCCCGTCCCCGATTTCAAAACTCATTAGGTCTTTTCCTACAATTAAATCACCCTTGTATCCTGCCTGATTTGCTTTTTGTCTAATCTCATTTTCATCCGTTTCTCTATATAAATGAGAGAGAACTATTTTGGGCACTTGAGTCTCAACTGCTAACTTAACTATTTCTTCATCGGTTGGGTGGCCGGCATCAATAACAGCAAAGTCGACCCCAGATAGAAACGCGATTTCTTCTTTATGAAAATTTGAATCGCCGGTGAAAGCATATTTTTTTCCGTTAACCTCAAATTTCAAGCCACTGTTGTTTACTGGCGGAAGGTTGATAAATTCAAATTTTCGTTTACCAATTACAAAATTATCATTTCTAATTTCATGAATATGCACATTGAAGAAATCGCGTTTTAATTCATCTGGACCGAATAAACTCATTAACCTCATGATTTGGACTTCCAATCCGATTGGACCATAGATGTGTAAATCTTTAGACCTGGGGTCGACTTGCGACCAAGCCGATGCATGAAGCAGTGGAACTAAATCAATAATGTGATCAGGATGAAAATGAGATAATATGATGTGCCGAATATCATCTTGTTTTACATCTAATTCTGCGAGTCGTTGAGTTGTACCGCGACCAATATCATAGACAAAAAGCAAATCTTTAAGCTCAACTAAAATACTTGATGATGTACGATGTTTTTGCAGTTGGCAGGTACCTGTTCCTAAAAGGGTGATTTTTTGTTGTTTCATGGATTAAGTTTGATTATAGCAATAGGGCAAAATGGCGTATAACTCGTTTCTATACGAATTGAATGTATAATATCGACCCTTTATTGTATATTATACGAACTTAATGTATAATTAATATAATTAAAATTACTAATAGTCATTTACTAACTTTAGTTTATCAATTTTTACAAAATCATGCAACAAAAATACTTGGAACAAACAAGCCAAGAATTAAAATTAAGAAATTATAGTTTCAAAACCATAAAAGCTTATCTCGGTTGTTTAAGAGAATATTTTGATTTTAAAAAATTTAATTTAGAAAGAATAGACGAAGAAAAGATAAAGCAGTTTTTATTAGATAAACAAAGTAAAAATTATGCTCCGCAAACAATTAATCTTTATCTAAGCGCGATAAAGTTTTTCTACCGCGAAGTATTGAAAATTTCTCAAAAAATAAATCTTAAATTTGCCAAACGAACTAAAAAACTGCCGATTGTTTTATCAAGAGAAGAAATAAAACAAATAATTAACTCAATAAAAAATCTAAAGCATAAGTTAATTATCTCTTTGGCTTATGGCGCCGGACTTCGAATCAGCGAAGTTGTTAATTTAAAACTAAAGGATATTGACTTCAATGAGTTAACTATTCATCTGAAAAATGCAAAAGGTAAAAAAGACAGAATTACTATTTTTCCAGAGAAAATTAAAAACGACCTTCAAAATCTAATAACCGGTAAAAATTCAGGTAATTATGTTTTTGAAAGCGAACGAGGCGGAAAATTAACCGAACGGACAGCTCAAAAAGTTTTCGAAAATGCGCTCAGGGAAACCGGCATCAAAAAAGACGCTACTTTTCATTCATTACGCCATAGTTTTGCAACCCATCTTTTAGAAAATGGCGTTGATGTTAGATATGTGCAGGAACTTTTGGGTCATCGGAATATTAGAACAACCCAACTTTATACCCAAGTAACAAATCCAAAACTTAAAAACATTAAAAGTCCATTATAGAACAGAGTAAAAATTCAGAGTTTCTGCCCAAAAATTTTTTGTGAGATTTTTTTCGGCGAGCGAGCAAAAATTGGAGGAATTTAAGGCGAGGGCGAGGCGGAAAACTCCTCAAATTCGTTATGGTGGACCCAGCGAGATTTGAACTCGCGACCTCCTCGATGCCATCGAGGCGCGCTACCAATTGCGCCATGGGCCCAAAATGTCTATCTGTAAACATATTATCTTATTTTAAAAAATTTTTCAATAAAAACTTTAAATTCAGTCATATAATAAAACAAAAGTATGGTAATATAAAATAGCAACTTTTTTGATGCTCTTTTAAAAATCTTAAAACAAGGAGGGATAATCATGAAAACCTCACCCAAAATCTCAGGAAGGGATATAAATTGGCCTATAACGATTAAAATTTTATTAGCCGCTCATAGTTCTTGGAACTATGCCTACCAAGCGCGGAAATATATAAAGAAATTATATAAATTTTGCCACAATGAGAGAGACAAAAAACTCGTCCAAATGGTCAAAGATTTTGTTGTTAAGATGGAAACAGCAGGAAAAGGAGACAACAAACCTTCTGACATTATTATTAAGCTATTCAAAAAGCAGGTCGCTAAATATCTTAATTGGAATCAGACGGATTTTAATGAAATTGAAAAATTAAAAGATTGGTGGCAAGAAAACTCCAATAAGGGTCTCAAATATATTTTCTTTACCACCTCCAAGCGCTCATCTTCCTGATAATCAAAAAGCTAGCCATTAAAATTATTCTAATGGCTAGCATTTTTAATTCAAGAATATAATATCAAAAAAGTGCCCCCATCCCGACTCGAACGGGAACTAATAGCTTAAAAGGCTACTACTCTGCCAATTGAGTTATGGGGGCATTCAATTAAATCCCTTCTTCGTTTAGATTCTCTAATAATTCTTTCTGTTTTTTTGTCAATCGCTTTGGAGTTTTTACCGCCAATTCAATATAAAGATTTCCTTTTCCGTAGCCCGAGAAATGAGGAATACCTTTACCGGAAATTCGCAACATTTTCCCTGACTCAGTCCCTGCAGGGACTTTAAGCAAAAATTTACTCCCCTCTAATATCGGTATCTCGATTTCATCTCCCAAAGCAGCCTGGGAAAAAGTAAGAGGAACAGAAATATATAAATCATCACCTTTTCTAATAAAAATCGGGTGCTTTTTTACTAAAACTCTAACATATAAATCTCCTGACTTTCCTCCTTTTTTACCGGCTTCTCCTTTGCCACTAATTTTAATTACCTGGTTTGAATCAATTCCGGCTGGAATAAAAATTTTAATATTTTCTTTTCCTTTAATTCTCCCCTCTCCCTTACAAACATTACAGGGCTTTTTAGGCGTAGAGCCCTCTCCTCCGCATTCGGGACAAACTGTCCAACGGGTAAATGAGCCCAACTGAACCTGGCCTGTACCACGGCAGGAGAAACACTCATTTAAAGGAGTACCCGGTTCAGCTCCCCTACCCCCACAGCGAGGACACTGAATTGTCTTATAAATAGAAACTTCCTTAGTGACACCTTTTAAGGTTTCTTCTAAAGGAATTTCTATGTCAATTTTAATATTTCTGCCTTTTTTAATATCCCTTCTTCGTGTCTCTTTTTCGCCAAAACCAAAAAAATCTTCAAAAATTTCACCTAAATCCTCAAAATTAAATCCTGAATCCGGGCCTCTGCTTTGAGTTTTCCAAAACCAATTAAAATCAAAACCCGGTCCAGCGCCTGGTTGTCCCCCGGAAGCACCATCAAAAACTTGACCGAATTTATCATATTGAGCTCTCTTTTCTTTATCTGAAAGAACCTGATAGGCCTCATTTATGTCTTTCATTTTCTTTTCGTCTCCTCCTTTGTCAGGATGATATTTGTGGGCTAATTTATAATAGGCTTTTTTAATTTCTTCTTGAGAAGCGCTTTGAGAAACGCCTAAAGTTTTGTAATAATCCATCGTCAAAAATCAAAATGCAAAAATCAAAATGACAAATTAAAATTTAAAATTCTTGATTTTTGATATGTAATTTTGATATTTAATTTTTGATTTTTTATTTCTTTTTGTATTCTCCTTCCTCAGCATCTTTCCCCTTATCTTCTTTTTTCTTGTCTTCTTTCCTGGGTTCCTCTTTTTTCTGAGCTTGTTGAGCTGTTTTGTGACGGGCTTTGCCCGACATATCGCCTTTAGCGTTATAAAGTGCAGCTCCTGCTTTCTGAATTATCTGGGAAAGTTCTGTGGTTTTGTTTTTTATTTCCTCTATATTATCGCTATCTTTCACTTTTTTCAATACCTCCACTTTTTCTTCAATCTCTTTTTTCAAATCTGAAGCAACTTTATCCCCTGCCTCTCTAAGTGTCTTCTCAGAAGTATAAATCAAATTATCAGCCAGATTTCTTGCCTCAATTAATTCTTTCTTTTTCTTGTCCTCCTCTACATGAACTTCTGCCTCTTTTTTCATCTTCTCAACTTCCTCTTTTGACAAACCAGTAGAACCCTCTATCCGAATTGACTGGCTCTTTCCAGTTGCTTTATCTTTGGCTGAAACATTCAAAATTCCATCAGCATTAATGTCAAAACTAACTTCAACTTGGGGAATGCCGCGAGGAGCTGAAGGAATCCCATCTAACATAAATCTGCCGAGTGATTTATTATCGGCTGCCATTGGTCTTTCTCCCTGTAAAACATGAATTTCAACTGAGGTCTGATTATCGGCAGCTGTTGAAAAAGTCTGGGTTTTTGAGGTAGGTATAGTTGTATTTTTTGGAATCAAGACAGTATCCACCCCTCCTAAAGTTTCAATTCCCAAGCCCAAAGGAGTAACATCCAACAAAAGAACTTCCTTCATTTCGCCTTGTAAAACACCTGCCTGAACAGCAGCTCCAATAGCAACTACTTCGTCAGGATTAATTTCTTTATTGGGTTCTTTGTTGAAAATTTTTTTAATTTCCTCTTGAATTTTTGGCATTCTTGTTTGCCCCCCAACTAAAACTATTTCTTCAATTTCTTCGGGTTTAAGTTTGGCTTCTTTTAATGTCCCTTTTATCAATTCAATTGATTCATCAATATAATCTTTTACCAAATTTTCAAGCTGAGCACGAGTAAATTTCAGATAAAGATGTTTGGGTCCTGAAGAATCTGAGGTAATAAAAGGAAGATTAATTTCTGTCTCCAGGGTTGTTGATAATTCAATTTTTGCCTTCTCTGCCGCTTCTTTAATTCTCTGTAAAGCTAATTGGTCTTTTGATAAATCAATACCTTGGTCCTTTTTAAATTCTGTAACTATCCAGTTCATTAGCTTTTGGTCAAAATCGTCTCCGCCAAGATGGGTATCTCCCCCGGTTCCAATAACTTTTACTGTTTCCTTTGAAACATCCAAAATAGAAACATCAAAAGTTCCTCCGCCAAAATCATAAACTACAATTTGCTGACTTTTTGCTTTAGTTAAACCGTAAGCAAGAGCAGCAGTAGTAGGTTCGTTTATTACTCTTTTTACATTAAACCCGGCAATCTCTCCGGCAACTTTGGTTGCTTTTCTCTGAGAATCATCAAAATAAGCAGGACAAGTAATAACAGCTTCGGTAATTTTCTCTCCAAGTTTTTCTTCAGCATCCTGCTTTAATTTTTGCAAAACCATTGCTAAAATCTCAGCCGGCCTATACCATTTATCCCCCATTTTAACCTCTACTCCTTCACTTTTCGATTCTCTAATTTCATAAGGTAAAAGTTTTTTATCTCTCTGAACCTCGGGGTCTGAAAAACGCCTGCCTACTAATCGTTTAGTGGAATAAATAGTATTTTGAGGATTAGTAATCTGTTGGCGTTTGGCTGTAACTCCAATTAATCTTTCTCCGGTTTTAGTCAAAGCAACAACCGAAGGAGTTGTTCTGGCTCCCTCTTTATTTTCAATAATCTTCGGCTCGCCGCTTTCTATTACCGCCATCGCTGAAAAAGTTGTACCAAGGTCAATACCTAAAATTTTAGACATAGTTTTAATGTTAGTTATTTAGTTATTTTTACTTTAGCTGGCCTTATAACTTTACCCTGAAAAAGATAGCCCTTTTGAATTTCTTCTACAACAATTTCTGGCTCGCAACCCTGTTTTTTAATCACTTCTACTGCCTCTTGGAAATTTGGATTAAATTTCTTCCCCAGAGATTCTATTTCTTCTAAACCCTGGTTCTTAAAAAAATCCAAAACTTGGGTCTTTATTTTTAAAAAACCTTCTACCCATTTATCATTTCTTAAATCTTCTGGAATTTTCTTTTCGGCAATAAATAAATTATCTAAAACCGGAAGTATTTTTAATATAAGGCCTTCCTTGTCATACCTCATTAACTCTATCATCCTGTCTTTTTCTTCTTTTTTATAATTTAAAAAATCTGCTCGTTCTCTTTTCCAATTAGTTAAATATTCTTCTTTTATTTTCTGACACTCTTCTAATTGTTCTTCAGTTTTACTTTTTCTCCTTTCCTTTTTTTCCATATATATAAGACGTCGGCCTTCTATAATTGCGTCGGCCTTCTATAATTCCTAAAAAAAAATTACATCACTATTGTAGCAAATTAATATAAAAAGTCAATTCTTGGCTTTAGGTGAAGGGTTAAGAATGTCGGGCATTGAGCATTAGTTTTAAAATATGTTACAATATAAGTATAAAAAATTTATGTCAAATCGTCTTACTAATATTATTGCTGCCTGTCTTCTGATTTTTGTATTTGTCATAGCTATCTTCAGTATAAAGAATGACTCTCTTACTATGGACGAACTTGCCCATTTGCCGGCCGGCTATTCTTATTTAACCCAAAAAGATATGCGGTTAAACCCAGAACACCCACCCCTGATGAAAGATTTATCTGCCATACCTTTGCTTTTTATTAAAAACATAAAATTTCCTTCTGAAGTAAAATCCTGGCAGGAAGAAGTTAATGGTCAATGGGATTTTGGTTCTCATTTCTTATTTAAAAGCGGGAATCCAACCGATAAGATGATTTTCTGGGCAAGGATTCCAATGATTTTAATTTTGGTTTTACTTGGATTTTATGTTTTTAAATGGGCAAAAGAACTTTTTGGAAACAAAACCGCTCTCCTTGCTCTATTTTTGTTTTCTTTCTCCCCTACCCTTTTAGCTCACGGTAGATTAGTTACCACTGATGTAGGAGCAGCCGCTGGTATATTTATTGCTACTTATTATTTTGTAAAATTTTTAAAGAATAATTCCCTGCCCGTCTCGCTACGCGAAACGTTGCGGGCAGGCAAGAAAAATTTAATCATTGCTGGAATTGCTCTGGGAATAGCTCAACTAACAAAGTTTTCTGTAATTCTACTTTTTCCTTTCTTTGGAATTCTAATTATTACCTGGGCATTGATAAAATCTTCTAACTTTAGAGAGTTTTTAAAAGTTTTTGTCCGTTATCTTCTACTTCTTATTTTAGTTATAATTGTTGCCTATATCTTAATCTGGGCTGTTTATCAATACCATGCCTGGAATTACCCCCCAGAAAAACAAGTAGAAGATACTAAGGTCATACTTTTATCAATTAAACCGTTAACTAATTCAATTATCTGGATGGCAGACAAACCAATTTTAAGACCAGCGGCTCAATATCTCTTAGGACTCTCTATGGTATTTCAAAGAGCAAGCGGAGGAAACACAGGATACTTCTTGGGCGAAGTTTCAAATCTCGGCTGGAAAACTTACTTTCCAATAGTTTATGCAATAAAAGAATCCTTGACCTTTCATATTTTATTAATAATTGCTCTTTTATATTCAGCTTTGTTAATAAAAAAACCTTTTTGGCATACACCTTTAAAAAGAACTCGGAGCTGGCTAAGCAACCATTTTGCTGAATTCTCAATGCTTGTTTTTATCGGAATTTACTGGACCACAAGTTTATATAGTAATCTTAATATCGGTATTCGTCACCTTTTACCGGTTTTTCCTTTTACTATCTTATTAGTAAGTAGAGTCACTACCCTCTGGTTAAAACCGCCCCTTTTAAAATTAAAAACTGTTTCTTTAATCTTGCTTTTAACCTGGCAAGCAATCAGTGTGGTTGCTATTTATCCTTATTTCCTCGCTTATTTCAATGAGTTGGTCGGCGGACCGGCTCAGGGTTATATTTACACGGTGGATTCTAATTTAGATTGGGGGCAGGATTTAAAAAGATTAAATAAATGGGCAGACGAAAACGGAATTGATAAAATTTATGTTGATTATTTTGGTGGTGGGGATACCGGATATTATCTAAAAGAAAAATATGCCCCTTGGTGGGGCTCAAGAAGCCCTAAAGAATTACCAAAAGGAAGTTATCTCGCTGTCTCAGCTACTTTCCTGCAAACCGGAAGAGGAAAGCTTGTTCCTGGCTTTGACCAACCTTCTGGTTTTTACCGTTGGCTTTACAAATACGAACCAGTTGCAAAAATCGGTTACTCAATTTTTGTTTATCATATTGAGTAATTATTGATTGTAGGATTCCGGAGATATATAAATTTTTTCAAATCTCAAATCTATATATTCAACATTCCCCCTTTTATTAGGAGGAATTCTTTCTTTTAAAAGAAAATCGAGTTCGCTTAGCTGCCAATCTATATCTTTTTTTGGATTAAAATAAATCTCCCAACCCTCAACAGTTTTAACATCTAACCTCTTTTCAGATATTATCACAATCTCTCTGAAAGGGATTTTTAAATCATTTTTTAATTTAGACTCAATTTTGAAAATCTGATTTAACCAGTCTTTCTCAATAACTTTTTTCCCTAATTGAAGATTCTCAATTGAATAAAATAAATCTTTAATCCTTAGAATTGGAGCAGGGAACGAATCTCTATTTTCTTTTTCAAAAATTATTCCTTCTTTGTCAATATAAAAATAATTACTATCCTGGCACCAAACTCCAATAGCCTCTTTTTCCTTTATCTTAACCGTTATAATATCTGGAAAATCCCTTTCTAAATCGGCTTCGGTAATTTGGGGAAATTTTTCTAAAATTTCTCTACTTATTGCCTGTAGATTAGCCAGAAAAATACTTTTCGAATTGAAAAAAATTATCTTTTTATTAATCCGGCTGTTAATGACACTTTTAAGGTTTTCAGTTGAAGTTTCTTGATTCCCCCTAACCCTAATTTCTTCTATCTGGAAAAAAGAAGAAAAAATAACAAAATAGAAAATAACTCCCAAAATAATCAAAACCAGACAGCTTAGCCAAAAAATCCGAGAATAAAGTATTAAACGGATTATTGATTTTCTTGTTTTAGGTCTGTAAAATTTTCTATATCTGTATCTCTTCATTACTGTTTAAATTGAGAATTTAAACACCTTAAACGCTGATATTACAATCCTCTTTTAATTTTTCTCATTTTTTCGAAAAGAGAAGTCGCCCAATAAGTAAGTGAAAGGGGCAAATCCTGGGTCTTAACATATTCTTTCCTATAGCCACCAAAACCCATTTTAAATAAGGTTAAACCTGCCCAGGGATGTTTTGACTTTGACACCTGAGATATATCTTTGATCTCCGGAGCTATCCCCCAGAAATTATAGCGTTGACAACCTCGTCTTTTTGCTTCTTTTATTACTTCCCATTGTAAAGAATAAGAAATTGGAATTTTCCAATATTTTGATAATGAAGCGCCGTGATGATAAAAAGCAATGTCTTGCCAAAAAACAATAATAGCCGCAGAAATGACCCTTTGTTTATACTTACCAAGAAAAATAAATATTTGATTATCGGAACTAAAAGTTAAAAATTGATTTCTTAAATAATCCAAAGAGAATGGAACAAAGTTATGACGAGCAGCTGTCTCTTGATAAATTTCATTAAAAATTTTCAGGTTTTCAATATTCTGGCTTTTGATAACCTCAATATCTTTATTTTTAAGCCCCTGCCTTATTAAATAGCGGCTGGTCTTTCGCATATTCATTAAAAGTTCCTCTTCTGGGGGAGTAATATTTAACTCCCAAGTTACTTCCGGATGGATATAAATGGGAGCGTTTTTAAAACCAAGTTTCTTAAAAAGTTTAATATTCTCCTCGTTCCTGTCCCAAATCGGTGCAATTCTTATAAAACCCGCTTTTTCTTCTTCGGCTATTTTTTTAAGTTTTTCCAATAATATTTCCAATACTTTATACTTTATTCTTGATATTTTATTCTTTACTACTGGCCCATGGGGCACAAACAAAAATGTCCCCCTTTTTGCTTTAATTTTAATAACCAGGACAGAGGCAACAAGTTTCTTGTCTGCATAAAAACCAAACCGCCAAACCTTATTGCCTTCTTTTTTCTGAAACTCTCCCCAATTCCAAGAATCTAAAAACGTTTTTTCTTTACATCCTAAAAGAAAACTCTCCCAGATTTCTTTATTTTTTATTTCTTGTATTTTTAACATAATAAAATATCTATGATTTTTTGAGCTTTCTTTATAGAAATGTTTATATGGGTTGGCAAATTTAAAATATGTTCCGCTATATTCTCTGCTTGAGGACAACTGCCTTTTATATATTTCATTTCTTCTATTCTGGTATCCGGAGGAACAACTACGGATTTTCGCCAACCGTCATCTAAAATAATATTTTTCTTTCTTGCTTCTTTGATAATTTTGTCAGAATTTTTTACTAAAATTGGATACTTCATAAAAATTACTTCCCTATCCGCCCTCCCCCTCTTGAAAGGTAAATTAAACCCGGTTAAATTTTCTTCGTAGAACTTAGAAATTTCTTTCCGGTGTCTATTAAATCTTTCTAGTTTTTTGAATTGATTTAAAGATAAAATTGCTAAAGCATTGGGAATTTTTTTTGGAAAATATTCAGGAATTTCGCCTCTTTTTTCCTTCCAATGGACAGCTTTAGACAAAAGATGAAATCTCTGGAGAAGAAATAACAAAAATTTCCCTAAAATTGAATAAGTCGGAAGAATTATCAAATTCATTAAAACTGGATGAAGTAATTGTTGAAAAATCCAAAAATTTGATGGATATTTAATTTTTTCCTGGAACTCTTTTGTTTTTTGAGCTAATTGGACATTATTTGTAATTACCATTCCCCCAAAAACAGAGGAAATAATTTTATCCCTTCCAAAACTAAAAAAAGCAATATCGCCAAATGTCCCCACTTTTCGAGAATCATATCTTGCTCCTAAGGAATGAGCGCAATCTTCAATTAAAACTAAATTATTTTGTTGGGTAATATTCAAAATCTCGTCTATTTTTGCCGGCCAGCCAAAAGTGTGTTGAATCATTACTGCTTTCGAATTTTTTGTAATTTTTCGTTTTAAATCTTCCGGGTTTAAATTTAATGTCTCGTCTATATCTACAAAAATGGGCTTTGCCTTCTTTTTTAAAACCGGATTTACAGCTGCGTTACAAGTAAATGCTTGAAGTAAAACTTCCTCATCTTCTTTTACATCTAAAACTTCTAATATTGCCATCAAAGAAGACCGGCCGCTATTAAAAGAAAAAGCGTATTCTACCCCTAAATATTCTTTGAATTGATTTTCTAATTTTTTAATCGCATCACCTTTTTTCCATTTCCAGGGTTGAAAAACCAATCTAAAAGCCAGCCGAATGTCGTCTTTTTCAGTATTGGGTGATAGAGATATAGAAATAGGACAAAAAGGATTCATTGATTAAATTGTTGAATTAATTGTTTTGGCACCCTACCTTCTAAAAGCACTACATCGTTTTGTTTACAAAAAATATTTATCCTTTCAATAATTTCTTTTGGATTCTCAATAAACAAGATATTTTCTTTTTTCATTCCTTTTTCAATTGCCCCTTCTTGTATTTCTTTAAATCTTTCTTTTGTTGTAATTATTGCCAAATTACAAACCTCACCAATTTTCCTCCCTATTCTCCTATGAACTTCTTTTGAACTCCTTCCTAATTCAATTAAACAAGGCATAACAATAATCCTCTTTCCAGAATAAACTTTTAAATAATCTAAATCAGCAATTACGCCATCCGGATTTGCAGAATAAGAACTATCAAGAATAGTTAAGCCATTTTTCTTCAAAATCTCCATTGCCCCCTGCTCTGGTTTAATTTTTGAGCAAGCCCTTGAAATTTCTCCCAAACTCATTCCCAGTTCTTGAGCACAGCAAGCAGCCAATAAAATATTTTCAATATTTTGCCTTCCTAATAAATTTACTTTGAAATTGGCTGAACCCCCGTTTTTAGAACTAACTTTAAAGGAAATAAACTCTTTTTCAACTTTAATGTCTTCTGCCCATATATTCAATTTCTCTTTAACAGAACAAAACCTTTGATTCTTGACCTTTGATTCTTGACCTTTGATTCTTGATTTGATAAATTTATTGTCCCAGTTAAAAATCGCAATTCCATTTTCAGGTAAACTTTCTATCAGTTCAAATTTCGTATTAATAATATTTTCTTGGGAACCAAAAAGAGCTATATGTTGTTCGTTTATCCCGGTTAAAATGCCAATTTTAGGTTGAACCATCCGGCAGGGCGGTTTTATCTCTCCTAATCCATAAGCGGCCATTTCTACTATAAAAATTTGATGTTCAGAAGTTAAATTGTTTAAGATACATCGAGCAATTCCCGGATCAGTGTTTTGGTGTTCAGGGGTTTTGAGAATTTTGAATTTCTCTTCCAAGATAGCGGCTAAAAATTCCTTGGTTGAGGTTTTTCCATAACTCCCGGTAATACCAATAACTAAAAGGTCTTTAAATTCTTCTCTTTTTTCTTTTGCTTTCTTTAAAATTCTCTTTATTAAAACAGTAGTGGGGATTTGAAAAAATAAAACTAAAAGAGAAAAAATTATTGGAGCCAAAATAACTAAAATCAGAAGCGCAAGATAAAACAAATATCCCGGTAAAGAAAAAAGATAAAACAAAATTAAAAATCCAATTAATATGCCGGAAACCAAAATAATAACGGTTTTTTTGGTCAATTTGGGATATCTGATACCGTGCAAACTAAAAATTATTTTTCTTATTTTTTGAGTTCCAAAATGAGCCTTGAGTCTCTTTAAACGATATTCTTTTAATTGCCAAAGCCAAATCCAAAAAAGGAGCAATTTTATAAAAATAAAAAACCAAAAAACAGCAATAAATGTTTTCATCGTAAAAATTTGGTTATTATTTCTAATAATCTTTCCGGGTTTTCTAAATGAGGGCTATGGCCAATTCTGGGTACAATTTCTAACTGAGAGTTTTTTATATTCTCTTTAAACATATAAGCGTATTTTAATGGAATTATTTTATCTTTTCTACCCCAAACAATTAAAGTTTTTGTTTTAATTTGAGAAAGGTCAGGCAATAAATCTTCTTCTAAAACCTTTTTAATCGTTTCTCTCATAACCCCTTTGGTTTTTGAATAATCTTTACTTCGGATAAGAATATAAAATAAATTCTTAGCTCTATTTTTAAATCCTCTTAAGGGTTTTTTACTAAAAATAATATTTCCTGTCTTGCTTATTTGAAAAATTATTTTTGTTTCTAAATCTGGCTTTGGTTTAATACCAGCTGGAGCGCATAAAATTAACTTTGTTATTTTTTTAGGATAATTTTTAGCAAATTTTATAGCTACCCTTGCCCCGAAAGAATGGGCTATTATGGAAAACTTATTTAATTTCAAAAATCTAATAAAACCAAGCAGCCATTTGGCATAATCAGCCACTTCCCAAGCCTTGGGAGGATTTGCGCTTTTTCCAAAACCGGGAAAATCAGGACAAATCATTTTGTACCCTTGAGCAGCTAAAATTCTCTGGATTTGCAGCCAAGAATCTGAAGACCCTCCCCAGCCATGCAAAACAAGAACAGGTTGCCCGTTTCCAGCAACCTTATAATTTGTTTTCAATTTATTAATATAAACCTCTTTCTCCATGTTTTTATGATGAGTTTTGGCAGGTGCGACCTGCCAAGATTGGATGTTCAAGGTTGGGTCTTAAACATCTCTATTTTTGATTTCTTTAAAAGGTAAATATTTTTGAAGCGCCTCTGGTATTCTTATACTTCCGTCTTTCTGCTGAAAATTTTCAATAATAGCAATTAAAGTTCTGCCAATTGCAAAAGCAGTTCCATTAATAGTGTGAACAAATTTCAATTTGCCCTCCTTTTTAGGGTAGGCTGGCGAGGAAAAGGTGGTGGGTGGGTCGTAGTCTCGG
>CAYMJA010000003.1:29808-68192 GCA_964391095.1 uncultured Candidatus Saccharibacteria bacterium
CCTGAAAATCAGTGCAATTTGAGGTAGAATGGGTCTCCCGATAACAATTCTGAGAAGGTACCCAGGTTTCAATATCGTACTGAGCGGCCGTAGGAAACGCCATATCTGCCGTGCAAATCTGAACTACTTGATAAGGAAGTGCTAATTTTTTCATCAGTTCTTCTTCTATTTTTAGAAAAAATTGATGCTCTTTTTTAGAATCATCTGGTTTAGAAAAACTAAACATCTCCACTTTATCAAATTGGTGAACTCTCAATATTCCTCTGGTATCTTTTCCATAAGCTCCGGCCTCCCGACGGAAACAGGTTGAAAAACCAAGATATCTCCGGGGTAATTCTTTTTCGTTAAAAATTTCATTAGCATGCATTGGTCCTATTGACTGTTCAGCTGTTCCTACTAAATATAAATTATTCTTTTCAATAAAATATCCTTCTTCTGGAGCTTTTATCAGGTATCCCATTCCCTCCATCATTGTTGGTTTTATCATCACTGGAGGAATAATTGGAATAAATCCTTTTTTTATTAAATTATCAAAAGTTAAATTTATTAAAGCAAATTCTAATAAAGCAGCTTCCCTTTTTAAAAATCCAAAACGAGTCCCTGAGATTTTAGCTGCCCTTTTTAGGTCAATCAAATCAAGGTCCTCAGCAATTTCTAAATAATCTTTGGGTTCAAAGTCAAATTTCGGCCTCTTTCCTATTTCTCTCAAAACTATATTGTCTTTTTCGTCTTTCCCAACCGGAACATTATCTAAGGGCAGATTAGGAATTTGACATATTAATTTTTCAAATTCTTCATTCAACCCTTTTAGAAATTCTTTTAGTTTATCGCTTTTTTTATCAAGTTTTTGCATCTCAGAAATAATTTTTTGTTTTTCCTTTTTCTCTTTAGCTGCTGCAATTTTCCTGCTTGCTCTATTTTTTTCAGCCAATATGCTCTCTAATGCTGTTTGAGTTTCCCTTTTTTCTTTATCTATTTTCAAAAGCCGGTTAATATCAACTTTAACCTGCTTTTTTTGGCATCCATCTTTTACTTTTTTAGGATTTTCTCTGATGAATTTTATATCAAGCATAATTTAATTTTTTACTGAATATTCTGCCTGAAGATAGAATAATTATCTCGGACGCATCAAGGGAAATAGAATCACTTCCCTCAAGCTATGAGAATCTGTTAAAAGAGTCACTAATCGGTCAATTCCCATTCCAAAGCCAGCCGCCGGAGGCATACCATATTCCAGGGCTTCAATAAAATCTTTATCCATTCTTTGGGCTTCTTCAAATCCCTCTTTAAAGATTTTTTCTTGCTCCTGAAACCTTCTTTTTTGTTCAATAGGATTATTGAGTTCAGAAAAAGCATTAATTAGTTCAAAGCCAGCCGTTACTAACTGAAAATTTGCTGTTTTTGCCGGATTCTTTTCAAGCTGTTTGGCCAAGGGGAAAGCCCCTAAAGGATGATGGATTATAAAAGTGGGCTGCCAGATTTTAGGACGGCAGAATTTCTTGTAAATTTCGTCCGCAACCTCGGCTTTTTCTCCCTTTGCCTCAATCCCTAATTTCTTCGCCTCTTTTGTAAGAGCCTTTAAATTAATTTCGCCTAAATCAATTTTTGTATATTTTTTCAAAAGCTGAGTAAATTCAATCCTCGGCCAAGGAGGTTTAAAATTTATTTCCTTGCCCTCGTATCTTATCCTAAAACTTCTAAAAAGATTTTTAACTAATGCTGAAAGAAATTCCTCTGTTAGTTTCATTAAATCTTTGTAATCAGCATAAGCCCAATAAAATTCTAACATTGTAAAATCCGGATTATGGGCTCTATCCACTCCTTCGTTTCTAAAACATTTTCCAATTTCATATATTTTTTCAAAACCGCCGATTAAAAGCCGTTTCAAATAAAGCTCGGGGGAAATCCGAAGATATAAATCAATATCTAAAGCGTTTAAGTGGGTTTTAAACGGCTTGGCTTTTGCTCCGCCGTAAAGGGGTTGTAAAATGGGAGTTTCCACTTCTAAAAACCCTTTATTTTCTAAAAATGCTCTTATTTGTTTAATAATTTTTGAACGAAGTTCAAATTTTTCTTTAACTTTGGGATTAAAAATCAAATCCAAATATCTTTTCCGATATCTTTCTTCAATATCTTTGAGACCATGCCATTTTTCGGGCAAAGGCAAAAGGGACTTAGCCAACATTTTATAATCACCTGCTTCAATTGTCTTCTCTCCTTTCTTGGTTTTGAACAAAACTCCCCTGATTTCAACAAAGTCCCCTATATCAAAATTATTCAAGAAAAATTGATAACCCTTTTCCCCTAATTTATCCTTTCTGAATAAAACTTGAATCCTAGCCGAACCGTCTTTAATATGAGAAAAAACCAGGCCGCCGTGCTCTCTTAAAGACATCATCCTGCCACTTAAAACGAACTCTTTTTTTAGCCGAGAAAATTTATTAAAATTCTCTAATGCCTCCCCGCAAGTATGGGTTCTTTTTGTCTGGCTTGGGTAGGCCAAAAGACCAGCACTTTCAATTGCCTTAAGTTTTTTGAGCCGATTTTTTCGAATTTCATCTATTGTCGCCATTGTATTAGTTTAACTTATTTTACATTTCCAGTCAAAACAAAAACAGCTCGCTATATAGCGAGCTGTTTTTAGGAGTTCGGAATAGTTTCCGGTTTCTATCTTCCTATTAACTCTTTTATTTTTTTAAGCATTTCAGCAACTGCATCAGAAATAGATGCTAATTGACTCTCTATGTTTGTGTTCTTTAATCCTAATCCTCTTGGGTCTGGAATCGGTTCTATTGTTTCGTTATGCATTTCACCAGAACTTTCAAAAAACTTGTAATTTGTTTCATTCCCGTCCTTAAAGCCGACTTTCATAACACATCTCGCCGAACCATCCCATTTGTTTAATTGTAAGTAATATCGGCAACTTTCACCTTTGTTGTAAACCTTATTTTCCTGACAGATTGATTGACAGTCGTTCGGCCAATCATTGTTACATAGAGTAGATATGCCATAACAATTGTCGCAACCGGGCAGGGCTTCAACGCTAACAATTTCTCCTTTTCCGTTATTAAAGTTTAAATAGACCCTATGGCTTGATCGCCCGGCGCCCCAATCAAACACCGGAGCCACGTTCCAACACATTGGACCGGGACAAGCATTAATAAGCTCTTGAAGTTCTAAAACATCAAAAAGATCTGTTTTTGTATCGCAATTAACATCACAAATCTTGTCGCCAGGACAATTTCTTGCCTCTATCACAACATCCTCTAAAAACGATACATCAGAACCATCTACTTTTCTATCTCTATTGTAATCACAATATTTAACTAAGGTAGGATCTGTACATACTCCTGATGCTTCAATAATAGTAATTGGTATCTTAACCTCATTGCCAAACCAGGTTTTGGTTTCATAAACCATATCTATACCTAATTGTAGTTCACCTATTTGGTTAATATCCATACCCTCTCCAGTACATATCTTCATATTGTCAAGGGTAGCGCTTTGACCCGGCGCGACATCATAGGGCAGGCCAAATCCCGAACCCCTGGTTATATCATGGACATAGGTGCCATCAGGCAAATAAGCGTGAGGCCGGCAGTGAAATTCAGGAAGACCAGTGGATGTCCAGGTAGCAGTACCAGTATTGGTTACATTAACCTTTATATCAATGTCTTCACCAAAAGGAACTTCCTTATCATAAGAGAGAACATCAATCTCTGCCTGATAAATCTCTTCTTCCTTTACGTTCATATTAAACGAAGCTCTATCACTTCCTCCCCGACAATCGCTCACTGTTACCTTAACTATATAAGTTCCAACCTTGGACCAGGAATGGCTAGTTTTGAAAGTGGTATTAGGCTGAGTAGAGGGACACACTCCTTTGATTACTGAACTGTCACCCCAGTCAATTGACCAGCTTAAATTGTCTTCATCAGAATCAGTAGCAGTAAAGGTAAAAGAAACTGTTTCTCTTGGCTTAACACTGGAAAAGACAGCAATTTCTCCAAGTTTAGGGGAATGATTCTCTTTACAAGGGTCCTCGGTAGATTCTTTCATAGTCTTACACCAGGCTTCGTCGTTCATTCTGGTACCAAGCAAAGTGTAATCCAAATAGTTTATGGACTTGTCTTTGTTAAGGTCGTAAACTGGATTATACTTTGCGTCTCCGCAGGTCGTATTCCAACTTTCTTGAAGACCGTTCTCAAGGTCAGTGCAAGAGGTGGGATATTTTAGAATACTAAAATAATTATCGCTAAGATCTTCGGCAACAATTTTTCCGTTTAAGGTTGATAGATGTATGCCTATTTTATACTCTCCTGGGATTAAATCTGAAGGTACTGTTAAGCCATAATTACCAACACTAGCATTAATGTTTACATCAATAATTTTGCTATATTTGATAGCATCTTTTTTGAGAAAACCAATTATGCCTATTTTATAATTTTCTGGTATTCCAGTTACTTTCCAAGTAATATTGTATGTCTTGCCAATTACCCACTCTTCTCCTCCATTGGGAGAAATGACAGTGATGGATTTTCCTTCCTTCTCCTCACAAACATCCATTCTATAAACCTGGCCATATTTTAATCCTACATTATGATGGCAATAACCAGTGTGACACTCAGTATCGTCATCACAGTCGCCTTCACCAGCATAGCATTTACAACCCGGGGAACAATAATCCCAATCCCATAGGGGAGTAGTATGGCAGGTTTTTGAAACAACCTTAACCGTAGTGGATGTCCTGGCTGTTTGCCGATGGTCGTCAGTAACAGTAAATTTAATGGTATAGGTTCCAACCTTATTATAGCTATGAGTGAAACTGGTGGTCTGAACTCCCCTCTCAGCAGATGAAGAATATGGTATGGAAACCTCATCTCCCCAATCTACTCTATAACTTAAGACACCATTTTCCGGGTCATGGGCTTTAATTATCCAAGTGCCTGTTTGGTTAATCTTTAGCTGAGTTGGAGCAGTAAGGCCGTCAACAACCGGAGGAAGATTTTCTCCTTCTTTAACAATACTGAAATAATTGTCGCTTTCGTCGACTGTTATATGCGGAGGGCGTGGTATTACTCTAACCTGAATTTTATACTTATCTCCTGATTTCAAATCATCTGGTAATGTCCATGAATACTTCTCAAGAGAAGCAGATAAACTATTTGCTATTTTTATTACTTCAACGGGAGTAGCATAATTTACAAGCTCAATTTCTACTTTTTCAAAACCCTCAGAACTCCAGGTAATATTATGAGTAGTCCCAATCACCCACTTCTCTCCTCCATCGGGAGAAATAACAGTAATGGATTTTTCTTGAAGACTTGCTTCGCATTCTGCTTTAGTGGGAAAAGTACGCAAACCTAAATACATATATAGCCCGCAAAATTTCTTTTTTTGGCAGAAGCGGTGGTCATTATCATACCACCACAATTCTTTACATACAGCTTTACAGCCATAAAGCTGGTTTAACTTGGCTCTGGTGGTAGGACCGACAAAACCGGTTCCGTGAACAAGTCCCGGATAA
This sequence comes from uncultured Candidatus Saccharibacteria bacterium, assembly GCA_964391095.1. Classification (GTDB taxonomy): domain Bacteria; phylum Patescibacteriota; class Minisyncoccia; order Minisyncoccales; family GWA2-38-27; genus CAYMJA01. Next base: position 35,336 of record CAYMJA010000003.1, read on the forward strand.
GGAGCTAAAACCTCTGAAGCGTACTTTTCCTGAAAACCAACTACTGCCGAGGCAGTATATTCATCAAAATTACCAGTGATTGTTCTTTGATAAAATCCTTCTTTTTCTAAAGCAGTTTGAAGAGCTTTAACTTCTGTTCCCCCCATTCCATATTTTAAATTTCTATTAAAATCGTGGGACCAAACCGTAGACGCTGGTTGAATTTCAGTTAATCGCTGTTGGAGTTCAGCGACTTGAGCGATTAAAGCTTCAATTTGGGCTTGAAGTCCCTCAACTGTTGCCGCTTTGGCAACTGGAGCATTGGCTCCTAAAAAGAAAACTGAAATTACCAAAAAAAGAGCAATTGAAAATAACTTTTTTGAATTTTTCATAGTTTTTACCTTCTTAAATAAGCCTATTATGGTCTTATTTAACAAGGTGAGTTTAATTTATTAATTATTTCTAATAATTTTTAACCTTTGTTTTAGTTTACCCCCCCTAAAAACTTTTGTCAACCCTTCACCTAAGGCTTTGGGTGAAGGGTCAAGAACAACAATCTTGGAAACAATCTGAATCGGTCATTGCTCATTGGTTGCTCGGTTATTAGGTTAAATAACTCGTAATATATTCTCCGATTATCCTGGCTGCATCTGGTTTGGAAAATTCTTTGGCTTTCTCGGCCATTTCTTCTAATTTTTTGGACTGAGAAAATAAATATTTCAATTTTTCTAAAAAGAAGTGCGGCAAGAAGTTTTTTTCCTCTATTACTATGGTGCTGCCATTTTTCGCAAAAGCATAAGCGTTTTTTACTTGATGATTCTGGGCAGCGCCAGGCAGGGGCACCAAAATACTTGGTTTCCCTAAAGCCGCAATTTCAAAAATACTTCCTGCTCCGGCTCTGCTAATAATTAAGTCAGCCGCCTGATAAGCATGGGATAATTCTTTCTCGTCTAAAAAGGGCAAAGGATGGTAATATTTTTTTAGATTCTCCTTTATAACTACATTTGCCCCTGCTTTTACTTCTTCAAAATTCTTTCTGCCGGTCTGATGAATTATTTCAAAATTCTCCAAAAGTTTTGATAAAACTGTTAATACTTGGTCATTGATTTTTTGAGCGCCCTGGGAACCGCCTAAAATAAGAATTAGCGGTTTTTCTCCTGTCAATTTAAATATCTTCTTAGCTTCTTTGCTAGACCCTTTAAGAAGTTCTTTTCTTATAGGATTGCCAATTGAAATCACTTTCTTAGCCGGGAAATATTCAGTTTCCTCTATAGGAAAAGAGGTAAAAATTTCTAAAACAAGCTTGCCTGCTATTTTATTAGCCAATCCAGGAGCAGTATCTGATTCATGTAAAAATAAAAAAATTGGCGTAAGAAGTATCCAGCCAGCAATAATCGTGGGTATTGAACCATACCCTCCTTTACTAAAAATAAGGTCAGGAGAAATTACAAAAATATGAAAAAATGCCTGAAGAATCCCTATTGGCAATTTAAATAAAATATCAACAATATTGAGCAAAGAAAAATATCTTCTAATCTTTCCTGCTAAAATTGTCTTCACTTCAATTCCCTCTTTAGAAAGAAGGTCCCCAAAAAATTTATCCTTTGGGCCAATGTAAAAAAATCGAAATTCTCCCTGAGGGTGATTTCTTCTAATCTCTCTTATAATAGCAATTATCGGAAAAATGTGTCCGGCGGTTCCACCACCAGTGAAAAGAATTTTCATACTGTTTTATCATTCTATCATCTTTTGTTCGATTTAGAAATATTCAACAATATTCCTATGCCTATCAACTCGGCTACTAAGTGCGAACCTCCGTAACTAATAAAAGGCAAAGGGATGCCGGTTAAGGGCAAGACGCCAATCATAGAGCCGATATTAATAAAAGCCTGAATACAAATCCAGGAACCTATTCCAATTGCCAGAATCTGAGAAAATCTATCAGAACTTTTTTTGGCAATTTTAAATGCTCTCCAAAAGAGAAATAAAAAAAGAAAAATTAAAACTAAAGAACCAATAAACCCTGTCTCCTCGGCATATATAGCAAAGATTGAATCTGACATTGTCTGGGGAAGAAAACCAATCTGTTTTGAGGCCCCAAGGCCCAATCCAAAAATTCCCCCCGAACCCACCGTAATCAGGGCTTGCTTTATCTGGTAACCTATTCCCATCGGGTCGCTCTTCATTCCTAAAAAAACTAAAACCCTCTTTATCCTATAAGAAGCATTTCCTATTAAAGCCAACATCCCTCCTCCAAACATTAAAACTATTAAGATACTGTGCCCCAAAGAAGTATTTGCTGAAAAATACATTAATAAAGCAACACAAGCAATCATTCCTAAGGTGCTAACATCTGATTGACAGCCCAAAAGAAAAGTAATAACCCCTAAGACAATAAGGAAAGGAATGAGGGCGAGCTTAGTTTTGTTTTCTTGAAGAGAATTCTTCCCTGTTCGGGGAGCCAACCAAGCAGAAAGATAAAGAATAAAACTAAGTTTTAAAAATTCAGACGGCTGAAAGGAAACAAACCCTAAGTTTAACCAACGCGGCGCTCCGCCAGAAACAATACCAAGCCCGGGGATAAAAACCAGCGCCATTAGGGCTAGATTTAACAAAAGTAAATACCAAGCCAAATTTTTAAATCGGGACAAATGAATCTTAAACGCAGCAAAACCTAAAATACCTCCAAAAAGCAACCCATAAATCATTTGATGCAAAAGATAATAAGTTGTTTTTCCAAATTTTTCCTGAGAAAAAACTGCCGAAACGCTAGCCAAAACTAAAATCCCCAAAATTAGCAAAAGTGCCACTGCAATAGCTAAAGGGTAATCAAAGTGATGTAATTTTTGAATTGCCATTACAATTTCTTTATCGCTTTTACAAATTGCTCGCCTCTGTCAAATTCATTCTTAAATAAATTAAAAGATGTCGCTCCGGGAGAAAGTAAAACAACATCTTCCCTTTTGGCTCGCTCGGCCGCCTTTTTTATCGCCTTTTCCATTGAGTCAACCCAAGACATTTTCACTTCCTTTAATTTCTTTAATTCTTTTTTAAGTTTATCAGAAGCTGTTCCGGGCAAAAGGATAAGATAATCAACTCTTTTTTGGATTTCTTTGGCTAAATCTCTGTAATTGAGTTTTTTGTCCATGCCGCCGGCAATAAGAATAATTCTGGAATCGGAAAATCTTTCTCTAAATGTCTTTATTGCTAATATTGCTGCTTGAGGAACGGTAGCAGTGGTATCGTTAATATATTTTACTCCTTTTTTTATAGCAACCAGTTCCTGCCTATTGGGAACGCCTTTGAAATTAGAAAGAACTTTTTTAATATTTCCTTTAGGAATTTTAAAAATTTTAGCAACAGCCAAAGCGGCCGAAATGTTAGAATCTTTGAAGAAATAAACCTTGGAAAGAGCAGATAGGGCAAATTTCCTTGTATAGGGATTATGATAGTTTACTACCAAAATATCTGTCTCCTTTTGATATTTAAAAATTGGTTTTTTTGCCGCGATATAATCCTTAAAATTCTTATACCTATCTAAATGGTCTGGAAAAATATTCGTAATTACAGCTACTTTCGGACTCTTTTTTAAATCTTCCAGTTGAAAACTGGAAAGTTCCAGAACTACCTTGCTCTCTTTGTTGATTTTAGAAAGAATCTCTAAGGGCGACCTACTGATATTGCCGGCTAAAATTGTATCCGGAAACTTGCTTTTTAAGAAAAAATAAATAAGAGTGGTAACAGTTGATTTTCCTTTGGTGCCGGTAACCCCGATAATGGGGGCTTGGCATAACTCAAAAAATATACCAATATCCGTTTTTACAGGAATATTATGCTTTTTGGCAATTTTAAGATAAGGGGAACTGCGGGGAACAGCTGGATTTTTAATGACTAAATCGGTGCTGATGAAATCTTCTTTTCGGTGTTTGCCTAATACGAATTTTATAGACAAACCCTTGAGCTTTTGGAGAGATTCTCTTAATTGCTCTTTTGTTTTAAGGTCAGTTACCAAAACTTTTGCTCCTTGTTGATAGAAAAATTTAGCCACGCCTACTCCCCCACCCAGCAATCCTAATCCCATTATGGTTACTCTTTTGTTCTTAAACAGTTTTCTCATATCACCGTTTTAATTTTACTTTATTTTTCCTTTTTGGTCAAAAAAAAAACAGCTCGCTGGACAGCGAGCTGTTTTTGAAAACCTAGATTAATTTCTTACTCCAAAAAGCGAAAAGTAGAAAGCATCTCGTCAAAAACTTCTATGTCTTTTTCTAAATCAAATACTTCATAAAAAGACGGTTTACTATATTTGGGGCCAGTAAAGTTAAAAACAATACTCAAACAGTTATTTTCTTCAAATATTGTATCGTAGCTTTTTGTATAAGCAAGATGTTCTGTACCGCCTGTTTTGTCAATTTCTACAAGAAAATTTATTCCATTAACCGTCTCCATTTTTTCAGGGTATTTATTCATTTTTGCTTTAATTTTAGAACAAACAATGTCTTCTGGAATACCTATATAAAAGTACTTATGTAATCCTGGTTTATCGGGAAATTCAAAAAAAACTTGACCCGGGTGTTCTATAAGAGTTATGGAATCAGGATACTTTATTTCATAGCCATACTCTTCATTTCTATAAGTTTCCCAATCAGCGGTTTCGTCTGGTGGAGGTGTTGGCATAGGAGTTGGTGTCACCGTTGGTTCTGGCTCCTCCGGCGCCCATAAATACTGGTAAGCCAAGATTCCTCCGAGAGCGACAATCACTGCTACAACAATGATTGCAATTCCCAATAACGATGAAATACCTTTTTGTTCTTGATTTTTCACATTTTTATGAATTTAATTTATTTATATTTCGACTTTATTAGCCCATTAGCCCAACAATCTAATTGCGACGCCGATAATGGCCATTACAACACCAATAACCCAAAACCTCATTGTGATTTTGTAATGGGGCCAGCCCTTGGCTTCAAAATGATGATGGATAGGAGCAGCCAGAAAGAGTTTTTTGTGACGAATTTTCCTTGAAAGAAGTTGAAGAATTACTGAGCCGGACTCAACAACCAATAAAAAACCAATGATTGGCAAAACCAAAACAGAATCAGTCAAAAAAGCTACTACTGTTAAAGCAGAACAAAGCCCTAATACTCCAGTTTCTCCCATATAAAATCTGGCCGGTGGGATATTGAACCACAAAAAAGCTAAAATTGCTCCGGTAATTACAGCGCAGAAAGCAGCAATATTAATTTGTCCGTTAAATAAGGCGATCCCACCAAAAGCGGCGAACATTGAAGCAAAAGCTCCTCCGGCCAAGCCGTCCAAGCCGTCAATCACTCCCCCGCTATAAGTTGCGAGCATTACCAGAACAAAGAAAGGAATATACCAAATCCCAATCAAAAAGTCACCGTTTGCTGGAATATGAATAGTAATATAACCTAATTTAAAAAAGAACCACCAACCCCCAATTAATCCAATTAAGGCAACTAAAATTAAGCGATATCTTAATTTTAGGCCTCCGCCAATATACTTTCCTTTGCCAAAAACCTGTAAAATATCATCTAATAATCCAACCAAAGAGGCCACAACTAAAGCGAAAAGAGGCAGCCATGTTTGAGACCTGCTTAAAAAATTCAATTTTTGAAAACACCAAATATTAGTTTTAGAAAGCAAAAGAAAAAAAATAGCCAAAACTAAAGTAGTCCCCCAAATAAGCAGTCCTCCGAACCTCGGAATACGGGTTTCGCCTTTTTTATGAAATTTTTGAAAAAAGGGGAGCCCTCTGCCATCTATTGATTTAGTTCTAACTTTTTTACGCCAGAGTTTATGTTTATATAAAAAATGAGTTAAAATTGGAGTTAACCAGAAAGCTAAAATAAAAGCAACTGCTCCCAGAAAAAAAATCTTAATGACATTTATAGTTATTTCAGACATAATATAAATTACAATGTTAAAATGCTCCAATATCAAGATATTAGGAAATTAGAAAGATAAAGATTAAAAATTAGAAAAAGCTGAATACCAAACATCGTTTCTCCATTCCCAATTACTATCCATTCCGCCCATTACCCAGATTTTATCCTCAAAAACGACTGAAGTGTGGTCCTCCCGCCCTTTCCAAGGAGTATCTTTTCCGGTTTTTTCCCAAGTATATCCGTCTCCTGAATACCAAACATCCTTTAATCCTTTGCCCTCTTTAGTATTCCAGCCGCTAATAATCCAGATTTTATCTTCAAAAACAACTGAAGTATGTCCATGCCTTGCGGACCAAGGAGCATCCTCGGCAACTAATTCCCAATCCTCTCCGTTTTCTGAAACCCAGATATCGTCTTTAGTGCTAGCAGCGCTTTCGCCAAAACCGCATCCGCCCATCAGCCATAATTTATTTTTAAAGACAGTTACAGTGTGGTCATACCTGCCTGGCCAAGGCGCTGAGGAAACGGCTTCAGTCCAATTTATCCCATTTTCAGAAAACCAAACATCATTTTTAAGTTCTCTTTCAAAAAAATTAACCCCTCCGATTACCCAAATTTTATCATTAAAAACATTTACTGAATGACCGCTTCTTGGCGACCAAGGAGCAGAAGAGAGAACTCTTTCCCAATTCATCCCGTCTTCGGAAATCCAAACATCATTTTTATGTTCGCTATTTCTAATTCGTTTTTCAAAACCCCCAAGTAGCCAAATTTTATTATTGAAAACCGCCATGCCCAGAGATCTTCTTTTCCCCCAAGGAGCATCCTCGGCAACTAATTCCCAATCCTCTCCGTTTTCTGAAACCCAGATATCACTTTTATGGGGAAGATTACCGTAATTGCCATCAAAATTTTTTCCACCGTCTATGCCGCCAAAAAGCCAAATTTTATCTTTAAAAACTACTGAACCGTGAGAATCTCTTGTTGACCAAGGAGCGCTAGAAACTACTTTTTTCCATTCCTCGGGTCCTTTTTTATTTAAAAAAACCAAAATAATCCCCAAAGCAATAATTAAACAAATTGCTATGAATAGAATTTTTTTATTTCTTTGCAAAAAATTTCCCATTTAATTCTTATGCTTCAACAAGAACTACCATTTATAGGCATTTTCTATATGACTCACCAATCTAAGCATTTCTTCAAAACGGTCGTTAGACCCTAAAATTATATTAATAAAATATCCCTTATTTTCGGTCGGAGGTTTTAAAACTAAAAGAAAACATTCTCCAGCCCTATCTGTATAACCGGTTTTCCCTCCAATAATTCTGTCTTGCCAGCTGGCAGATTTTTCTAAAAACTTATTAGTATTGGTAAGTTTTGGCCCGTAAAGGTTAAATTCTGAGGTAGAAAGAATTTCCCAAATTAAGGATCTTCTTGCCCCATTAGCCCTACCCTCAATTTGAGAACGGGGTTTTTTAAGGTTTAATAACTCTTCAGTCAATTTAACCAAATCAGCGACAGTTGAATAATTTACCCCGTTAGCGATACTTCCTGATATTGCTTCCTCCTCGCTTTCAGAATCTCTAACGGGGTTTATTCTGGTTCCCGGTTCTTCGGGGTCAAGACCGGTAGAATTGACAAAAAAAGTATTCTCAAGATTCATTTTTCGGGCTTCCAAATTCATAAACTCAACAAATTTTTCTTCCGTCATCTCATCGTAATCATTAGCTAAAGAGAAAGCAGCGTCATTGCTTGATTCCATTAATAAAGGATAAAGAAGGTATTCCGCATGGTATTGCTTTCCTGCTTCTAATTTTCCAAAATCCTCTGCCTGGCTAACGGCTTCTTTAGAAATTGTAATTTCTTTTGAAAGGTCATAATTTTCTAGAACAATAAGAGCTGTCATCAACTTAGTTAAACTAGCAATTGGCAGTTTCTGATCAGTGTTTTTTGCAAAAAGAATTTTTTCCTCTTTCTCTCCGCTTCGCTCATTTACCAAGACCGAAATTGCAGCCCTGGCGTCAATTTTCAAATTCTTTAAACATTCGGTTTGTAACCTCTCAAACTTTAATCTTTCTATCTTATCTTTAAGAATTAGTTGATTGGCTTGTGCGGTAAATATTTCTGGCCGTTTAGATATTTCCTGCCAAAAGAAAAAATCTTCTAAATTCTTGGCGAAAATACTAATTCCCCACCAGAAAAACAGGCTTAAAATAAAAGAAACCAGAAAAATTTTATATTCCTTTCTCATTCAGCTTTCTTTTTAGGTTTTACTGTTTTAATACGCAGTTCTTTCAATTGCTTCTGGCTAACTTCAGCCGGCGCTCTCATCATTAAATCCCTGCTGTCACCGGTTTTAGGGAAAGCAATAACTTCTCTGATATTCGGCTCATTAAATAAGATAGCCAAAAACCTATCAAGCCCAGAGGCAATTCCGCCGTGAGGCGGAACACCGTATTCAAATGCCTCTAATAAATGACCAAACTTCTGGCGAATTTCTGTTTTTTTATGACCCATAACCTCAAATACTGCTTCCAAAATCTCTGGTTTATAAGACCTTAAACTGCCGCCGCCAATTTCATAGCCGTTTAAAACAAGATCATACTGATGGGCTAAAATTTTCTCGGGATTTTTCTTAATTGCATTTATGTTGTCAATTTGAGGCCGGGTGAATGGATGATGAGCAGTATCCCAGCGTTTTTCCTCTTTTCTCCATTCAAACATTGGAAAATCAGTAATAAAAGCAAAAGCCAATTCATCGGGATTATTTTTATCTTTCCTTAAATCTGGTTTATCAGTTTTATATTTTTCCATTACCTTAATATAGGAAATTCTTGGAAAAGGAATTCTTTGAATTCTCTTTTCTGGAAATAACTTCCTAACTAGAGCTGTATAGAGTTGTTCTATCAAATCTAAAATTTCCTTCTGGTCAGTAAAAGACATTTCCAAATCTAATTGAGTAAATTCAGCCTGCCTATCAGCTCGAGGATCTTCATCCCTAAAGCAACGAGCAATCTGAAAATACTTTTCAACACCGGCTACTTGTAAAAGTTGTTTGTACTGCTGAGGACTTTGGGGAAGAGCATAAAACTTCCCCGGTTCTAACCTTGAAGGTACTATAAAATCCCTAGCGCCTTCTGGGGTTGATTTAGTCAAAACTGGGGTTTCTACTTCAATAAAGTCCTCCTTCTGAAGAAAAGCTCTGATAAATTGAATAACTTTCTGGCGTATTACCAAATTTTTTTTCATTCTCTCTCTCCTCAAATCTAAATAACGGTATTTCATCCTTCTTTCCTCATTTATCTCGTAACCATTGCCTTCAATAGAAAAAGGCAAGGTCTTTGCTTGAGATAATATTTTCATCTCCTCAATTATTAACTCTATTTTGCCTGTCTTGATTTTTGGATTTACCATTTTAGGGGGCCGTTTTAAAATTTTTCCTATTGCTTCTATCACCCACTCAGGACGAATTGCCTTGGCAAGTTCATAGGTGTTTTTGTCTTGGGGGGTAAAAACTAACTGCAAAATCCCGCTCCTGTCCCGGAGGTCAATAAAAATAATCTTGCCATGCAATCTTATTGAATGAACCCAGCCACAAACTTTCTTGTTCTCTCCTAAATATTTAATTGTATCTATATTAATAGTTCTTACCATTGATTTTATTATGGCAAATTATTTGCATTTTGAAAATAGGGTAAGAGGAGAACTATGTTCCTTAAGAACAAAAAAGCGCGGAAGATTGATAATATTAACCGCGCTCTTTTTTTATATAATAAAAACTACATTGCCGGGCCTTCTGGCGGTGTTGGTGACGTTGGTGGTACAGTCGGACCTCCTTGCTTACCTGTTTTCCCTTTTAAAAGATAAATTATAATTCCGACTACTACAACTGCTACCACTATATAAATGATTGTTGACATAGGCTTTTTGAAATTTTATTAATATTTTATTTCTCTCGACCTTGCTTTATTATCGCTTTTTTATTTAATTTCTGTCAAGTTATGAAGTGGAAAACTTTTTTACAATATCGTATATATTACCCGCCCCCATAATCATTACCACTTCCCCGCCCTGTAAATTTCTCTTTAAATAATCTATTATTTTCTCTTTTGGCAAAAAAGTTGCCTGAGGTTTATTAATTGCTTTAATCAATTTTCTTGAACTTACTTTCTTTTTTGTTTTCTTTTTTTCCCTGCCGGCTACATCATAAATATCAGCGATAATTAATCTGTCAATCGGAGCTTCTTTGAAAACTTTAACAAAATCGTTAAATAAATAATAAGTTCTTTGGTATTGGTGGGGTTGAAAAACAACCCAGATTTTTTTATTTGGAAATTTCTCTCGGGCAGCTTTTAGGCTGACTTTAATCTCGGTTGGATGATGAGCATAATCAGAAATAATTTTCAATTTACAATTTCCAATTTTCAAATTTTTTATTTCAAAACGCCGCCAAGCGCCTTTATACTTTGAGAGCGCTTTAAAACTAACTCTGTCTGGGATTTTCAGAACCCGAGCTGTTGTTAAGGCAGCTAAGGCATTGTAAACATTATGTTCTCCCGAAACTTTCAAAATTTTTTTTAGTTTCTCTGATTCTTTCTGTTTGAAACCATAATCTTGAGTTTTAAGTTGTAATTTTGAGGTTTGCACCTTGAGTTTTGAGACATTTTTGTTGTCTTTATTTGCTACCAAAACCCCATTTTTCGGCAAATGTCCAATAAACTCTTTATAGGTTTTTAGAATGTGGCCCAAATTTTTATAATAATCCAAATGTTCTCTTTCAATATTAGTTAAAACAATAATTTTAGGGAAATAATTTAAAAAAGATGCTTGCCATTCATCGGCTTCAATAACGAGATGCTTGCTTTTTCCCATTCTAAAATTAGTTTGACCGAACTCTTTTAATTTGGTGCCAATAATTACGGTAGGATCAAGCCCTACCTTTACGAGTATTAAAGAAATCATTGCTGTTGTTGTGCTTTTTCCATGAGTTCCGCAAACAGCAATTGTAAAATATTTTTTGGTTAAGTCCCCTAAGGCCTGGGGATAACTTTGGCATTTAACTCCCAATTTTTTTGCTTTCCTTAATTCAGAATTATCCGACTTGACGGCCGGACTGTAAATAACTAAATTAGCATCATTTGGCAGATTTTCTGCCTTATGACTTCCAGTAACAAGATTAGCTCCTTTTTTCTTTAAAAAATCAGTAATTTCAGATGAAATTAAATCAGAACCAGAAACTTGATGACCTTTTGCCAAGTAATATTGGGCAAGCGCCGAAATCCCAATTCCCCCAATACCAATAAAATGTATTTTCATATTTTTTTATAATGTTGTGATTGGTCTTGATTGGACAATATAAATTTTTCCTTTCTCTATTGCCCATTCAATGTCGCAGGGAAAGCCATAATGTTCTTCAATTTTCTGGCAGATTTTAGCTAATTCTAAAATTTTTTTATTAGGGAGACATTGTTTTCCTGCTCGAGGTTTTGGTACTCTTATTTCTTTTGTCTTTTCCCCTACTCTTTTTATTTGAGTTTTCTGAATATTAATATTTATGTCCAAAATTTTTTTATTTTTTTTGTCTACTATATAAGTATCAGGGGTTATCTTCCCGGCTGCCACTGATTCTCCCAACCCCCAACTTGCCTCAATAACCATTTGATTTTTACTTTTAGTTACAGGATGAACTGTGAAGACTACTCCGGCTACATCAGATTGCACCATCTTTTGAACTACAACTGCTACCGAAATTTCTTTTCCATCTAATTTTTTCTCAATCCGGTAAAAAATAGCTCTTGGAGTAAATAAAGATGACCAACATTTTTTAACTTTATCTAAAAGCTCTTTTTTAGTTACCCCAAGATAACTTTCTAATTCGCCAGCCCAAGAAGCAACTTTTGAATCCTCAGCTGTAGCTGAAGAACGAACTGCTACATATTTCGTCTTGAGTTTATCAAAGGCCTTTAAAATTTCTATTTTCAAATCCTCGGGTATTTCATATCTTCCAATTAAACTCCTTAAAATTTGGGAAGCATCATCAATGGTATTTATTCTTTTTGGGTCTACTTTTCTAAGTTGAGCTTTAATTTCTAAATTTAAATCTGTTTTTTCTAAGAATTTATCAAAAGCCGAAGCTAAAATAACAAAACCAGGGGGAACGGGAAATCCGGCTTTTACCATTTCTCCCAAAGAAGCGCCTTTCCCTCCAGCGATAGAAATATCTTTTTTATTGATATTTTCTAAATCTTTAATAAATTTCATTTTTTCCTTTTCAATATCTTAACAATCCCCTTGTTCGCATCAACTTCTACTAAGTCCCCGTCTTTTAGGACCCTGGTTGCGATTTTTGTACCGATAATACAAGGGATGCCGAGTTCTCTGGAAACAATGGCAGCGTGACATAATAAGCCGCCTTCGTCGGTAATAATAGCAGCTGCTTTCCTCATACCAGTAACGAGATCATAGTTAGTCATTATGGAAACCATAATATTTCCTTTATTCATTTTTGATAAATTACGTTGGTTTATTATAATTTCAACCTTTCCTTTGGCAAAGCCGGGTGAAGCAGGAATACCCTTAATTATATCTATTGTTTTTGGTTTAATTCCACTCCCTAATTCGTTAATTATTTCTTTTGCTTTCTTGTCACGAATAATCTTTGATAATTTACGATTAATAAAAATAAGTACAGTGGGTTTTCTTCTTCCCTCAAGATTAATCTCCTTAATTTTTAATTTTCCCACGACTACATTTTTAAATTCTTCAGGCAATAACAGATGCATATCTGAAGAAAGTATATTCATTCTAGAAGAGACTTCATTAATAGCTATGTTGAAAAAATACAGTGCTCTGCTGAGAATAGATTTCCTGTAATCTCTAAGAAAACCTATATTAGAGAAAAAATGGCAAATCTTTTTCAATTCCCCATCGTCCCTAAGATTATGATAGATTTTCTCTTTCTCGGCTAATAATTGGCTAACTTTGTCTTGTCTTCTTTGTAAAAGTTGGTTAATATTCTTTTCTTCAAAAAAAGATTTAGCTTTAAGAATAAAATCAAGAATATTCCATGGCTTATTTCCAATATCTACCGGAACCCAAAAGTAATTTTTTTTATGTCTCAATAATTGATTATAGAATTTTAACAGAGCATCATCTTTAGCATCTTTTAGTCTCGCAAGTATATCATCGATTTTATTATCAAGAAACAATTTTTTTACTGAGGACTGGCATTTTATCAGCAGTTTTAGAAAAACTATTTCTTCCTCAACAGCAATACTAACGTTCTCGGGAGCACTAAGGATATTTTTGTAATTATCTATCTCCTGTTGAGTCAAGCCACGATGCTTTTCTTGCAATGGCTTATTGAGGTAATCTGACATAATAGTTTCAAAAGGAGCAATAGTGCCACCAATACCATGCATTTTTTCATGGCCTGATGCAGTTTTTTCTATTAAAGACAATAAAGTTTTATTTGAACATTTTCTAATTTTTTCTTCATCTAAAAAAATAGCAGACAATAACTTTTCCCCGGCTTGAATTGTTTTTCTTATTATATCGTCGGACAAATCCTTATCGGATTTCTCTATTATTTTAATAGCCTTCTGTTTTAAGAATGAATGTTCATCACAAAGAAAATATTCTCTGGTCAATCCCTTAGATATTGTTATCAAAAAATTTTTGTAATCTCCATATCTCTTTTTTCCTATAAACATAGGAACAAAATAGCCCACAATTAAACTAGAAGTAAAATATTTAGTTTGCCAAAGGCACCATTTTTTGTTTAACATTTTGTTTTCTTTAGAACTTTTACTACTCCCTTTTTCGCATCCACCTCTACCAAATCCCCGTCTTTTAGGACCCTGGTTGCGATTTTTGTACCGATAATACAAGGGATGCCGAGTTCTCTGGAAACAATGGCAGCGTGACATAATAAGCCGCCTTCATCAGTAATAATAGCTTCGGCTTTACGTATTGCTGGCATTAACAAAGGTCTTGTCTGTCCGGCCACTAAAATGCGACCTTCAGGAAATTTATAAATTCTTTCATTAAAATTCCGAGAGCCCCAATTAAATAAAAATACCTTTCCCTTTATTATTCTTCTGTTGCCATTATTCGCGACGATACCTATAAGATTAGTAACTTTCTTCAATTTTGCCCTGCCTGTTTCCGATTTAAATTTTATTCCTGCGGCTCTTCCTAAATATATTTTATATTTATTTTGATAAATTAAACATAACATATTCTGCTTATTTTTAGGAAAACCTATTTTTGTTCTGAACTTTTTTGGGCAAGTTAGCAATTCTATAAATTTAGAATAATTTAAATTATTAATTATTCCTTTATTTATTTTTAGTTTTGCCGCACTAATATCAATTAATTTTGGCAACAGATAATTAAAAGACTGCCACCCCTTTACCCGCAAATCAATTCTCAATACTCCTAATTCTGAAATAGTTTTTATTCTTTTTATCAATTTACCGTCTATTTTATATTTCTTAATTAATTTTGTTTTTTTCTTGCGGATAATAATTTTTTTATTTTTTATGTCAGATAATTCATTTTTTAATGATTTTCTCCCTTCGTTAAAATCACTCTTTAGTAATTTCAGATAGTGAGATTTGTTCCATAATCCAAATTCTGCGCTTGCGGAATAATATTTATATTTTTCTACAAATTTCTCAACTATTTTAATTGTCTTTAAGTTGCCAATTGCCTGTTTAAACGTTCCGAATTTTGAAACTGTTGGGATTGCGATTTTCTCAAGCCAATCATATCTCTCTTTTCTTAAACAAGAACCTTTCTCCGGTAAAACTAATATTCCAAAAGTTTTTTCGATACTTCTCCCTGAAACCCACTGTGCCAACTGCTCTCTTGTAGATATTCCTATTTCTGATGTGTATTCAGGTTGAGATATTAAATATAGAGCTGTAGCTCGATTATATAAACGTACGCCTTTTTGCACTATGTTTTTAATCTCGCTTAATCTAATAGTTTTATAATCAAGTTTATCAATATAATTCTTAAAAGTATCTACTTTCTCAATTATCTTTTTTACCTCAAGTTTATATCTAATAAATTTGTGTTTATTTAGAAAAAAGGAATATCCAAAAAGCGTTTTTTGTTCTCTTTCGCTCTCGAGCATATATTCGGTTAACAGGTTTTTCTTACAATCCACATACGCCATAAAACTTTCTGGCTGGCCGGTTATCTTCTTAACCTCTAAAAAATCTAAATAATAACTCATATCTATTAGAAGAAAATTAGCTTTTTCTGCTGATGTTTCGGCAACTTTGTACCATTTCATAATTTTAGTATACCAAAAATTATACTAAAAAAATACTCTCTATTCACTGATAGAGAGTATAATGATTACAAAGAACAAGAGGTCTATATTCTCACCGATAACGTATCGCCGGAATTACCTCTGAATTCAACCCTAATTTCTGATGTATTAGAATTGAATTTTAGGCCTTGGAGATAATTTAGAGACCACCCTAAAGCAGAAAGCGAATGCGTTTTCTTAAGAAGCGCCTCAAGGCTTTCAATCATTCCTGAATGGGAAATGAGAAGGTGGTTCCCCGGAGATTCTAGTTTCTCTTTTACTAAAGAGAAAATTGCTTCTCCGACTTCCTGCGAAGACCAGGTTTCATCGTCGGGCCGCACAGAACCGGTTTCTAGTAAGGCAGCTACCATTTTTTCTTCGTCGCCCAAGTCCTGCAGGTATTTTACGTATTCTTGAGATGCCTTGCCAGAATATCTCAACCTTTCATCTGTCTCAAGGATGAGATTAATCTCTGCCCCGGTCTTAATTAACTGCGCGGTTATTCTCGCCCGTTCCAATCCGCTATGGGTAATAGACGCAATACTGCCAATGCGTTTTGCTCCCCACCCGAACGCTTTTACCTTGCCGTTAATCGAAAGGCCCGAAAGAGTACCTGTATCTTTTGGATTCTTCTTCTCCGCATGCCGAATCAGCCATACTGTTGACATTTTTCCTCACCTCCTTTCTAATTTTGTTTTGAAAGAGCAAAAGAATTTTTCTTTTTTCTCTATTGTTTTAAGTATATCATACTGTTGAATTTCTGTCAAGTTTTTGTGAAGATTCCGTCTTTTTCTTTTCCCCTATCCCTTATCTAAAATAAAAAGAGGAATTATTGCTAACTCCTCTTACGAAGAAAAAAATGATACTTATCTTCTATAAATATCTTGTCTCGCTTTCCATACCGATGATTCATTTTACACTGAACAATGGTTTCAAAATTATTGTCTCCCGGACGAGTTTTAAGCACATCGCCTACTTCAATATTTTTACCATCTCTTTTGGAAAAAATCAACACTCCAGGTTGGCAAAAAATTTGCGCTTTACCGGTAATAAGATTTCCCTTTCCGTTCATTAAAATAACTTGATTGCGTTTCTTTAACACCGGCCTAATAGCGTTCACGTAATATCCCAACTCAATTGCGTATCTTTGACTAATTCTTAAAGCCAATAGTCTCCCCCATCCTGCCCTGATTGTTATTGTTTTTCCTAATTTTGTCCCCTGACATAGGATAGTTTCTTTTAAAAAACCTTTTTTAAAAGCAACCCCTAATTTATCAGAGGGAATTGTTTTGATTACGCTTTTGCTCGGTTCTAGTTTAAAAATGCCGACTAAATTCTGGAAATATGCGCCCACCATTACAGAACCAATGGCTAAATGTTGACCTCTTTGCTTGGGCTCAGAATAGATTTTACAAAATCTACTCGGCACTCCAAATATATTAGAAACTAAATCTCTTGTATGTTGAAGAAAATCAATCTTGCCCCTTATTCTGATAAGGTTTATTGAATCAGATTGTTTATTCGTAACACCGGCGTTCCCTCTATACAAAATAATTGCTGCTAATTCTCCAACATCTTCGGAATTAGGTTCTTCTATATTGTTAGGAATAAATACAATATCTGGGTTAATAGAAACAGCACTGAGAGAAATCATAGGGAACTTCACAAATACATAATGAGACCTATTCTTGCCAGCTACTTTCTTAATCGGTTCACCTTTCCATTCTTTCCAGTTTCTTTCAAAAAAGAAATAATTTATTCCTCCCCAGCAATTTTTAATGAGACTATCTAATCTTCGCCATTTTTCTCTTGCTATTCTTTTAATAATTTCTCGTGGTGAAACTGGTTCACCATTACCTTTTTTCTTTTCGCCGTATTCTCGAACTAGAAATTCAAACCTCCTTCTAAACGCCTCTTTTTGTTCTTGGTTGATTCTCTCTAAACGTGTGATTCTTTCCCAATCAAGGGAGAGTGCTTGCAACAACCTTTCAATTTTCTCTTCCTTGTTCATTTTTGTCACCTTCTTTCTTTTTTTATTTTTAAATGTTCTACCTTGATATTAAATACTTTAATGGATTTGTCAATCTATCTATTTCCTATTTTTTTTATTTCAGAGGTACTGACTCTAATATGGTATACTCTGGTCCTCCTTTCTTTAATTGACTTTCCATTACTTCTATTGAATTGACACTAAAACTTAAAGAAATATCTTCTTGAACTTCTGGCCTTTCTTCTGGTTCAATCCGCTGCCATTCCCATTTTCTAATTCTTCCCAAGGTAATGTGAGGAGAAAATTCCCTATTCTCTGATAAAGATTTGTCTAAATCGTCTCTTAAAGAAGTAAAATCTTCTGACTTCTCCCCCACTGCCCAAATCATTCGGGGTGGCATTTTCTGTGGAGGACCGTAACAGATTTTATTTAAATTAACAGAAAATACAGAATGTCTTAAAGCCATTTCCTTTACGGTCTTACAAGTTTCCAAAAGCTCCTCATCGTTAATATAACCCAGAAAAGCCAAGGTGATGTGAATATTACCCGGCTTTGTCCATCTAATTGGCATTTCCGGCCATCTTTTCTGATAATCTGCCAGTTTCTTTTTTATATTTTCCGGTAAATTTATAGCAATAAAAATTCGATGCCTCATATGTTTAGAATTTGGAATTTAATTGAATTATAGCAAATTTTAAATTAGAATAAAAATATGAAAGAGTGTTATCTGTATAAAAAATTAGTTAATAGAAAGGTTCAGTGTTTAAATTGCGCTCATTATTGCATCTTATCTCCAGGACAAAAAGGAATTTGCGGGGTCAGAGAAAACCGAAACGACAAACTTTACTCTTTGGTTTACGGAAAAGTTGTCGCTATCAACATTGACCCGATTGAAAAAAAGCCATTTTTTCACTTTTTACCCGGAACCCAATCTTTATCAGTGGCTACTGCGGGATGTAATTTCAAATGCGCTTCCTGTCAGAATTATAATATTTCTCAAATGCCCCAGTTAATTGGAAAAATTGAAGGAGAAGAAATTCCGCCAGAAAAAATTGTTGAAATAGCTTTGAAAAATCATTTACCTTCAATTTCTTATACTTACACCGAACCAGCTATTTTCTCTGAATACGCCTTAGATATAATGAAATTGGCTAAAAAACAAGGGATAAAAAACGCTTGGGTTAGCAACGGCTTTTGGTCAAAAGAATTATTTGATTTAATTTTTCCTTATTTGGACGCGGTTAATATTGATTTAAAAGGTTTTGAAGACGCATTTTATCAAAAATATTGCGGGGGAAAACTACAGCCGGTTTTAGATACCCTAAAAAGGTTAAAAAAGAAAAAAATCTGGATTGAGGTGACGACTTTGGTTATTCCAACTCTAAATGATTCAGAAAAAAATTTTACTAAAATTGCCGAATTTATAAAAAATGCATTGGGGACTGAGACACCTTGGCATATTTCTCAATTTTGCGGAGCTATTTCCTGGAAACTTCAAAATATACCTGATACTTCAACTAAGACATTACAAAGAGCTTACAAAATCGGGAAAGAAATTGGCTTAAAATATGTTTATATTGGGAATATCCCCGGAATAAATTCTGAAAATACTTATTGTCCAAAATGCGGCGCTTTAATGATTGAGAGAACTGGATACCATATTGCCCGTTTTGATAAAAAAGGCAAATGTTCAAAATGCGAAAAGAATTTAAACTTAATTTTAAACTAAGATGATTAAATTTGCTTGTTTTTCACCTCATCCGCCGCTTTTGCTTCCTGATGTTGGCTCAGATGAGGATAAGCAGAAAGTGAAAAAAACAATTAAAAGTTTGGAGCATTTGGGTATGCTGTTAAAAAAAGTAAATCCAGATGTGATAATCATTTCTTCTCCTCATCCCGATTGGGGATTTAATGTTCCTTTATACTTTTTGGCAAAAGATTTTAAGGGGGAAATCAAAACCCACCTAACTGAAATGGAAACTCCAAAAGAGTATTTTAATAAAGGTAAAAAGATTTACCAAAATCTCGAAAATAATAAAAAATATGCCCTAATTGCTTCAGGCGATATGTCCCACTGCCTAAAAGAAGAAGGTCCCTATGGTTTTCATTCTGACGGACCTAAATTTGACAAATCCCTAATAGAATTTTTAAAGAAAAAAGATATTGAAAATTTCCTAAAATTAGATGAGATGTATCCAGAAGCCGGAGAATGCGGTCTGCGTTCTTTCTCCTTTCTTTTAGGAATTTTAGAAGAGGCAAAAATGAATTGGCAGCCAGAAATTTTATCTTACGAAGGACCCTTTGGAGTTGGTTATTTAGTAGTAAACGTAAAAGGGTTATAATCTGCCGACGGCAAATTTTTTCACTATAAAAAAAGAAGCCAAGGAAGTTGATCCCTTGGCTTTTAAGTTTCACTTTATTTCTGAAGTAACTGATCGAGGCAGTACTTCAAAAGTTCAAGCTCTTTACCGGCTTCTTTGTATTTACCTTCACCGGTACATTCTTGCCATTTTCTAAAATGCTCATTGGCCTGCTTTATGAGTTCTTGAACAGAGATTGCTGGAGCTTCGGTGATTGTTGCTTGAGTAGGTCTCTCAATGATGACTCTTCCTCTCATTAGAGCTTTCAGAGCATCATCGAATGTATCTGCCCAGACAAGCCCCCTGCCTTCCTGATAGAGTGCCACCTTTTTCAGTTCCGGAATCTCTATGTTCTCTGCTTGCAAGTAAATGGGCTCTACGTAAAGAATAGTGTCACCCAAAGGTATGGCAAGTGTGTTGCCCCTGATGACCTGGGAGCCGCGCTGATCCCAAAGAGTCAACCTCTGTGACATTTCAGAGTCCTGGTCGATCTTCGCCTCTACTTGCAAAGGTCCTGTTACGAATCTACCCTTCGGAAACTTGAACGTAAACAGTTTCCCATAGTTAGGCATGTCGCATCTACCAGCCATCCACCCAATCATAACATTCTTGTTTTTAGGGGTAAATGGAAGCATCTGCAAAAACTCTTCCCTTTCTTCGCCAGGAAGTTTAATAATTACATAATATGGGAGCACTTCCTGGATTTCTGTCCTGTACTTCTCTCTAGCGACTTCCCAGGCATCTTCCTTATTGTAGAAGACCTGAGGGTCACTCATGTGGTAAATCTCATACATCCTCGCTTGTACAGATAGGAAGTCTTCAGGGTATCGGATATGCCTCTTCAGGTCATTTGGCATTTCCTCTGACTTCTTAAAAAGATCAGGGAATATGTTCAGATAGGTTCGGATAACAGGATCTTTTTCTTCAAATACGTAGAAGATAACATCACCATCATAGGCGTCCACAACAGCCTTCACAGAGTTCCGGATATAATTCACACCATTAAGATGTTCTTTCTCCGTACCTCCGTAAGGTTCTGAGTAAGGGTAACAATCAGAGACCGTATAAGCATCCCATATCCACTTGAGTCTTCCTTCATCGCTTATAACGATGTAGGGGTCTTTGTCAAACCTGAGGAATGGGGCGAGTGTCTGAAGACGGTCACCGATTTCCCTATGGAACATCACTCGGGTTTCAGGTGTTATGTAGGCTGACAGAAACAGCTTTATACCATCAAATTTCCAGGCAAAAGCAAATTTTCTGGAGAAAAAGCCAGAACCCACAGATACTCCACCCTTACCTTCATAAACACACTCCACATTCGTATCGCCCTTTGGGTAATCAAACTCTTTCTGACCTGTATTCACATACACATGATCATCAGTCCTCTCACCATAGTAGATTTCAGGCCTTTTGAGTTCTATATTCTTTGCCAGTATTATTGGTGGAATGTCCTTAATAAGAAGGTCTGGTCTACCATCCTGGGTAAATCTGTTGACAGGATTCAGTGTTAGCCCATAACCATGAGTATACCTGAGTTGTCTGTTAATCCATGTCTGGGCCTTTTCTGGCAACTCTCTTTTCTCTATTTCCCTTAAAGCCAGCATGACCTGGGTGTACTCGCCGTCCAGAGTATAGCGATCTATGTCTACATCTCCGAATTCGTAATACAACCGGATTTCCTGAACCTGCTTCAGTCTTGACTTCAAAGGCCTCCAGTCCCAGAGACGGATATTCTTAATTGTCATACTATTCTCTTCAAGAATCTGCTCTGTTAAACTGTCAGAGAATGGAAACTCTTTCTCTTCCATTCGGTCAGGGCTTATGGCAAATGCCTCTCTTGTATGTTTGATGTTATACTTTATATAGGGCTCTTCTGCTTTGTTTTCATTGGGCCTCACCAAGAGAGCCCAATTTAGCCCTGGGACTATCCAGAGACAGCAAGCCATAATAAGGAACCATGCGGCAGGCACAATTACTTTGCCCCAACCGCCGAATATTGCGTTCCTTATTCTCTTAGATATAGAAAGCAACAGAATGAGACCTATAAGCAACTGGACAAACAGGAATACCCAATATCCTGGCAATCTTGCATGGATATCTGTATATCCTGCTCCTGCAACAACACCCCAGCCCGAATACATCAATTTGTACCGAGCAAGAAAGTTTCCCCAGACGTTCAGGAGAAACACAAGAGCAAGTAAAAACAAGATGTGCGGCAGAAACCTATTTGCGACTCTTTTCCAATCCCTTCTAATATCCGTCAAATCGTATCCTGTAGGATCTATGATTGCCGGATCGGCTACTACTCCTACACCTGCCAGAACGGTAAAGAACAAACAGTAAAGCCATCCCTTCACAAATCCGTAAAACGGAAGGGAGAAAAGATAAAAGCTTATGTCTTTACCAAAGATAGGATCAAGTGTTCCTGACTGGACTTGATTGAAGTAAAGAAGTATCTTTGCCCAGTAGGCAGCCGCTACACCACCAAAAATCAAGGCAAGACCCAGAGAAATCCAACAACCAACACGGGCATATGTTTCCTCATCGCTTTTTTCTCCATCCTCTTCCTTTATCCGACTTAGTCTAATGAGAGCACGTTGGAAGTTTCCAAACAGAAAGAAAAAGCTGGCAAAACCGAAAACAAGAAATATCAACAGTTTTGCAAAAAATTCTTTCCAGAACCTACCAGAAAATCCAAGGTGGTCAAACCAGAGGTACTCGGTGTAGAACGGAAAAAACCAGAAAAACAAGACCGACCAGAACACTGTGTTTACAACTGCAATCACATTGGATTTCATCCATTCCCTTCCAGGAACTTCTTTGTCCTTTAAAGACCTAACAAAGTTTACCAGAAGGGGTATAAAACCCAACGCAATTAGCACGAGTAGCATGCAACTTAACATTTTTCTTCCTCCTTTTTTAATTAGAATCGATACAACTGTTACCGAAACGCTTCATCCTCCACATTCTCAAATAGTATCACCTCCTTTTTAATTTTAAATGAGCTATTGAACTCTCAAAATCAAGGTTTTTGGCCTAATTTTCGGTAATTTTAGACCAATAAATTGGTTGATTTTGAATAAAGAAGTATAACAAACATTAAAAAGTTTGTCAAGGATAAAGTATGTGAGTTGAGTTGTTTTTTCTTTTATTTAAACTATAATAATAATTATCTTATCTTATCTTATCTTATCTTATCTTACGAAGGACCTTTTGGAGTTGGTTATTTAGTCATAAACTTTACCCTGTTAAATAGTGCTGAAAGCAATTTAACGGGGTGAAAATTAATGAAATTTATTATAAAAAATATATCAGGAGAAAACATTGTAAATTTAATGAGAAAGATTGGTTATTATTTCTTGCCGAAAAAAGAATTTGAACTATCTTTTGTTAGACCATTGGAAAGAAGCGGCTACCCTAGATTTCATATTTATTTGAAAACTAATAAAGAAAATGACGAAATAATTTTTAACCTCCATCTGGACCAGAAAAGACCAGTTTACAAAGGGGCCCCGGCCCACGCCGGAGAATACAGCGGTAAAGTAGTAGAAAACGAAGCCGAAAGAATAAAACAAATATTAGGTTGATTTTAATAATGAATCAATATATTTCCCTCGCCAAATCGGCAGTAGAAAATTATATTAAAGATAAAAAGGTTATCTCGCCCTTTGAAGATTTACCAGAAGAATTTTTAACTAAAAAGTCCGGCGCCTTTATTACAATTGAAAAAAGAGGAAATTTGAGAGGATGTATCGGCACTTATTTACCGACTCAAGGAAATATCGCCCAAGAAATTATTCATAATGCTATTGCCGCCGCTATTGAAGATTATCGATTTAACCCGATTCAAAAACAAGAGCTTCCCGAACTATCCTACACAGTTTATATTTTGCACAAACCCGAATTAGTTCTAACAAAAGAGGTTTCAGACCCGCCAAAATTTTTCTTCGAAAAACTGAGGCAGGCAGGGCTTGATCCTAAAAAATACGGTATAATAATAAAAACAACCCCTATTTCTTCTTCTGGGAAAACAGATGTTATGTTCAATGGCCATACTATTCCCAAATCCGGTCTTTTGCTCCCGAATTTAGAAGGAGTAGATACGATTGAAAAACAAATCTCTATTGCCTGCCAAAAGGGAGGCATTAATCCTCAAAGAGAAAAAACTATTATTTATCGATTTGAAGTCGCGAAACATTAAAAATGAAGAATCAAAAAATCGCTAAAATATTATACGATATAGGAGAACTTTTAGATATAAAAGGTGTGAGTTTCAAACCAAAAGCGTACAAAAAAGCAGCGATTGCCTTGGAGAACCTGGAAAGAGATATTTCCCTTATCTATAAAGAGGAAGGAATAAAGGGTATTAAAAAAATTTCCGGCATAGGTAAAAGTATTGCCGAGAAAATTGAAGAATATTCAAAAAAAGGAAAAATAAAATACTATGAAGAATTAAAAAAAGAAACGGTCATCCGTCAGATTATCACTCATTATTTCAAAACTAAGGGATTGAGTTTAAAAGAGCTTAAAAAAAACGCTAAAAAAAGAAAAATTATTTACTCAAGGTTTACAAAACCGGCTAAGCAACTTTTAGAATTAGCCGGTTCTTTAGAAAAAGCCAAAGCAGCAATTGACAAAGTAGCCCAATGGGCAAAATCAAGAGATTTGGACTATGCAATTGAAACTGTTTTTAAAAAATGGCTGGAATTAGACAGATTGAAACCAAAAGAGGTAGTAAAAAAACCATTTTTTCGAGGAAATCCAATGGTTTGGTCGGAAACTAAAAAGAGATGGTATGTTATTGACGAAAGCGGAGAATGGTTAGAATTTGCCGGTAAAAAGTCGGACATTGAATGGCGAATTGTCAAATGAACAATGAACAATGAACAAAAAATAACAAAAACTAAAATTATCTTTTTAGGAACCCCAAAATTCGGGGCGATTATTTTAGAAGGAATTATTAAAAATAATTATAGGCCTGTTTTGGTTGTTACCTCTCCTGATAAGCCAGTTGGAAGAAAACAAGTTTTAACCCCTTCTCCGGTAAAAATAATAGCCCAAAAATATAATATTCCCCTAATTCAACCCTCAAAAATTAAAAATTCCAAATCAGAAATTGAAAATATAAAACCAGATTTAATAATTTTAGCTGCCTATGGACAAATTTTGCCAAGGGAAATATTAGAAACCCCAAAATTCGGCTGCCTAAATATTCATCCTTCTCTTTTGCCAAAATATAGGGGAGCTTCTCCTATCCAATCAGCCATTTTAAATAACGACCAAGAAACCGGTATAACAATAATTTTAATGGATGAAAGAATAGACCATGGGCTCATTCTCGCTCAGCGAGAATGGGAAATCCCAAAGCCCAAAACCCAAATCCCAATAACTAAAGCCACTTACGAAGAATTAAACAAAGAATTAGCTGAGTTGGGAGCAAAATTACTAATAGAAACAATTCCTAAATGGATCAACGGAAAAATTAAACCGCAGCCGCAAGACGAATCAAAAGCCACTTATACAAAACTTTTAAACAAAGAGAACGGCAGGATTATTTGGAAAAAATCGGCTGGAGAAATTGAAAGACAAATTAGGGCCTTCCATCCCTGGCCGGGAAGTTTTTGTTTTTGGCAAAAACCTGATAGAATTTTAAAAATAAAAATTCTAAAAGCAAAAATAGTTAATCTGCCGAATAGAAAAAACCAGCCAATTGGCAAGACCTCTATCATTCCCAAAAATGAACTTGGTGTTAAATGCGCAAAAGATTTTTTAATTATTGAAAAATTACAACTTGAGGGCAAGAAACTAGTAAGCTCTAAAGAATTTCTAATGGGACATTCAGAATTTATCGGCACTATTTTACAATGAGCCCAATCCCCTATTCTGATCTTAAAAAGGGAGTTCAAATTATCATCAAGAATCAGCCCTATCAAATAATTGAGGCCTCTTCTATGTTTAAAGCAAGGGGGCATTCGGTATTACAGGTAAAATTGAAAAATCTAATTACCGGAACCATAATTTCAAAAACCTTCCATCCCTCGGATACCTTTGAAGAAACTAAACTTTCTAAAATAAAAGCCAAATTTTTATATTCCCATCGAGATAAATTTTTCTTCTGCGAGGAAGGAAACCCTTCAAATAGATTTAATCTAACCAGAGAGCAAGTTGGCTCTGTTGTTAAATTTCTAAAGCCAAATCAGATTGTTGAAGGGATAGTTTTCAAAGACAAAATAATTAATATCTCTCTACCAATAAAAATCCAGTTAAAAGTGAAACAAGCTCCGCCGGGAATTAAAGGAAACAGAGCCCAAGCAGGCAATAAAACCGTTATTATAGAAACCGGCGCAGAAATCAATGTTCCCCTGTTTATCAAAGAAGGAGATACTATTGAAATCAACACTGAAACCAGTGAATACGTCCGCCGGATATCAACGAATTAAAAATAGTACAGTTGTCTGAGGTTAAACTTCGGACAATTTTAATTTTCAATAAAAAAAGAGGCGGGTATTTTTGAGAAAATATCCGCCATTAAATCATTAAATTGATTTTTAGGAGGTTTCAATCATATCTTTGGCTTCATCCGAGAGCCAGGTGAACTTATGCCACCAGGGCTTGCTTATTCTCCTTGCCAGTTCCTGAATCTGGAGCATTCTTGGTATGGCAATTTTCTGAAGAGCTATTTGCAACTCATACCAATTAGTAACCTTCGGGTCAGCAAATGGGTCTTGCCAATAGGCTCGGCCGCACATTGGACCAGCGGCTTTGTCACAGACACAAGCA
Organism: uncultured Candidatus Saccharibacteria bacterium; assembly: GCA_964391095.1. Classification (GTDB taxonomy): domain Bacteria; phylum Patescibacteriota; class Minisyncoccia; order Minisyncoccales; family GWA2-38-27; genus CAYMJA01. Next base: position 61,679 of record CAYMJA010000003.1, read on the forward strand.
TATTGAGCTGCGTATTGTTCGAAGTCCACGGCAGCGCTGAGGATGAGCATTGGTCTGTTGACCACTCTGGCCATTTCTTCAGCTGTCTCTATAATAATCCTGGGAGAAGAAATCTTCACAATGTTTCCATCTTCTTGAACCCATAATAGAGGAACTTGGGTTTTGTAAAAATCACCATAGGGGCTGAAGACTCGAGCAATTTCTATTAGGGTGTTCGGAAGATTTTTTGCTAAAACAATCTCCGATACATTACGAGGAATATACCGCGTCTCATTGAAAAGGGGTTTGCCAAGTTTTTGACATCTCTCGTAAATGTCCTTAAGCCAATCTAAACTCGCTTTCCAAGATTCTCTGTGCCAAGGGTTTATCTTGACTAAGGTTTTAAAGGCATCCACTCTATCTACAACATCTTCCGGGGAAACTCCTAATTGAGGAATCCAGCCCTGTCCATCACTTGTAGATAGGAAGTTTGTGTTTTCTAACCTACCAATGAGCATTGTCTTAGGACCGAGTAATTCTCTGAAGTCAGGACTTAGATAGCCCAAGTCATTGAATAATCCAGCATTGGGAATTCCGGCAAAAGTTTTGGCAAAAACTCGACTTATCTGTGTAAAATTAAGGTCTCTTGGCTCTTTCAGATAAATTTCCTGATTTCCACTTTTGGCTCGAGCATTGGCAAAGAAGCTTCTTAATAGTTTCTTAATTGAATTGCCCTGGTCAAAAGCGACAACGCTTAAATGACCATCTGGAGCAAACTTTGCCAAAGTCAAAAAAACCTTCTCACTGACTCCTATTCCATCAGGGAACCTTGCATATACTTCCATTTTCTCCACCTCCTTTCTTGTTTTAATCCTTATTTGGTTTTTGTTAATGTTCCAACTACAATATACATAATATATTAAAACTTGTCAAATTTTTGACAGAGCAACAAAAAGCAGAGAAAAAAGTAGGGACCAGATCCCTACTTTTTTACTTTCTTACGGGATTCGGCTTTTCTAACTCTTTCTTCTGACATCCCGAAATGATGGGCTATTTCGTGCCAAATCGTGTTTTTAACAATTTTTTTGATTTCTGCTTCAGAATGAGCAACCTGTTCGATAGGTCCTCTAAAAATAGTTATCTTATCAGGTAAAACTTGGCCATAATACCCTCTTTTTGTTTGAGGTATACCTTGGTACAAACCAAAAATCAAAGAACCCTTTTCGGCTTTTAGTTTTTTTAATTGGTAGGGAGTAGGTTCTTCTTCAATACAAATGTTAACGTTATTAAGTTTTTCTAAAAATCTTTTAGGAATTGCCTTAATTCCCTCTTTAACAACTTCTTCAAATTTTTCCTTAGTCATATTTACATTTTAACAAATTAGTACCGCACACACAAAGAAAAAGACCACCATTTAATTTTTGGTGGTCTGTTTTTTTAAATCCAAGATAAAACTTTCCAGGGTATCTCTTTCCAAGGATTCTCCGTAGAAAGATAAATTTAACACTGGCAAACCAGTTCTCTGAGAAATAAGATTTAACTGGGTTTCAGCAATTCTGGAAGGCATACACTCAAAGGGACCTACAACCACTGTTCCCTGTATCTCTTTCTTTTGCCAGAGCAATAAGGGTAATCCAATGGTCAAAGCCGCTTCCCCCACAGGTTTAAGTCTGCTAAGATAGGGTTTAGCCACCCCAAGAATTTCTTCCACCTGGTGGTCTTCTGGCCATCCTAAAGCCCGGGCAAAAATCTGATACAACCTATGTTCAATCTTTTGCTGGAACCTCTGGGTTAAATACATCTTCCACCTACTCGTTTTAACTAAGGTCTCTCTATTTGACCTTAAATAAGTAACATAATTTACCCATTCTCTAAATGGCGAGAGTTTTGCTTTGACACCAAAATTCTCTAACTCTTGAATCACTTCGTTGTTAGCATAACTGTTTAACCTGATGAAAATCTCACCTGTTACCAGCACTATCGGCTTTCCTTGTTTTTTGCTGTCTCTGGGAATCAATTGAAAGTGCTCAGCTGCTTTTTCAGCCAAAAGTTCAAAACCCCATAGATTCTTCAAACCAAACCAGTGATTAGTTTTCTTTGAGGCCAATTCTTCTGCTTCTTTAAGATAAATGTCAAATACTTTTTGGGTTATGCCAGGAATCTTTTCTTCCGGTCGGATGTCATATAAAGCATCCTTGAGAAAGTCAGTAAAGACAACTGCTGACCAGGTCTTAGCCATAGTAGCCAGACCTAATGCTAACTGATACTGGTAACCTGTTTCCGAAGTAGGAGAAATAATTTTCACCCTTTCAGCCAAGCCAAGCTTTTCTAAGATGATTTTAAACAATAGTTGATACTGTCCAAAACGGCAAGGTCCGCCGGCTTGAGGCATAAAGTAATAGAAATCCTCCTGCTGATGGGATTTCAAATACTTAAGCAAGCCGCCTAAAGTAATAATCATTGGCAGACATTCTTTACCGGAAGTGTATTTCCGGCCCCATTCTAAATTCTCTTGATTCCCTAAGGGTAAAACTTCACTCTCCATCCCGAGCGACTTTAAAATAGCTGCTGCGATCTTAGAGCTTTCTCCCATCCAGGGCACTAATACCTTACACCCGCTATCTTTAATTTGAGCCAAACTTTGATGGTTGTCAAAATGTTGGAAATCAGTGAGAATTTCATTATTTTTCGGCTGATAATGCCTAACCCCGTACAAAAAGGCCTCAACTCTGGTCTTAAAGCCGGCTTGACCGGTATAAGCATCGGATTCCAAGATTGTATAGGGTTTGCCCTGGGATAAATACTGGAAAAAGTGAAGCAGAAAACTGTCGGGACCGCAAGAATAGACTGAAAGCCAGAGCGGATAAACCCCTGGCTGGCGTCTTATTTGCCAAGCGGCTTGTAATAGCAGTTGTCCATAACCCCAATACATATCTTGAAATAGAAAATTCTGGCTGTCCAGGGGATAGCACCCAGCCGGTATAGCTACGGCTCCATTTGCCTGAATAGTTTCGGGTATCCCGGCAGAGAGCAAAGAAGAGTTGATAATGTAGGGGTGACCTAACATTACCACTGCCGGTATTCTGTTCTTCTTGGCAAATTCTAAGGCCTTTTTTCCTATCTCGCGACAAGCATCTTCAAATTCTTTTTGGGTTTCAACTGCTTTATCAAAAGCAGAAGACACTGCTTTATGAGAGCAATTAAGCTGAGGACCCATCTTCAGAAATTCCTTTCTATTCTCCTTGTATCCCTTTTTAAAATTCAATAATGGCTGGAGAACAATGTTTGAGAGTTTTGGAGAAAACAGGTCTGGCATAGCTTGGGATAAAGGACAAACATAACAACGTTTCTTGTCCGGGTCGGCAACCAGTCCTGCAATCTCAATAATCTTGGGCAAAAAGACGAAATCCTCATTTTCCTGAAGTTTAGCTTGGCCAGCCAAAAGCTGGAGAGGGGCGCAAAAAGTTGCCTGACAGAGCTTGGCTCCTTTTTCCAAAGTTCTTAGATTTAGGGATTCTTGAAGTTTAACTCTAAATCCCAATTCCTGGAAAAAAGTAATAGCTAAAGGCAATATCTCTTCAACTTCTAAGCCGCGAGGAATAGCAACCGTCCTTTCTAAATCTGATTCTTTGTTCCAAAAACCCATAATCAGTTTCTCTCTTTCAATAAAGGGACGGGGGGCTTTGGCGAAAACTGGATTCTTGCCTGTTCTTTTCTCATATTTGTCGCAAGCTCCACCCCAGAAAAACTTTTTCTTTTTAGAACCTGTTTTTACCGTAATTACCTGAATCGGACATAAATTCCCGACCAGACAACCGTCTTTGGATTGACAGCGAAATTCCTTTTTCTCTAAAATCTGGCTCCCAAGAAAAGGGTTCAAGTTAAGAGGGATTTCTTTAACAGGGTTTTCAGCCAATTCTCTTTTTGCTAAAAGAGCAATTCCTAAAGCCCCGGGAGTGCCCGGAGAAGGAGGAACAATAATTGGATTTCCAGTCACTTTGGCTAAAGCGCAGGCTAAAGCCAGATTTTCAGCCGGTTTTCCCTGAAGAAAGATTTTTTTACCATAATCTCTTAATCCTTTTACTCGATTGTTATAATTCTGAACAATTGAATAATATAGACCAGCAACTATTTCTGGAAGTTTAGCCCCTTTTCGTTTAGCTTCGTCAATCTGCTCAGAAATAAAAACTGCGCAATGTTGCCCTAAATCAACAGCTCGAGGGGACTCCAAAGCTATTCGGCCAAGCTCTTCGATATCTCTAATTCCTAAAAGCTGAAGTTGCTCAGCTAAAAAGGAACCAGTACCTGCCGAACAAACAGTATTCATACAAGAGTCAATAACTCGGCCTACCTCCAATTTAGTGAACTTGGCGTCTTGTCCGCCAATATCGATTACCGTATCTACTTCCTTGTCGTAATAATGAGCACCTTGGGCGTGAGCGGCAATTTCATTAAGAACAAAAATTCGCTGATGGTCCTTCTCAGGCAAAGATGCCTTTAAGAGATTTGAGACAATATCTCTGCCCGAGCCAGTACAGCCAATAGCCCTAATCTGATTAAAAAATCTCTGAGGAACTTTTCGGATTAAATCTTTGGCTGCCTCAATTGGCTGACCTTTGGTTTCCACATAGACCTCAAAAACAGGAATTTGGTCAAAAATTACTAACTTGGAACCGGTTGAACCGATATCCAGTCCCATAATTGGTGAATTAATCAACAGAGATTCCTTGTATTCTGGAGATTCAATTTTAGTTACTAAATTCAAGGAATCTTTTAAGCTGGGAAGAAAAACCAAGGGTGATTCCTCAACCCGGACTTGAGGCAGAATAAAATTTTTGTCTTCTCTTATTCTTTTTCCGATTAAAGCCGCTCCCAGCGCCTCAAAATAAAGAGAATAGGGAGATACTTCTACCTTAACTTCTGGGGGTAAACTCTCTTGAATGGTTTTAGTAATCCGTTTCAAACTCGAGAGTCCGCCGATAATTAAAACTCGGGGAGAAATTTCGCCCTTTAAAGCCAATTCTACAGCGCTTTTAGCCGAAGAATCCAGTAATCCAGCCACTACTTCCTTTAATGGATGGAGGGTGTTCAATAAATGAGTAAAATCAGTTTTCATTGTTACTCCACAGCGCCTGGTAATCTCTTCTCCTTGAATGTCCCCAACTAATTCATCGGCTTTGAGAACATCTAATCCAACTCTGGCCATAATCTGGTCTAAAAAACTACCGACTCCGGCTGCGCAACGAGGATTCTGTCTAAACTCGGTTTGCCCAGAGGATTTAATGTTGAGAACTGAAAAACCGCCGCCACCCAATCTGATTAAAGTCACATCTTGACCAGGATAAAGAAAACTGGCAGCTTCTTTTTGGGTCACCATTTCGACAACTCGCGGAAAAGATAAGGCATCGCGATACTTGCCAGTTGCCACTATCTGGTCTCTGCCGCTAATCCGCCATCTGGTTTTCAGTCCCTGCCAAATTTTCTCTATTTCTTGCTGATGGGCTTGCCAAAAAGTATCTCTAATCTTCCAATTGCTATCGCCATTCTGTTTTTCTAACCAAACGGCTGTAAAACTTATTTTCCCTAAATCGATCCCGATTATTCTCATTGTTTCTTCTCCTTTCGTTTGTCTGAATTTCAATCCAATAAAATTTTCAAGGTACTTGATTGATATTGTGATTTTACATTATTCTTCAGAAAAATCAATCTTATGTAGGAAAATAAAAAAGCGGGCCTTTCGGCCCTTCGATAAGAAATGTTGAGTTTGTATCTAATTATTCGGGCTGGCCACCGTGGACAGCGTTAGAACTATATTTCAGAAGTTAAATAATTATGTTTATATCCCAGAACTAACGCCCGTCGCTTAATGCTTCTCAGCTTTTTTTATTATTTTCTGAATAAAATAACTTTTCTTAGCTGTATATTTATCACGGTTATCTTTATATTTTTTTGCCAATTTTTCCTTTAATTCATTATATGCCTCAACGGCTCTTTTTTGCTCCCGAAGATAATCTCTAAAAACTATGCAGTTTTTCCAAAACCTCCCATTCAGTTTAGCTACATGAATATAATGGGTCCTGTTCTTTTCGCTACCTTTTACAAAAAAATGCCTTCCCTTTATACCCGCTGCGTTCTTCTTATATTCGTAACCTAATTTCTTAAGTGGTTTAATAAGTTTCTTTCCGTCCTCAAGACGTTTCACCCCTATAATAATATCAATTATCGGTTTAGCCTTAACCCCAGAGATTGCAGTTCCTCCTATATGCTGAATATCTTCTAAATACTTTTTAACTGCATTGCGAAGTAATTTCTCCTCTTTTTTGTATAGTTTTTCCCACCCTGAACTATAAGAGACTAACTTAACTTTCTTTCTTTGTAATCCTATAATCTTTCTTTTTCTCATACTTTTATCTTACTAAAAAATCACAAAAAGTTCTAACGTCCACGATGGGTAGTTAATTTTGAGTTCAAAAATTGAGTGCTGCGGGACTAGGACTCGAACCTAGATTAACGGAGCCAGAATCCGTCGTCCTAC
>CAYMJA010000004.1:0-56714 GCA_964391095.1 uncultured Candidatus Saccharibacteria bacterium
ATCTTCAAGTTTTGTAACTATCTTAATAAATCCATCAACGGAATTATATGTTTCATCAATTCTTGTTTTAATCTTAACTCGTTCTTCTTTGGCTTCTTTGAAACCAACCAAAACATTGGTTCTATTTGCCCCCACATTTATTTTCGTCTTTTCAATACCTTCTTCAACTTTATTGAATCTCTCATCAATTTTACCAAATTTCTTATCTAAATATTTTATTAATTCTTCATTCATTTTTTGTAGATATTTTTTCTATCTTTATTTTAAGACTAAATGATTATACATTAGCGAAACAAGGTTCTGAGATGCGAAGCATCTCATGGTTCTTATTTTAATCCCTCTGCAATCCTTGTCAAATTTTTGTTCAAGGTCGGGTCTTGAACATTTTAATAATTTAGGAATTTTAATTTTTCTCTTTTATTTAAATGCCAGACAATAAAGCCCAAAATTAAATATGAAATTATCAGCCAAAGCCAGTGGACGCTTTCAATGGTTTTCGCGGCCCAGGATTGAGAAAAGAAATCTACTATTTTTATTAGATAGGTTAGTAAAAACCAGCAAGGAAAAGATAAAATCCAACCCAAGAACTGCCAAAACATCCCGGCCAAGCCAAAAATAAATCCGAAAAGCATAATCCAATAAAGAAAGGGAAGAATTAAAATATTAGTTAAAGGAGCCACTAAAGAAATTCTTCCAAAATTATAAACTAAAATTGGCAAAGTAAAAATTTGAGCAGCTAAAGTCATTGCCAAAATGTTTTTGAAAGTGGTAAGTTTTTTAGGAATAAATTTTAACCAATCATTAAAAATAGGCGTCAAATAAATAATTCCCATCACTGCTAAAAAGGAAAGTTGAAAACCAACATCGTCTAATAAAAGCAAGGGATTTACTGCTAACATTAAAGCCCCTGCCATTACTATTGTTTTGGAACTAATTGACTTTCTTCCAATTTTTTGGCCCAAAAGAAACAATCCTCCCATTATTCCGGCTCGAATTCCTGAGGGCTGAAGTCCAGTCATAATAATAAAAAGAGAAATAAGAATGATTGAAAGATAAAACGCCTGACCTCTCCAAAAGCCCAAACCGAGCAATAAAGACATTAAAATAGTAGTCAAAATAGCAACATGCATTCCAGAAACAGCAGTAATGTGTCTAACGCCGGCAATATTTAATTTTTCTTTTAAATCTTCTGGTATTCTGCTTTTATCTCCCAAAATCATTGCTCCTAAAATTGAACTCTGGGGAGGAGAAAGATTTTGGTAAATACTTTTTCTTAATTTATTCTTAAAAAGTAGTACTTTAGCATATATTGCAGAAGTAGCATACATTGTAGAGGTCAAACCCCTACCTTTCTTTCTTTCTAATAGTTCAATTTTTGGCAAATAGATTAGAGAATAAATCCCCTCTTTTTTTAAATAATCCTTATAATTAAAATCTTCAAAAACAGGAGGGATTTTTAATTTCCCTTTAATTTTTAATTTATCTCCATATTGATATTCAGGATAACGGTTAGTAGTTACTAAAACCTTCCCGTCAATAGGGCGAGGACGGGTCTCGTCCTGGATTTGGCTGACTTCTATGGTTAATTTTATACTTTTTTCCCTGATGTCCGGCTCTTTGACAACCGTTCCTATTAAAGTAACATCTTTCTCTAAGTCATTATATTGTCTGAATTCAGACCTTGTAAATTGTAATTCGGCTATCTGGTAGCGCCAAGCTCCTAAAATTAAAAAAATTAAACAGAAACCAATTACAACTAATTTTTTATATCTCCACAAAACAGAAATCAAGATTATTCCTAAAATTAACCCCGCACCTATAAATAGGTGCGGGGCAAGAAAACCCAGCTGGGCGATTACTGAATTCAGAAAAATTCCAGAAATAAAGGAAAGACAAAAATAAAAAAATATCTTTGATTTTGTCATCTGCTATTAGCCTCTGAGGCTCTAGAATCCAGTAGCAACCACCGTCACCTTTATTTCTCCTTTCTTTAATTTCTCGTTCTGAATTGCCCCAAAAATTATTTTCGCCGACGGAGAAACTTCCTGGGTAATAATTTTAGCTACCTCATCCACCTCGGAAAGACTAACATCTTCATCTCCCGAAACATTAAATAAAATCCCCTTGGCTCCCCTACAAGAAACATCAAGCAAAGGGGAACGAAGAGCTTTTTGAGCTGCTTCTCTGGCTCGCTCCTGGCCTTTTGCTTTTCCTATTCCAAACAAGGCAGAACCAGAATCTTTCATAATTGCCTTAACGTCAGCAAAATCAATATTAATTATTCCGGGGAGAACAATCAAATCAGAAATTCCCTGGACAGCTTGTCTTAAAATTTCATCACAAATCCAAAAGGCATTTAAAACTGTGGTATTTGGTTCTAAAGTCGAGAGTAATCTATCATTGGAAATAGCGATTAAAGCGTCAACGTTTTCTTTTAGTTTTCTTCGGCTATTTTCAGCAATTTCCATTCGCTGAATTCCTTCAAAAGAAAAAGGTTTGGTAACCACGGCAATTGTCAAGGCACCCAATCTCTTAGCAATCCTAGCCACAACCGGAGAAGCTCCAGAACCACAACCTCCTCCAAGTCCGCAGGTAATAAAAACCATATCTGTATCTTTCAAAGCTTGTTCAATTTCTTCTCTTTGCTCTTCCGCTGCCTTTCTTCCAATTTCAGGATTCATACCTGTCCCCAAGCCCTTGGTTAGTTCTCTTCCAATGCGAATCATTTGATGGGCCTTAGTTTTTTGAAGGTCTTGGATATCAGCATTTAGGGCAATCAATTTTACCCCTTTAATTTTACACTTCATCATCCGAGAAATAGCATTTGTTCCTGAGCCTCCAATTCCAACTACTTTAATTTTTGTATTTGAAGTCATGGTTTAAAACTTCTTAATATTCTTTTAAACATATCTTTAATTCTTGCTCCAAACCCTGAGAACTCCTCTTCTTCTTCTAAATCATTCCCTTTTAAAATTAAACCATAAAGGGTAGAAAAACTAGGGTCTTTTTGAAAGGTAGGAGCTCCTCTGGGGGTTCCAATTCGACAAGGTAATTTTAAATCTTTCTTTGCCAAATCAATAATTCCGGGCATCTTTGCTCCCCCTCCAGTTAAAATTATTCCTGCTGGAAGCAATCCTTGGCGAGAAATTTTTTTCAACTCTTTATTTGTCAAGTCAAAAATTTCAGAAATCCTGGCTTCAATAATTTCAGTTAATCTTTTTAGAGAAAAAATAAGCGGCTCTTCCTCAATCCCGGACTCAACATCTCCAGGGAGAGATTCAATTTTTATTTTTCTCTCAGTCCTTTTAGGCTTTTTGGAGGACCGAGAAAAAACTTTACAGCTGCCGAACTCTAATTTTACCCTCTCCGCGGTATCAATATCTGTTTTAAGACAAATAGCGATATCGCTGGTGATATGACCCGAGCCAACTGGAAAAATAGCAGAGTGAATTAAATTTCCTTCTTCAAATACAGCCATCCCGGTGGTCCCTGCTCCAATATCTAAAACACAAACTCCCAATTCTCTCTCTCGAGGAGTCATTACTGCTCGAGCACTAGCTAAAGGGGTGGGAATTAAAGCATTAATCCGAAAACCAGAATTCGAAATAGCCTGGCTAGAGTTTTTTACATAAGGAGAAAAGCCACAAAGAACTAATACGGCTGCCTCTAACCTCACTCCCTGCATTCCTACGGCTTCTTTGACACCCTCTTGGTTATCAACAATAAATTCTTTAGGGAAAACACTAATAATCTCTTTATTTGAAGGTAAAGAAAAGGTTTGAGCAGCTTGTAGAACTCTGTCAATGTCCTCCTCTGAAATTCTTTGATCGGCTCGAGAAACAGAGATTAATCCCTGGGAAGAAATACAAAATATATGACTTCCTCCAAGACTTGCATAAACATCATTGATTTTCTTGCCGCAGTCCTGCTGAACTTCCATTTTCAAGGAAGAAATAACTTCTGCTATCTTAGCAACATCAACTACCACGCCTTTTCTTATCCCAAAAGAAGTTTTTTGGGCTTGTCCTAAAACTTCAAAATCTGACTTGCCAGTTTTTTTAAAAACAGAAAGAATTTTTATTGAGCCCGAACCAATGTCCAAAGCAGTAACGATATGAGAATTAGCCATAATTTAAACTTGCGATAAATAATACTCTTCCCTTTCCGCCATTTTTTTTGCCTCTATTTCTGATTTCTCATGGTCATATCCCAAAAGGTGTAAAATCCCATGGATTAAAACCCGACCTAATTCTCTTTCAAATCTTGAATTATATTTTTTAGCATTTTTCTTAACTTCTCTGAGACAAATAACCACTTCCCCCAATCCTTCTTTTACCCCTAGAGGTTTTATAAATTTAGTTTTTAGTTTTTGGCTAAAAGCCAATACATCTGTCACCCTATTCTTGCCCCGATATTGTTTATTCAGTTTTCTCATCTTTCCTTGTCCAATAAAAACAATAGATAGCCCTATCTCTTCTTTATTCTCGCTTTTTAAAACAATTTGCGCAACCCTCTTTAAAAATTCCTCATCAATAGAACTAGTGGTTAAATTATTAACTTCAATCATTGGGATAATAGTTCTTTTACAATGTTTGAAACTAAGCTCCCCTCCATTCTTCCTTTAACTCTTGGCATTATCTCGCTCATTACCTTTCCCATATTTTTTATTTCTTTTGCCCCGGTTTTTTTAATGACTTCTTTGACTAATTCTCTAAGTTCTTCTTCTGAAAGCTGTTCTGGCAAATATTTTTCTAAAATCTCAATCTCTGCTTTTTCTTTTTTAACCAGGTCTTCCCTTTTCCCTTTTTCAAATTCTAAAATCGCCTCTTTCCTTTTTTTAATCTCGGAAACAATAACTTCAATTATCTCCTCCTCTATCAACTCAGATTTTTCAACAAGTTCTTTTTCTGTTAACTCCGGCTTTTCCTTAACAATTTTATATCTCTTTTCTTTCTCCTTATTTAAAATAACGGCTAAAAGCACTCGTAAAGTAGAGCAAGTAAGTTCGTCTCTTCTTTTAATGGCTTGATTAAGGTTAATCTGAATTTTTTGTTTTAAGTTCCCCATTAGTTTTATTACCTTTTTCTCATTTTCTCTAACTTCTCATACTCTTTTTTTAACTCTTCTTTTCTCAAGGCTGCTCTTTTTTTCATTTGGCTGCTTTTCGGTCTTCTTTTATAACGAATTTTTCTTGCCTGAAGCAAAATCCCGCTTTGTTTTATTCTCTTTGAAAAGCGACGGATTAAACTTTGTGATGTTTCTTTTCCTTCTCTTTTTATTTCTAAAGCCATAAGTCAGCGAATAGTGAACAGTGAACAGTATCTAATTTATTTTGTTCATTGTTCATTGTTCATTGTTTTAGGGTAGTTTTATTAGTTTTCCACTTAATAAGTGTAAATGCAAGTGGCCGATTATTTGACCACCTCCTCTGCCAACGTTGATTACTAATCTATAACCTTGTAAATTTTTCTCTCTGGCTATTTTCTGAGCAGTCAAAATTAATTCTCCCATTAATGTTTTATCTCGAATTTTTAGGTGATCTACTGAGGGAATATGCTTTTTAGGAATAATCAAAAGATGAACAGGGGCTTTGGGATTAATATCTTTAATGACAATAATTTTATCGTTCTCATAAACAATTTCCGAAGGCATTTTTTTATTTGCAATTTTGCAAAAAATACAATTTTCCATTATTATTTCTTAAGTTTCTTCTTCATCTTTTTTACTATCTCATCTAATTTTACTGTCTCTTGCTTTCCCGTCTTCATATCACGGATTATAATTTTTTCCTCCACTGTTTCTTGCTGTCCAAGAATTAAGGTATATTCTACTCCCATCCGGTCAGCCCGATTTAACTGAGCCTTTAAAGAACCTCTTCCCAAAGATTCAGTAATCCTTAATTTTGCTTTTCTAAAATCTTCTATAAGTTTTAAGCTTCTTCTTTTTGCTAAAATACCTAATTGAGCTAAAAATATCTGAGGTTGGATAACTTCTGGAAACTTTATATCCTGAACTTTCATTAAATTTATAATTCTTTCTATTCCAGCTGACCCACCGCAAGCCGGCGTATCTTTCCCTCTCAAAAGTTTAACCAATTTATCATATCTTCCCCCTCCCAGTAAAGCGTCCTGAGCACCTTGGGTATTTTTAGACAATCCAGAGAAAATCTCAAAAACAGTTTTAGTATAGTAATCTAAACCCCTAACTAAGCGAGGATTAAGATTATAAGGTATTTCAATCTTATCTAAAAATTCCAAAACTTCCTTGAAATGCTTATGACATTCCTCGCAAAGATGATCGAGTGTCTGAGGCGCTTCAGCTACTACGGCTTGGCATTTTTCTTTTTTACAATCTAAAACCCTCAAAACATTTTCTTTCATTCTTCTTCTACAATCAGCGCATAAAGAGGTTTCTCTTGATTTTAGATAATTTTTTAAAAGTTTTTTATAATAGGGCCGACATTGTTCGTCGCCAATACTGTTGATTTCTACGATTAAATCTTTTAATCTAAGTTCTTTTAAAATATTATAAAAAATTTGAATAATCTGAGCATCTATTACCGGACTTTTTTCCCCTAAAACTTCGAAGCCAAATTGCCAAAATTGGCGATATCTACCTGCCTGGGGACGCTCATAGCGGAAAAAAGGACCGAAATACCAAAGTTTCAAGGGTTGAGGGCGGGTATACATACCATTTTCAATATAAGCCCTAACTACTGAAGCCGTTCCTTCTGGTCTTAGGCACAAAAAATCTCCTCCTTTGGTTCTAAAACTATACATTTCTTTTCTTACAATATCGGTAGCCAATCCGATTCCTCTTGAAAAAAGCTCTGTTTCTTCAAGAATCGGAGTATCAATTTTTCCGAATCTATAAAAATCGGCGATATTAGAAACTACATCATAAATCCTCTGAAAGTATCTCTGGTCTTCCGGTAAAATATCGTGCATTCCGGTTGGAGATTGAAATTTGGGTCTTTTCATAATCGCTTTTCTTAAAATTAAAAATCAAAATGACAAATCAAAATTTAAAATTTTTTATTTTTAATATGTAATTTTGATATTTGATATTTGATATTTGATATTAATAAACGGGGGCTTCAAATTTTACAATATCAACAAAGGGCCAGGCTCTGATAAAAACCCGGCCAATAATTTCTTTCTCAGGCAAAAAGCCAAAACTCCTGGAATCAAAAGAAAAAGCTCGATTATCTCCTAAAACAAAATATTCATCCTCACCTAAGGTAATTAAAATATTTCCCGGCGTTTTTACAGAAGAAGGAAGATAATCTGATTCATCTAAAACTTGGGGTTGATTGTTTTTATAAATTATTACCTTGCCTTCTTTAATCTCCACTATCTCCCCGGGAAGGCCAATAATTCTTTTAATAAAACGATAAGAAGGTTTTTGGGAATATCTAAAAATAATTACTTCTCCTCTTTGGGGTTCTTGAAAGCGGTAAGAAATTTCATCAACAATTAAATAATCGCCAGTTTCAAAATTAGGAGCCATTGACTGACCCTTAACAAAAAAAGGTTGAAACAGAAAATATCTAATGGGAATTACTATTGCTAAGGCAATAATAGTTATTTTAAAAATTTCCCAGATGAAAACAAAAAACTTTTTCATAGTATTATTGTATCAAATCTTTTAATTTTTACAACCCCAAATTTAAAAAAGCTGAGACAAGTTTTAATAATATGGTACAATTAATTAAAATCTTATGATAATTATTATCGGTCTCGGTAATCCTGGGAAAAAATATAAAAATACCCGGCATAATATTGGTTTTCAAATTATTGATGAATTTAGAAAAAAGAATGATTTGCCTGAATTTAAATTGTCTAAAAAATTTAATGCTTTAATTTCTAAAGAATTTTTTGTCAAAAAAGAAATTATTTTAGTTAAACCCCAGACATTTATGAATAATTCCGGTAAAGCAGTAAAGGCAATTTTCAATTTTCAATTTTCAAACAAAAGTTTAATTATTATTCATGATGATATTGATTTGCCTTTAGGGAAAATCAAAATTGTTAAAAAGCGAGGGTCAGCAGGACATAAAGGAGTGCAATCAATAATTGATGAGTTAGGAACAAAAAACTTTGTTAGATTAAGAGTTGGGATTAAAGCAACGAACAGCGAACAGCAAACAAAGAACAATTTAAATGTTGAAAAATTCGTTCTTCAAAAATTCGAAAAATCAGAAGAAAAAATTGTAAAAGAAGTAATTAGACAAAGCTGTCAAGCAATCAAACTGGCAATCAAGGGGGGAATAGAAAAAGCAATGCAAAAATTCAACATTTAGTAGATAAAAAAAGAGTTGGCAATTACTTAACCAACTCTTGGGGTAATGGAAATCTTATCTTTGTCTCTGTTCTTCAACTACTATTAAACGACTATTAAGGGGACAGTTGGAGCGGCGTAATGAATGAATTGTGCCATTTGTGGGTCTACGAAAATTCTTTTTGGTCCTTTCTTAGTTGAAAAATCCAAGCTACCCATAATGGTCGTTTTTATAAGAAATAGGTCGCCCTCAAAGACAGCCCTTGAGAAACTTAGATTACCCCCGAAGGTCGCCTCTGAGAAATTTAGTTCCTGTTTCCCTTTAATCGTTATATTTGAGAACAACAGATTGCCATCGATAATAATTCCTCCAAAATTTCTATATCCCCTATTTAATTTTTTTCTTATCTCATTAATAGCCGGTTCTGTTATTTTAGCCATCTTACCTCCTCCTCCATAGTTTTTTGAAACATCTTAAAAAACATTGCCAGAAAGTCAATTGTGGTTTCCTCAGCTCTTCTTCCCAGTTCCATAATCTCCTCAGTTGTTTGGAATACAAAATGTCGGTAAGCCAGGTTAAATAGACGAGTTGATAATAGATAGGGTCGGAAGTTTTAATGGAAGAATAAATATCTTTGTACCTTCCTAAATTCCATTCCGGAAATTTAGAAGAATACTTTTTCAACCATTTGTTGGTTCGCTGACGAATCTTAGATTTATTTCTTCTTAAGAAAAGAGAGTTAAGGTAATTTTTCTGATTCTTCAACAGTTCCCAAACTTCCCTTTCTCCAACACCAAATTTTCGGGCTAATTTGGGAACTATATTTTTCAACAGTTCTTGTTTTTCCAAATCCATAATTTCTACCTCCTTCCTGCGTCATTTCATTTTTTAAAAGGACTAATTTCTACATTTCTGATTTAACATATTTAGATAAAAATGTCAAATTTTATTAAGATATGGAAAAGGACATAAAAAAAATAACAATAGAAAATAAAAACTACCCGAAAGCACTAAGAGAAATTAAGAAGGTGCCGAAAACCCTTTATTTTAAGGGAGAGATAAAATCTAATGAACTCTGTTTTGCTATAGTGGGAACAAGAAGATGTTCTTCTTATGGAAAACAAGTAGCTCTGGAAATTGCTGGAAACTTGGCTGAAGCAGGAATTACTATCGTTAGCGGCTTGGCTCCGGGAATTGATACTTTTGCTCATACAGCCGTAGTTGAACAAGGAAAAAGAACAATCGCTGTACTCGGCACAGGCCTTGATGAAAAAAGTATTTATCCAAAAGAAAATATCAAATTAGCTAACAAAATCGTTGAATTAGGGGGCTGCCTGATTTCAGAATATCCTCCGGGGACTCCGGGCAGCCGCTTTACTTTCCCTGACAGAAATCGAATAATTTCTGGCCTTTCTTTAGGCGCCTTAGTAGTTGAAGCTAAAGAAAAAAGCGGGGCTTTAATTACAGCAAATTATGCTCTTTCCCAAAAAAGAAAACTTTTCGCTATACCTGGTCCAATCTATGCTTTAAACTCTCAGGGTCCTCATATCTTAATAAAAAAAGGGGCAAAGTTAGTTGACAATGCTAATGATATTTTGCAAGAATTAAACCTGCCCGCATCGTTACGCTCGCCCGAAGATGCTGCATCGCTGCGAGCGGACGAAACGTTGCAGGCGGGTTTACTAACTCCGCCACCGCTAAGCCGAGACGGACCCCAAACCCTTGAAGAAAATCTAATTTTAAATACTCTAAAAGAAGAGACCTTAGGGATTGACAAGATTATTGAGAAAACAAAATTAAAGGCAGCGACAGTAGCCAGTATTCTTACTGTTTTAGAAATAAAAGGAAGAATAAGAAATTTAGGGAGCAATATTTATGGGCTATCGCGCTGAGAAATAATTAGAAATTAGAAATTTTATGCAGCTTAATTCAAGATTATATGATGATACCTTAGCGAATCAAGGTTCTGCGAGCGTTAGCGAGCAGGTTCTTATAATAGTAGAAAGTCCAACGAAATCTCACACAATCGAACGCTTCTTAGGGCCGGGATATAGGGTTCTGTCTTCTTTTGGGCATATCCGAGATCTGCCAAAAGATGAACTTGGGATTGATGTTGAGCATAACTTCAAACCAAAATACGTTATTCCCTCAAAATCAAAAAAAATTATCTTAAATTTAAAAAAAGAGGCGCAAAAAACAGAGAAAACCATAATCGCCACCGATGAAGATAGAGAAGGAGAATCTATTGCCTGGCATCTCAGCCAGGTCCTTGATTTAAAAAATCCTCAACGAATTGTTTTTCACGAAATTACCAAATCTGCCATTGAAGAGGCCTTGAAAAATCCCAGACCAATTGATATCAATTTAGTTAATGCCCAGCAGGCAAGAAGAATCTTAGATAGAATCGTTGGTTACAAACTTTCGCCATTTCTGTGGAAAAAAGTGGCCAGAAGATTATCTGCCGGGAGGGTTCAATCGGTTGCGGTAAGATTGGTGGTAGAAAGAGAAAGAGAAATTAAAAATTTTAAACCAACAGAATATTGGTCAATCGTCGCCACACTCCTCAAACTCAAAACTCACTCCAATCTATCGATTTCGGAAATCAATAGATTTGAAGCGACTTTGGTCAAAAAAGGTGAAAAAACAATTCCTAAGTTTGGAATTAAATCAAAAAAAGAAGCGGATAAAATTACTAAAGGCCTAAAAGGAGCTGAATACAAAATTGAAAGAATTGAAAAAAAAGAAATAAAAAAGAATCCTCTGCCGCCTTTCACTACCAGCACCTTACAGCAAGAGTCCTGGAAAAGATTCAGATTTCCAGCAAAATTTACTATGCAGATTGCCCAACAACTCTACGAAAAAGGACACATTAGCTACCATCGAACAGATTCTTTAAATCTTTCTCAACAATCTCTATTTGCTGCTAAAAAATTTATTGAAAGTAATTTTGGCAAAGAATATCGGGCTGGTTTTTTTAGAAAATATAAGGCAAAAGGCAAAGTTCAAGAAGCCCACGAGGCAATAAGACCGACCCTTGCAAGCAAAACCCCTGATACCTTAAAATTAAAAGCCAAATTGGATAACAATCAATATCGCCTTTATGACCTTATCTGGCGAAGATTTATTTCATCACAAATGGCCCAAGCTATTTTTGATTCTACTTCAATAGAAATTTTGGCCAGAAATTATACTTTTCGGGCTGCTGGCCAAATGTTAAAATTTGATGGATTTCTAAAAGTTTACCCTATCAAATTCAAAGAAAATGAACTACCCGTTTTAGAAAAAGAAGAAATCCTAAAACTTATAAAACTAATCCCCTCTCAACACTCTACCCAGCCGCCTCCCAGATATAGCGAAGCCACTTTAATTAAAACTTTAGAAGAAAATGGAATTGGCCGTCCTTCAACTTATGCTCCGACATTATCAACAATTCAAAAAAGAAATTATGTTGAAAAAGACCAACAAAGGAAATTTTTTCCTACTGAAATCGGAACAGTGGTTAATGATCTTTTGGCAAAACACTTTTCAAAAATTGTAGATATTAAATTTACTGCTGAAATGGAAGAGGATTTAGATAGAATTGCTTTAGGAAAAGAAAAATGGACTAAGATTTGCCAAAACTTTTATAAGCCATTTGAAGAGAATCTTCAGAAAAAATATCAGGAAGTTTCTAAAAAGGACATTACTGAAAAACCGACCGGAAAAAAATGCCCAAAATGCGACGCTCCCCTGCTAATTCGCCTGGGGAAATTTGGGAGATTTTACGCTTGTTCTAAATTTCCAAAATGTAGATACACCGAATCCTTAGAAGAAAAATCTCTCAAGATAAAATGCCCGAAATGTAATAAAGGCAATATGGTTGAAAAAAGAACTAAAAAAGGAAAAGTATTTTACGGCTGCGACCGCTTTCCGAAATGCGACTTTGCCTTATGGGATAAACCAACCGGAGAAAAATGCCCCAAATGCGGTTCTTTGCTGGTTGAAAAAGGAAAAAAAATAAAATGTTCTAACAAAGATTGCCAATTTGAAAAAAATATGGCAGAATAAATTATCTGCCACAGAATAGATTATCTGCCGCGGTGGCGGAATTGGTTTACGCGTACGATTCAAAATCGTATAGGAGAAATCCTGTGTGGGTTCGAGTCCCACCCGCGGCACAATGGAAACTTTAAGCGCTGGAAGTGCTTACAAATTTTCATTTTGGATGAGGATGTGGCGAGAATCCAACCTCCCGAATTGCGACGAGCGAAGTGAGGAGGTAATGCCTTCGGGCAACTTTTCGAGTTCCACCCGCGGCACTAGAACCACTTTTGAATTTGACAAAAAATTAGTATTCTGATATATTGTAAATAAATAATAAATATCATTTTTGAACCTTAAAAAATAAAAAATATCAGAAAGGAAAGGAGATGAAAAAAGCTATATTTTAATCTTTGCGAAATTTCAGTCCGTGAGGACATTGGAAAGAAACTTAAAAGATAGAAAAGGAGGAATTACTTATGGCTCGTTCAAGATTTAGCGGTAATGGAAAAGAAGAAGTTTTCGTAGTAATGACTAAAAATTTCAAGGTGTTTGTTGCCAACACTAAGAAAGGAATAAGGATGTGGATTAAGCAACGAGCTATTGCAAGGCATAATTTCGGCTTATTTCTATGCTGGCCTGATAAAAAAAACAACACGATAAGAATAACAACGATTGAAAGACCAAAGTTTTACCTAACGAAGAAACGGCTTAATGCCTTAAGTGCTGCCTGTGTTTATTTTTTGACAAAACAAAGAGCACAAATGGAATAAAATTTTGATTCTATCTCATATAGGACTTACGATATTAGTAAGTCCTCTTTTTTTTAGTTTTTCACTTCCACGACTATTTTACATATGTAAAATATTTACCCACAGAGACCTCGTCTCTGTTATTTCTCTGTTATTTTCCTCCATATTAAAAAAAGGGACTGATATTTATACAACATCAGTCCTAAAAATTGAAGACCAATTCACTATGGTTTACTACCTATTCCGCTTGCCCCAATTGTTTCACCTTCTTTGTACCTGATAAAGGTTTTGTCACCTACCATTGCGCGTTTGACTTCCCCTGTTTCTGAATTCTCAAGAATGAAGTAGTGAAGGTGACCACCTACTGAAGCGGGCACGCGTTCCCTCACAACCCAGCCATTCCACCCTTGAATGAACTTCTGAGTGAAGTCTTCAGCTTGTGAAGACTTCCTGCGGTACAGAGAGACGCCGGATCTTACAAACATGATGGTTCCAATGATGAAAAAAATCATCAAAATGGCTACAATAACAAGCAATAGGTCGAGCCGATTAAACCCTTTTGATTTCCTCAAACTTTTCATAATTCATCACTCCTTTCTTGAATTGTCTTATATTCAGTTCTCAAAGAACTATTTTTTAGAAGATACCATATTAAAAAATATCTGTCAAGTTTTTGTATAAGTCTGTTGTAGTTGTAAAAGATGCAAATTGTCAGAGGATAGACCTTAGACACACTCCGACAGTTTTTTTCTACAAAGTTGTTTGAAAGCATATATTTTTACTTTGATAAAATAAAAAAAGGTGGAGAACAAGTCTCCACCTGAATTACTAATCGATTAAGCCGACTGACCTAATCATAGAATAAATATTTTTTTCTTTTCTTCTTGAATTGCTCTAAGTCGCGCTGGTAACTTTGGACAATTTTTTCCGCAGGAACGCCCTTCTCCAGCATAAATCGTATCTTGTTTGTGCCGTTCGCTAAATCGAACATCCTTTTCCGCTTCTGAACACTCTCCAGTTTGAAATTGAATTTATCAGGGTACATCTTCATCAGAGTACCCATGATGTAGTATCCAACAGCAACAGGTTTAATCGTTCTTTCATCGGTAATGATTACCCTGACTCCTTGGCACAACTCGCCTTTATGGTGGAGATAGTAGGGTTTGAAATACATTGGTTGAAAATAAACCCCGGATAGCTTCAATGCATTTAATGTTTTTGAAAATTCTTCTGCATTTATCCAGGGAGCGCCAACCAGTTTGAATGGCAAGGTATAACCAACTCCAATATTTACTATCGGGAGCTCTCCCATTATGCCCGTAATGGGAAGAAACAATGCTGTGTCCATTTCAGGAACGTGGGGTGACGTTGGAGTCCAGACAAGACCAGTGTTTCTCCAAGCCATGTCCCTTTTCCAGCCCTGCATCTTCACAACTTTCAGGTCGCAATTAATCTCGCACTCCTTGTTAAAATATGTTGCGAGTTCCCCTATGGTCATTCCATGGACATAGGCTATTGGAGCTATTCCAATGAAAGACTTGAACTCTGGGTCAAGAACAGGACCACCTACAACCCATCCACCTATGGGATTGGGCCTGTCGAGGACGATGAATTTAATCTTATGTTCAGCCGCAGCTTCCATACAGTAGTACATTGTAGAGATATAGGTGTAGGATCTTGTACCAATATCCTGAATATCAAATATCAGGACATCAATGTTTTTCAACATTTCTGGGGTTGGTTTTCGGGTTTTTCCGTAAAGACTGTAAACGATTATACCTGTTTTTGGGTCTTTACTTCCTTCCACTGTTCCATGTACCCCGCCCCGGATGCCGTGCTCAGGGCCAAATAAAGCCTTAAGTTCAACACCAGGAAGCAAGGCAATGCGGTCAGCACTTGGACACAGATTGCTGTCCACACCAGTAGGATTAGTAACCAAACCGACCCTTTTACCCCAGATTAGATCTCGCTTCTCTTCTACAAGTACTTCAATACCCAGTTTTACAGCCGGTCTGAGTTTTACAGCCGGTTTCTCAGCCTGTGAAGACTTTCTGTGCTCCAGAAAAGTGGGTATTGCAATCGCAGCAAGGATTCCAATGAATGTAATAACAATCAATAGCTCAATCAGGGTAAGCCCTTTTCTCTTTCTTTCTCTCAAAGTTTTCATAAGTCATCACCTCCTTTCTTGAATTGTCTTATATTCAGTTCTCAAAGAACTATCAAACATCTATTTTTCAAGATAGCATATTAAAAAATATCTGTCAAGTTTTTGTACAAGTTTATCGTAACTGTAAAAGATGCAAAATTTAATTAAAACCCTTTGATTTTTGCAAAGCAGGCAGAATTCTATAAATTAGCCAACCAGAGAATATTCCAACCGCAGCTCCAGCTAAAATATCTGAGGGCCAATGGATACCGATAAAAATCCTGGCTAAACAAATCAGAAAACTGGCTAAAAAAAATAAAAGTCCTGCTTTTTTGTTGTAAAAATAAACAATAGTAGATATTGCAAAAAAGAAAGCAGCATGACCAGAAGGAAAAGCAGCAGTATTGTGGGTGATAAGCAAATTAACATTATTTTCTACAAATGGTCTTGGTCTTTGCCAAATCCAACGAATAAAATTAACAATAACTAATCTTGCCAAGATAGCTGAAATAATTGCCTGAAGAACCATCTTCCAATATTGCTTGAACTTTATCGCTAAAAACAAAAACAAACAAAAGACCAAGACATATTCAAAATATTGAGCAAAGAAAATTCCTAAAACATTTAACCAGAACCATTTAAAAGCAAATTGATTTATTTGTTGAAAAATATATAAATCCATCATTTAAAGAAAAAATTTGTTCAAGGTCGGGTGTTCAAGGTCGGGTCTTGAACAACTTTATTAAATTTTCTAACAAGCAAGCGACAGTCATTGGACCAACTCCGCCAGGAACTGGTGTAATGTAACTTGCTTGTTTAGAAACGCTTTTGAAATCAACATCACCTATTGATTTTCTTTTTCCTTTTTCAAACGATGTACCAACATCAATTACAACCACTCCCCTTTTAACCATCTTTCCAGTAACAAGATTTGGTTTAGCTGCTCCTGAAATTATAATATCGGCTTTTTTAGTAAAAAAAGAAATATTTTTGGTAAACTTATCAACGACAGAGAAGGTTGCTTTTTCCTTTAACAACCATAAGGCTGAAGGACGACCAACTAATCTTCCTATTCCGATCAGGACTATATTTTTACCCTTAAAGGATATTTTATATTCTTTTAAAAGACGACTGATTCCGCTAACTGTGGGAGGAAGAATAGGCAAGGTTCCTGTGTAAAACTTGCCTATATTGATTTCAGATAACACATCAATGTCTTTTTCTGGAGGAATAAGGTTTAAAAACTCTTGAGAATCAAAACCTTTTGGCAGGGGCAGTTGAATTATAGCGCCTTTGACATTGGGTTTTTCAACAATTTTTTGAATTTCTTTCTTTAATTTTCGGGGGCTAACTTGCGACGAAAATCTAAATAATCGAAAATTAATTCCTACTTTTTCGCAGGCCTTTTGTTTTTGGCGAATAAAAACCTCAGAAGCCAAATCTTCACCAACCAAAATTACGGCCATTTTTAATTTTAGCCGCTTTTTTTCTATTTCTCTTTTGAGGCTCCTTAAAATCTTCTCAGATAATTTTTTACCATCCAAAATTTTCACGATAAATTATTAAGCGAGGCAACCTGCTGAGGAGGACACACGGAGGCGAGCGGCCATGGTTTCCGAGCGAAGCGAGCGAGAGAGCGAGCCGAGTAACTAAGCTGAATTTTCTCGGTGGGAAAATTCAGCGGTCATCCGAAGTAGGTTGCCAAGCGATAATTCTAGATATTATTTCGGCAAAGGGAATTTCTGGCAAAGTTTTTTAACTTCCTTTCTAACTCTCAAGTAGGATTTAGGTTTTGAAACCACGTCATCAATCCAAAAAGCAATCTGGCGCATCTCTTTTTCCTTCATTCCTCTGGTTGTAATAGCGGGAGTTCCTAATCTTATCCCCGAAGGATGAAATGGCGGATTAGGGTCATAAGGAATAGAGTTTTTATTAACAGTAATGCCAGCTTTTTCTAACCTTTCCTGGGCCTCTGTTCCTGAAATCTCCTTGTTTCGTAAATCTATCAAAATTAAATGATTATCTGTTCCTCCGGTAATCAAATTGAAATTACGCTTTAAAAGTCCTGAAGCCAACGCTTTGCTATTTTTTACTATCTGCCTTCCATATCTCTTAAACTTAGCGCTTGATGCTTCTTTTAGACAAACAGCAATAGCGGCAATGTTATTCTCGTGGGGGCCTCCTTGAAGACCCGGAAAAACAGCTTTATTAATTTTCTTAGGAAGTTTTGGATCTTTTTTTAGTCCTTTTCTGGTAACCATTATGATTCCTCCCCGGGGGCCTCTCAATGTTTTGTGGGTCGTAGTTGTAATAATATGAACAAAAGGAACAGGGTTGGGATGAACGCCGGCCACAACAAGTCCAGCAATATGGGCTATGTCAGCTGCAAGATAAGTTCCAACCGAATCAGCGATTTTACCTAATTTTCTCCAATTAAAAATACGAGGATAAGCAGTAGCCCCTACCCAGATGAGTTTTGGTTTTACTTTTTTGGCTAATTTTTCTATCTCCTGGTAATCAAGCAAATTTGTCCTCTTATCAACCCCATATTGAACTGAATTATAAATTTTAGCGGAAAAGTTTACCTTCCAACCGTGAGTTAAATGCCCGCCGTGGGGAAGAGACATTCCCATTATTGTCTCCCCAGGTTCACAAAGAGCAAAATAAACCGCCTGGTTTGCCGGTGAGCCAGAATAGGGCTGAACATTAGCATAAGGCACTTTAAATAATTTTTTTGCTCTTTCCTGACAAAGGGTTTCAATCTTATCGTAAAACTCTAAACCAGCATAATATCTTTTACCGGGATAACCCTCGGCATACTTATCAGTTAAAACAGAACCCAACGCCTCCCGGACAGCCAAAGAAGTGTGATTTTCTGAGGGAATCATCTCAAGGGTAGTTTCCTGTCTTTTTTTCTCTTTGGCAATAAGATTTGAAATTTGAGAGTCAGTTTTTTTCAATTTCATAATCGCCTTTCCTTAAAATTTTTGGTTTTTTACCAGTTAAGTTAATTACAGTTGAAGGAGAACTTTTTGGCAAATTTCCAGCATTTATAACTAAATCAGGTTGTATTTTTTGATTTTCAAACTGTTTTAAAACTTCTTTAATCTTGGTAGAGGGTAATTTGCCCGAGATATTAGCCGATGTCCCGGTTAAAGGTCTGTTTATTTTCTTAAGTAAAATATTAACCAATTTATAATCCGGAATCCGGAGACCAATTGTTTTTTTTTGGCCAAACAAGATTTTCGGCAAACCAGAATTTATTTTTCTTTTTAAAATTACGGTGATTTTACCAGACCAAACCTTCTTTAAAAATTTCTCTTGTTTTTTATCAATAAAAGCTATTCTTTTTGCCATTCTAATGTCTTTAACAAAAACCGGAATTGGTTTTCTTTTCTGGCGTTTTTTTATATCAAAAATTTTCTTAGCGGCTTTTTCATTAGCAGCGTCAGCCAAAATTCCATAAACCGTATCAGTCGGACAAACTATAACTTTTCCTGTTTTAAGCTCTTCCGCTATCTCTTTCACCGCTTGCCGGTCCAGTTGCTTCAAAAAAATTTTTAACATCTCCATTGCTTAATGAAAATTCTTTGAGGCCTTAAGAAACCGAGAAAACTTTATGATATCTGCAGGATTGCCAAAATCTATCCAATGATCTTGAATTTTCTTTACCCTCACCTTTCTTTTTTCTGCCAGAAGGCTAACTACATCAGTGATTTCATATTCTCCTCTTGGAGATTTACGAATCTTCGGAAGTTTATCAAACACCTCCGGAGTAAATTTATACAAACCAGTATTAATTAAATTCCCGATATGTTTTTTGGGTTTTTCCACAATTCTTTTCAAAAATCCGTTGTCAGCAATAAGTACTCCGTATTTTTCGGGCCGTTGATGATAGAAACCAGCGACATAATTATATTTCCCTTCAATATTCAGAGCTTGAAGGTCTTTTACCGAGTAAAGATTATCGCCGCAGACAAACAAAAAATGCTCTCTGCCAACGATATCTTTAATGCATTTCAAAGGACAGGCAGTGCCATATATTTTCTCTTTTCCTCCTAAAATTTTGAATTGATTAACAATTGTTGCTTTGTACTTGTATTTCTTAAGAAACTCCCTCATCATCTCTGCTTTATAACCCACGACCAAAATCAATTCCCTGTAACCAGCTTTTAAAAGATTATCTAAAAGATAACCCAGAAAGGGTTTCTTCTGGACTCTAATAAGATGTTTAGATTTATTCTTGCTGAGATGCAGCATCCTGGTTCCCTGGCCAGCAGCCGCAATCACTACTTTATTAATCACATTAAATAACGAAATTAATTAATTTTTTAGGAATAAATATTATCTTTTTAATCTTTTTTTCCTTTGTCCATTCTACTATTTTTTCTTGAGATAAAGCAATTTTTTTAGCTCTTTCTTGAGAAATACCAGCTTCTACTTCTATCTTATCGCGAACCTTGCCATTTATCTGAATAACCAAAGTTATAATCTTCTCTTTAACTAATTCAGGACTATATTTGGGCCATTTCTGGATATGAATACTTCTTTTATAGCCCAATTGGCACCAAACTTCTTCGGCAAGATGAGGGGCAAAAGGAGCAAAAATTTTCAAAAAATTTTCAAAATCTTTTTTTGATAAAGCATTCTTGTCTAATTGCCAAGCATTACAAAATTCCATTAAAGAGCTAATGGCTGTGTTAAATTTTAAACTTTCTATATCTTCTGAAACTTTTTTAATGGTTTTATGAAGCAATTTTTCCAATTCAGGAGAGCTTTTTCTTTTCTTTTTCGGTCGACTAAGAAACTGAGAGCCTAATTTCCAGACCTTGTCTAAAAATCTTTTTATTCCTTTTAATCCTTTTGTGTCCCAGGGAATCATTTGTTCAAAAGGACCTATAAACATCTCATAAACCCTCATACTATCAGCTCCATAGTGTTTTATAATTTCATCAGGATTAATCACGTTACCCTTAGATTTGGACATTTTAACTCCTCCCTCTCCAAGAATTATCCCATGAGAAGTCCGCTTTTTATAGGGCTCGGGTCCTACAGATTTTGGTACAGTTTTAATATCCCATAAAAATTTATAAATAAAACGAGAATATAGTAAATGTAAGGTAGTGTGTTCCATTCCGCCATTATACCAATCTACCGGCAGCCAATACTTCAGCAACTTCGGATTGGCTAAATTCTTATCGTCTTGGGGACTACAATAACGAAGATAGTACCAATTAGAGCCGGCCCAATTCGGCATAACATCAGTTTCCCGCCTTGCCGAACCGCCGCATTTGGGACATTTAATATTCAGCCAACCTTTTGCTTCTGCCAAGGGTGACTCACCTTTTTGGGTAGGTTTATAATCTTGGACTTTAGGCAATTTTACTGGTAAATTTTCTTCAGGAACAGCAATCCATTTCTGGCAATTTTTACAGAAAACAAGCGGAATTGGTTCTCCCCAGTAACGTTGCCGAGAAAAAATCCAATCTCTTAACTTATAATAAACAGCTTCTTTAGCCAATTCTTTCTTTTTTAACCAATCCTTAATTCTTTCTTTAGCAGTTTCAGAATTCATCCCGTTAAATCTTCCTGAATTAATCAAAACTCCCTCTCCTTCGTAGGCTTTTTTCTGTTTGGATAAACCTCTCTTTCTATCTGTCTCAATCTGCAGCGCTATAACTTCCCGAATGGGAAGATTATAGTGCCTAGCGAAATCAAAATCTCGCTGGTCATGAGCGGGTACAGCCATAATAGCACCAGTTCCATAATGCATTAAAACATAATCGGCAACAAAAATTGGGATTTCCCTGCTATTTACTGGGTTTATGGCTTTAATGCCTCTTATCTCTAGACCGTTTTTCTCTTTATCCTCTTTAATTCTTTCTTTTTCTATTTTCTTTTTTGACTTTTCAATATAATCTTTAACAAATTTGTAGTTTGCGATTTGGTCTTTAAGTTTTTCAATTAGGGGATGTTCTGGCGCTAAAACCAAATAAGTGGCGCCAAAAAGAGTATCAGTTCTAGTAGTAAAAACAGGAATTGAAAATTGGAAATCAGCCTTTCGGGGAATCCACCCAAAGGCGTCCAGGGAAATTGGAAATTGAACCTCTACCCCTTTGCTTTTGCCTATCCATTCTTTCTGAGAAATTTTAACCCTTTCTGGATAATCAACCCTATCTAAATCCTGAATTAACCTCTCAGCATACTTGGTTATTTTTAAGAGCCACTGTTCTTTTTCTTTCCTAATAACTTTTGCTCCACAACGTTCGCAGCAGCCATTAACTACCTCCTCGTTAGCCAGTCCGATTTTGCAAGAGGGACACCAGTTTATTGGTATTTTAGATTTATAGGCTAATCCTTTTTTAAAAAGTTGGACAAATATCCATTGAGTCCATTTATAATAAGATGGGTCCGTAGTATTAATTTCCCGGCTCCAATCAAAAGAAAGCCCTAATCTTTTCTGTTGCTTTTTAAAATTGGCAGTATTTTTTCTGGTAACAATTCTGGGATGAATTCCGGTTTTAATAGCATAATTCTCAGTGGGAAGGCCAAAAGCATCCCAACCCATAGGAAATAAAACATTAAACCCCTCCATCCTTTTCTTTCGGCTAACTACATCCAGACCTATGTAACTGCGACAGTGACCAACATGAAGTCCGGCACCCGAGGGATAGGGAAATTCAACTAAGACATAATATTTTTTCTTTTTTGACCAGTCAGATGCTTGAAATATCTTTTGCTTTTCCCAAAATTTTTGCCATTTTTGTTCAATTTTTTGAGGGCGATATTCTGAAATCATAATAGCTTAATTTTTCATCATAACACAATTATTTTTTTAAAAAAAGACGCAGTCCGAGAACCGTTCTTGAACTACTTGGTATGGGATAAGGGTTGACAAATATACTTTTATTTGATATAATCTAAATATAAAGGGTTCTTTAATAACGC
The DNA here is from genome assembly GCA_964391095.1 of uncultured Candidatus Saccharibacteria bacterium. GTDB lineage: Bacteria > Patescibacteriota > Minisyncoccia > Minisyncoccales > GWA2-38-27 > CAYMJA01. Next base: position 22,148 of record CAYMJA010000004.1, read on the forward strand.
TTAAAAAGGGGGTGGAGGAAATGAAGATTTTAATGGTTGATGACGCAGAGATAATGCGGAAAATAGTAAAGGATTTCCTTGAAAGTAGAAAGGATCACTATGAAGTGTCTACAGCAGAAGACGGAGAAGAAGCACTGGCTATAATGAAAAAGACCTCTCCACCATTTGATTTGGTTATAACTGATACAGAAATGCCAAGAATGGGAGGAATCGAATTAACCGAATGGGTTAAAACAAATTTCCCGAAAATCCCGGTTATTTTGACAAGTGGGGCGGAAGAACCAAAGAATCACCAGGCTGACATTTTCTTAGCCAAACCCTTTAATCTTCATCGGTTAGAGGAAATCCTCAAATCACTCTGCCTAAAAGCCAGATAAAATATCTGGCTTTTTTCTTGTTTGTCCCTATTGTTTTTATATATTAAATAATTTTCTGGCGTTTCGGGTGGTATTTTCGGCTATTTCCTCATAATTTAGGCCTTTAACCTCAGCAAGTTTTTCAACTATATATCTAACAAAAATAGGTTCGTTGCGTTCTTTGCCCGCCCGGGGCGGTGTTAAATAAGGGCAATCTGTTTCAATTAAAATTTTCTCTAAGGGAACTTTTTTAATAATTTTATCTAAATTTAATTTAAAAATTATTCCGTTAAAGCCGAGATAAAATCCCATTTCTAAATACTTCTTTGCCTGTCTCCATTTTCCTGTAAAACAATGAATAACGCCTTTTAATTGTTTAGTATGCTCCGTTTGTAGCTCGTTAACAATTTCGATTAAATCATCGTGGGCCATTCGGCAGTGAAAAATTACAGGAAGATTTAATTCTCTGGCTAAATTAAGCTGCTTTAACAAAACCTCTTTTTGCTTTTCTTTAAATGGTTCAAGTTTCTTTTTGGTTTTCGGTCGATAATAATAATCAAGTCCGATTTCTCCAATCGCTACTACTTTTTTTGATTTAGCTAATTCCCGATATTTCTCTTTGTCAAAATCTTCTCCTTTCGCTGTAAAACCACCCTCTTCAGGATCTGTTTTTATTTTAACTAATCCGGTTTCCAAATGAATAGGGTGAAGACCGATTGCTGCGTAAATTCCTTTTTCATATCTCTCGGCAATCTCTACTGCCTTTCTGCTTGTTTCATATTTACTGCCAACATTTATGAGCCAGATATTTTCTCTTAGGGTGCGTTTAATAACTTCGTCTAAATCGTCCTTAAAAGCATTAAAATTAAGATGAGCATGAGTATCAATTAGCATAGATTAAAATCAAAAATTAATTTACTCTTGAATTTAGTATATTTCATTTTAGAAAAAAGAAAAAGGGTGATTCCATTTTAAGAAATCACCCAAATTTTTGGAGGTCAAGGACCAAGATATTAGCCGAGAAAGCCAGAAGCTGAGCCACAGTCCCGATGGGAATGGCCGCTGGCCCCGATACAGCTGAACTCAGGCCTCCCGACACCCCAGAAGAAGCAAGGGCAGCTGTCAAACAGGTTACTAACACTAGAAAAGTACTCGCAGCCGGCACAATATATGCTAAGATCTCCGTCCTTCTGTAATCGCTCAGGATTAACCAATAAGATGGTGCTTACTGCATAAGGACCAAGTCCAAATTCGTTGGAAGAGAACATTACTCGGGCCCTTCGTACTGAACGACCACGGTGACGTAGACCTGTTTGGACCGGAATAACTAAGAAATCCCCTGGGGTTTCTTTTTCCAACTTAGCAATGGCCCGTTGAGTTCTCCCAGTCAGGCGCAGGTATTTTGGACCAAGTTCGCCTTCTTGGTAGTTAAACCAATCCTCACGAGATTGAGCCATTAATTTGGTCATCAAGACCGTAGCATCATTGTAAGAACAGGCTACTTTGGATGGTTTGGGAATAACAAATAGTCCATCAGCTCCTTCAGGAAGTTTGAAGAAATCTTTGATAATCTCAGCCATTTTATTTACCTGACTGGCATCAAGCGCTCTAAACTCCTCAATCTGTTGAAGAACAGCAAGTTGGTCAGGAACACTCTTGGGGTGCCAACCTTCGGGATAACCATAAGTTGATTCCAGTGCTTCATTGGCATAGGGCAACTCACCCAACTTTTGAAGAATAGAAGTGATTTCTCTCTGAAAATCACCTCCTGCCTCAATTACTCTTTGGACACTATCTCCACCCAGACCGCTTTTACGTAAAGCTGCTTCAAGCAGTTCCTTGACCTTGGCTATTTGGCCATCAGTCATTTTCTCTTGTGGCGTGATCAATGTATCCATTGTCATCGCCCTCCTTTCTTTTATTGTTAAGGTCCTAGTTCATTTTTGAACCTTTTTCTAATTATTCAGATGATAACAAATTTGGAAGATTTGTCAAGGACAGAACAAAAATAAATTAAATTCTGGGAAACAAAACCGTGCTTTTTTTAGTTTTTAGTTGTTTAACTATTTTTTCTGAAGTTTCTGGTAAAAACGGCTTAAGCATCTGGGCAATAGCAGTTAAAGCAAATAATAAATTATTGATAATGTTCTCTCGATTTTCTGATTTTTCCCAAGGTCGTTCCTTTTCAATATATTTATCGCAAAAACTAATCAAATCCCAAATTGAAGCCAAGGCATTATTAAATTTAAAATCATCTAACGCTTTTTTGTATCTCTCCTGCGTATCTTCAATTATCTTTTGGGATTTGGGATTTGGGATTTGGTCATTAGGATTTATATTCCCTGCCATTGTCAAAACCCTTGCCACTAAATTCCCTAAACCCGAAGCTAAATCTGAGTTATACCTTGCTTCAAATTTCTCATAAGTAAAATCACCATCTTCTGTTGGAGGTATTTCTCGTAAAAGAAAATATCTTACTGGATCGGTTCCATATTTTTTAACAAGTTCAAAAGGATCAATAACATTCCCTAAAGATTTTGACATTTTTTGACCATCGGAAGTTAAATATCCGTGAACAAAAATTGTCTTTGGTAAACTAAGTTTAGCTGAAAGAATCATCGCAATCCAATATATGCCGTGGAATCTTAAAATCCCCTTGCCTACAATATGCAATTTATTTTCATTTTTTTGCCACCATTCTTGAAATTTCTTACTATTTTCTGCATATCCTAAAGCATTGATATAATTGCTTAAAGCGTCAAACCAGGTCCATTGAATCTGATTTGGGTCACCTGGTACCGGAATTCCCCAACCGCGGCCACGCTCTGCTGAACGAGAAATACAAATATCCTGAAGTCCAGAATTCATAAAGCTTATAACTTCATTCTTGCGGGTTTGAGGAATTATTTTGAGTTCATCTTTTTCAACAATCTTTTTTAATTGATCTTGATATTTAGAAAGTTTAAAAAAATAATTTTCTTCTTCCACTAACTCTGGCTTAGTTTTGTGTTCCGGGCAAAGACCATTCACTAATTCATTTTCTTTGTAAAATTCTTCACAACCAATACAATAAAGACCCCTATATTTCTTTTTATAAATATCCTTTTTGCAAGCTAACCAGAACTTCTGAGCTCCTTTAATATGGCGTTCTTCGGTTGTTCTAATAAAATCATCAAAAGATAAATTTAAAGCTTCTTTCAGGTCGTAAAATTTTTTGGCATTCCTATCAACTAACTTTTTTACACTTATGCCCTCTTTCTCTGCTGCCCGAACATTCTTAAGAGAATTTTCATCTGTCCCAGTTAAAAAGAAAACATCCTCACCCAAAATCTGATGATATCTGGCAACGACATCTGCTTGAATAATCTCTAAAGCAAATCCTGCGTGTGGAGGCAAGTTAACATACGGAAGTGCTGTAGAAATATAAAATTTTTTCATAATCTTAAAAGGAGGTTTAAGCCTCCTTCAATTTTATCATAATTTCAATTTCTAATCTATCTTTATCAAGGATATTTAGAAATTTGACAAATATTTAGAAATTTGTTAAATAGAATAGTTGTAAATTAGCATCTTAATAATTAAATAAAGGAGGTAAAAAATGGATTATCTTTTTTTGCCAGAAGACCTAAAAATGCTTGATGAAAAAATTAACGGAATTAACGAAAGAGTGAAAAAGGCCTTAAAAAGAATTGGAGACAGTTGTGATGGTGGAGATAGTTGGCACGATAATTTTTCTTTTGAACAAGCGCAGCGAGACGCGGAAATGTGGTCGAACCAACTACGTGCGTTAATAGCCGTAAAAAATAATGCGAAGGTGGTGTACCCCGAAGATTTCAGAAGAGACAAGGTAAATATTGGTAAAACCGTTACAACTAAATACGAAGGCGATGACAGCACAATGACATTCCGGGTAGGAAGTTATATGGTTTTAAACAAAGAAAAAAGCAACGCGATTTCATATAAGACACCATTGGTAAAAGCTATTTTAGGGGCAAAAGTTGGCGAAATTAGGGAAGCAAGGATAGCAGGAAAGAATAAAAAAATAAAAATTGTTCAAATTAAATAAAAAACGCGAGAGACAAAAATAACTCCCGTGTTTTTTTTACTTAGCTGTTTATCAAATATTTAATAAATCTATAAGCTCAAAAGCTTTTTTAAGAACATTCTTTGTCTTTTTAGTAAGATTATACTTCTTAATTTCATCTCTGGTGGTCCAAACAAATGCCTGGTGTTCATGGCTTAATTGCACTTTGCAATTACCCATGGGTATTACTAAAAAATTTATTTGGGTAGAATCTCGAATTTCGCTTTGTTTTTCAATTTGGTAATCAAAAACTGAAAAGGGCATAACAATCCTAACATGAAGTCCAGTTTCTTCCTTGATTTCCCGCAGTAAAGAAATCTCTGATTCTTCTAACGGTTCTCTTTTGCCACTTGGTAATTCCCACATATTTGGAAAGATTTCCTCATTTAGATTCCGTTGAATAATTAAAACTTTATTATTCTTAATGACCACTCCTGCTACAACTATCTTTTGAATAATTCTTTTATTCATAATAAATCGCGATAATTATTAATTACTTTTCTAATTCCGCGGATATAAAGGTCTACAATCTTAGAATCTTTTTTGGATGCCCAAACTGGAATTTTAATCGCATTCTTATAAAACTTTTCTGCTCTTGGAAAATCACCGGATTTATAAGAAAATGGGTTTGTTTTATAAATAGGGAACAATTTGTCTGGGTTTTGGAAAAGTGGCAAGAGGTTTAATGGGGAGGTGGAATGAGGACGGTCTATCTCGATTAACCCTTCTGCTTGTAGAGCATTAAAAAACTTCTCTATGGGTAAACCTTCTATTTCCTCTGATTTATATTGGAATATGAAATTATACCACGATGGCTTGATGTCAGACGAAATTTTGGGCATAGTTAACCCTTTCATTTTACCCAGCTCATTAATAATTTTTTTTGCGAAAAAAGCCTTTATGCTCAAATACCTATTTAAATTTCTGAATAGTTCAAAGGCTATTGCGATTGCCAAGGGGTGAGCTCTGTATTTTAACCCCATTCCAGTAACGGCGTATTTAGAAAGAGGATGGGTTTGAGGAATTTCTTGCAAACATCTTTTGTTGTAGTGTCCTAAGAGTAAGGCTTTATAATAAAACTCTTTATTATTAGTTAACAGAATCCCACCCTCTCCACCGCTGACAATCTTTGCCCCCTGCAAGCTCCACACCGCTAGGTCCCCAAAAGATCCCACTACTTTCCTCTTATATTGGGCACCGTGTGCGTGAGAACAATCCTCTAAAAACAATAAGTTATTTTCTTTGCAGATTCTTACAATTTTATCCATCTGACAAGGAACTCCCCACATATGAGTAATGATTACTCCTTTTGTTTTGGAAGTTATTTTTTTCCTGATCTCATCTGGCTCAATATTGCCATTTTCGTCACAATCGCATAGCACTGGTTTGGCACCAGTAAAGAGAAGGGGGGTAACAGTAGCAAAAAAAGTATAAGCCGGACAGATTACTTCGTCGTCTTTTTTGAATCCAGCGGCAACAAACATCGAGTGGATGGCGTTTGTTCCAGAATTACACAAAAGAGCATATTTTCTATTATGATACTTCGCGAAAGCATTCTCAAATTCTAAAAAAACACCACTTCGATTATAAATCGAGATAGTTTTATAAAGTTGTTTTATAACGGCTTTTTCTATTCGATCTGTTATTGATGGCCAAATAAAATGTGGACCTTTTTGTTTAATAGTTTTCGGACCACCCAAAATCGCTAACACTGATTTTTTTGCTTTCATAATTCCAAAAAATCTTTTGGGTTGATATATCTGTTTTCCCTTGTTGACTTATAAGCTGCTTCAATAAAAGCTAAATGATTAAAATGGAATTCTGGACTGGTAATATTTTCTTTGTTTCCCCGAACTACCTGTACAAAATAACCAAGCTGATCTTGAGCTGCCGAGGGCCAGCTATATTTCCTTGTAAGTGATTCTAGTAATTCTCCACTTGAGGAACGACGTTCAATTTTCCCTCGCTCTATATGAATAGAACCCCTTGTGCCATATACATCAATAAATTCCTTTTTAGGCGGTATAACTCTTGAAACAAATAGAGATCCCCAAAATTTTTTCTTGCTATAACGAAAAATAACTCTGGCAGTATCTTCAGCATCGTAGATAAAATTTTCTTTCGCTGCAAACGAAATCTCTGCAAAAACCCTATCTGGTAGTCCAAAATACCACATCAAAAGATCAATTATATGATAGCCCATATCAATTAAGCACCCCCCTCCCGCTAATTCTTTTTTGCCCCGCCATCCTTCATAAGGTTTTTCTATAAAGAGGGTATATTGTAATTCGATATAGAAAGGTCTCCCAATTTTATTAATGAGTTGAAAAAAGGTGGAATAAATAGGGTTAAATCTTCTTTGTAAGGTGGTAACAATTTTAACATTATTTTCCTCGGCAAGGGTTTTTAATTCCCTAGCCATTTCCAAAGACGTAGCAAAAGGTTTTTCTTTAAAGACATGTATTTTATTAATAATAGCTCTTTTTGTAATTTCGTAATGGGTATAGTGAGGAGTAGCCACAACAATAAAATCCATTTTCTGTTTTTTTAACAAATTATCAAAACTAGTATAGACTTTTACTTCTTTGTTGTTTTTTAAGAAAGGTTTTAGCTTATTTTTATCGATATCAACAACGCCGACTAATTCAACATCTGATGATTTTTTTATGGCCGGAAGATGATCTTCTAATGACTGGTGACCCATTCCGACAACCCCGACCCTCAGTTTTCTATTTGTTATTTGCATACGTAAATATATTAATAAAGAAAGCTTCTTGTCACAAATTTCTTATATTAAATCTAAAATAAAAAAGGTCATAAAATTTTAGAGACACCAAGACTCTTTTCACTATACTATGACCGTTTTTTGGTCTCTTTTCTTTTGGAGAAATTCTTTAAGAAATTCAAATAATATTCCGGCTAAAGGAATAGCTAAAAAAGCCCCTAAAATTCCCCAAAGCTTTCCACCGACAATTAAGGCAATAACCACCACAACCGGAGAAATACCAATGATTTTCTTCATTAATAGCGGAGATAGAACATTACCCTCAATTTGCTGAATTAAGAAAAAAACAATTAAAACAAAGACCGCTTTCAGCATTTCTGTTGGAAAAATAATTAAGAAAAGCAAAATTGCTGTAAAAAGGGGTCCAATATAAGGGATAAAATTAAAGACCCCGGCAAACAACCCTAAGGCAAGGGGATATTTAATATCAAAAAGTAAAAATGTAATACAAGAAGCTATTCCTACAAATAAACAAGCTATTATTCTTGCCCCAAACCAGCCAGCGACCTTTTTCTGACATCTTTCCCAAAGGTTCAAAACATAGCTCTCGTACTTTTTTGGGAAAAAAAGGACCAAGGTTTTCTCGACTGCTTTTTCTTCAAGAGAAAGAAAAACAGCAATAGTAATAATACCCAAAAATGAAAAAAATCCGCCAAAGACAACAAACAAAACATTAAAAATGTTATCTGCCATTTTCTCTAAAGTAGTTCCAATGCTTTCTATAAAAGTTTCCATGTTCTCAAATGCCTGAAATCCAAGCCCCTTCAAAGGAGGAGAAATTTTCTCAAAATACTGAGGAAACGATTCTAAAAATAGACGAATTTCAGAAGCAAATAAGGGAACGACTAAATAAACTAAAAAACTAAAAATCCCAAAAAAACCGAAATATACCAGAATAATGCCAACAATCCGTGAAATTTTTCTTTTTTGGAGAAAATTAATAACTGGATTAAACAAAATTGAAATCGTTAAAGCAAAAATAAACCAGACAATAATATCCCTAATTGAATAAACAATGTAAAAACAAAGAACAACAAGAGAAATTTTTAGGATTGTTCTCCAAGATATGTCTAATATTTTTTCGCTATCCATAAGTGCTTCGCTTAAAATCAAAAATCAAAATGCAAAAATCAAAATTTAAAATTTTTGATTTTTAATATGTAATTTTGATATTTGATATTTGATATTCAAAGTTTCAGCAACTGCTGAAACTTTGCTTTGTCCTTAAACGGTCCTATCAAAGCCAAATTTAATTTCTGGGGCTGAAAAATATCCCGACCAACTTTTAAAACATCATTAATGCTTACTTTATTAATTTTATCACATATCTCCTTTGGCGTAAAAAACTTTCTTTCAAGAATCTCCTGAACTCCATAAAAAGAGGCTTGAGTATCAGATGTTTCTAAAAGCAAAGTCATTTTTCCTTTTAAATTATCTTTTGTTTTTTCGAGTTCTTTGGTTGAGATTTTCTTCTGAGAAATCTTTTTGTATTCTTTTAAAATAATAGAAATAGCTTTATCAACCTTTTTATTATCCACTCCAGCCTGAGTAAGCAAAAAGCCGGTATCCTGGTCAGAAGAAGAAATAGTTTGAATATAATAGGCGAGTCCTAACTCTTCTCTTATTTTAATAAATAAACGAGAGCTCATCATCCCCCCTAAAATCGCAGCTAAAACCTCCTGGGTATATCTCTGGGGATTAGCTAAATTATATCCTCTTACGCCTAAGCATAGATGGGTTTGGTCGGTTTTTCTCTTCTGTAATAAACATTGGGGCTTTGTTTGTCTTTCAATAACAGGAAGTTTTTTAAGAGACGTTTGAGATTTTATTTTAGAAAAATATTCCTTTACTTTATTGATAGTTTTGGCATTGGCTGGTATATTTCCTGCTACGCAAACAACAGTATTGGGAGCAATATATTGTTTTTTCATATAATGAACTAATTGTTGGCGAGAAATTTCGGCTACGCTTTCCTTGGTTCCGGCAATATCCCATCCTGCAGGTTGGTCGCCGTAGAGTACTTTATTCCACAAATTCTGAATATAAGAAACGGGATTATCATAAGACATATTAATTTCCTCAACAATTACCCTCTTTTCTCTCTTTATTTCTTTTGGGTTCAGTTTTGAATTCAAATAAATATCAGACATTATATCCAAAGCTAAATCAAAATGTTTAATATCTACTTTGGCAAAGTATCCCGTATAATCTTCTCCGGTAAAAGCGTTGTAAATACCTCCTACCCTATCTAACGGTTCGGAAATAGAAATTTTAGAAGGTCTTTTTTTCGTTCCTTTAAATAATAAATGCTCAAGCAAGTGAGAAATACCGCTTGTTTCTTTTTTCTCGTATTTAGAACCAGTTCCGGCCAAAACTAAAACAGTTACGGCCTGAGTGCTTTTTTGGGGAACAGTAATTATTCTTAAACCATTCTTGAGAATATTTTTTTTAACCATCTATTACCTGTCCTCTATCTCCTATATTATACCCATTTAGAAGCGAAAGAATGGGTCAAGTTCAAGAAACGACGACGAAGGAGTGCTAAGTAACACTTCAAGGAGGAGCGACGAAGAAATTGGCCTATTATTTCGTTTCCCTTTGGGCGGGTGAATTTTGGCCAGCTTCTGCGTTACTCGTCGCTCGTGTGTAGATAACACACTTCACTCCTCCTGCCTTGAATCTGACCAAAATTCGCTCCGCTAAATGGATATAATATGGGGGGATAGAGGACTAGAATTCCTTCCTATTTATTAATATTAAAAATCTAATCCTAATAAGTTGGCTAATCATCTTGATTCTATTTAAAAAACCTCTGAGCAAACCCCACTTTCTTTCTTTTATTATCACATTAAGACCTTTGAGCTCAACATAAGAAACTGGTAACTTTTTCTTTTGACAATAATAATCTAAAGCCGTCTCAACGGCAAATCCCTGAATAAACCTTTCAGGTATATTCTCAAAAACAAAACGTCTCATTGCCCTTTCTCCCCCAAGAGCCAAAAGGGGGTCAATATTAACAAAAAATTTGGGCAAACCTCCCCAACGTTCTCTTAGTCCTACCGACATTGCCGCTTTATTCTTTAAAACTGGCTGGATTAACAAAGAAATATGTTCTGTTTTTAGCCCAATCAAATCGGCGTCAAAGAAAACTATTATTTCAGCTTCAGTGCTTCTCACCCCCTCTTTCATAGCATTACCCTTGCCTCTATTTTCTGACAATTTTATCACTCTGGCTCCCATCTCTGCTGCTATCTCAGCCGTTCTATCTTCTGAACCATCATCTACCACAATCACTTCGTTAAGGTCTTTTGAACTTAAAAGCACCTTTAAAACTCTACCAATATTTTTTTCTTCATTTAAAGCACAAACAACAGCTGCGATTTTACCCATTTAATTTTTCTCTTAAAACTTTAATTAAATCTTTAATTTTTAGTCTCTCTTGTTTCATTGTATCACGGTCGCGAAGAGTAACATCTTCTTGTTTCAAACTTTCAAAATCAACTGTAATTGCCCAGGGAACTCCAATTTCATCCACCCTGCGATATCTTCTACCGATTGAGCCGACTTCATCATATTGGCAGACAAAATAAGGTTTTAATAGTTGATAAACCTCTTTTGCTTTTTTTACCAGTTTTGGTTTGTTCTTCACTAAAGGCAAAACCGCTACTTTAATTGGAGCTATTTTTTTATCCAGTTTAAGTAAAACTTCCGTTTCTTTAGTTGCTTTTGTTGTCTTAGTTCTTCCTTCTCTTATCTCCTGATAGGCATCACATAAAAAAGCCAAAAAACTTCTATCTACACCAACTGAAGTTTCAATAATATAAGGAAAATATCTCTCTCTGGTTTCTTCATTATAATATCTTAAATCTTTGCCTGAGGCTTTGGAATGGTTAGATAAATCAAAATCTCCTCGGTTATGAATTCCTTCAATCTCTTCCCAACCAAAAGGAAATTTATATTCAATATCTATTTGCTGCTTGGCATAATGAGCTCTTTTTTCTGCTGGAACTTCTATTGCCCTTAAATTCTCTTTTTTAATCCCAAGATTCTTGTACCATTTTATTCTTTCTTCTTTCCAAAAATTAAAATATTTTTTGGCTTGTTTTGGCTCACAAAACCACTGCATCTCCATTTGCTCAAATTCTCTGGTTCTGAAAATGAAATTTCTAGGAGTAATTTCGTTTCTAAAGGCCTTTCCAATCTGAGCAATCCCAAAAGGAATTTTCATTCTCATAGAATCTAAAACATTCTCAAAATTGACATAAATACCTTGGCAGGTTTCTGCTCTCAAATAAGTTGTGGCCGCTTCATCTTCAACTGGTCCCACAAAAGTTTTCATCATTAAATTAAACTTACGGGCTTTTATCAGTTCTCCCCCACAATCCGGACACTTATGAAGTCTTGCGATTTCGTCTTGACGAAATCGCTTATGGCATTTCTTACACTCTACTAATTCGTCAGCAAATCCAGCAGTTAAGTGCCCAGAGGCCTGCCAAACTTTAGGGCTCATTAAAATTGCTGCATCCAAACCAACAATATTTTCTTGCATTTGAACCATTTCTTTCCACCAAGCCCTCTTGACATTATTTTTCATCTCTCCCCCCAAGGGACCAAAATCATAACAAGACTTAAATCCGCCATAAATCTCTGAAGACTGAAAGACAAAACCCCGACGTTTACACAAAGAAATAATTTTTTGCATTAAATCCTCCATTATTCTATAACTCGACCCATTTCTTCGCTCACGGTTGGGTCATCCGGTAAAGTAGTATCTATGGCAGAAGCAGATGCTTCAACAATTGTTTCTGTCCACTGATCTTCACCGCTAATCCTTGCTTCTTTAATAATCGGCAAAACCTGACCCCTCTGTCCAGAAAAAGGAGTTAAAGCAACCTGAAAAGCGATATTTGGGGCTGGATTCAAAATCCCTGTTCCCGCCGTCATAACCTCACTATCTCTCACTGTCCAAACAATTTCCCTGCTCTGGCTGTCGTAGGTGAATTTTGTGTTTTCCTCTTCAGGAAAAATTTTACCAGTTAATCTTACACTAGAAGGCAAAATTGCTTTTACTTTCACATTTTTAAGATCATTATAATAATTCTTTGCCTGCCAAATTATGGTATAAGTAGTAGATTCCCCAACTTTTGGGGGCAGGGGTCCTGAATTTCCAAAAACCTCCTCTTGATAGTAACCCTTCTGGGAAATGACTACCTTTGAATTTATTTTTGTTTCAAATTCTTCTCTTATTTGAGAAATCAAAACCGTATTTCTTAAAAGGACATTTTTTTCTTGAGGACTGCTAATTTCCCATTTTTCTTTTAGGTTTATCCAAAATTCAACTTTATCTTCCTCTCCCTGCCCCAAAAAGCGCAGTTTATTATTATCTCTCCAATCCCAGAGTATAGAATTATCTCCCTTATTAAACTGGCCAGAATTAAGTTTTAGACTATCAAAATCAAAACCTTTACCCTCTAATCTCGCCACTAAAAATAAATCACTAAAAGGTTCCTCTCCAATATTCCTAAAGTAAATTTCGTAATGAAGTAAATCTCCGGAATTGGCAAGATATTGATTTTGATTGTTTATCCGTTGGAAAACAAAAAGACGAGGTTTTGTGATTTCTACACCTCTTGTTACTTCTTTTATCGGAATAAATTCATTTTCTAACCAAATACCAAGAACAGCTCGGAAAATTTTTTGTTCTTTAAGCTCTCCTAACAATTTTCCTTTAATTCCAATTCTTCCTCCGGCAGCTTTGTTTAAAAGAGGAATCTCCCATTCCGTTTTCTCCAATGTTTCGGGTTCGCTGTCCAAAAATTCAAAACCTGAGGGATATTCAATTTTTATTCCAAGATTACTGAGAGGATAATCTAAGCTGGAAAAATAATTCAAAGAAAATTTGAAATCCCTGCCGGTTTCTACTCTTGAGGGAAGGTCAAACTCAAGAGTTAAAGGAACTGATTTGATTACAGTAGTAAAAGTAGTGGTTGACTCATAGCGGGCTTTTAAATTCTTTGGTTGATAACTCAACCAGGCCTTAGCCATCTTTACTTCATTTTCTTTTCCAAAAAGCCTTCCTTTAAACTGAAAGGTTTTTTCTTCACCAGGATAAATATCTCCCAATTCTTCCGGTCCTATTTCTTGTCTTCGGGAAAGATTTTCTTCTCTACCAGCTTCATCATCCGAAGAAGCAGCTAATAAAGTATATTCCGGAAATTCAAAAATAAGCTGGGGTTCTTCTAATCTAACATTGCCATTATTTTTATATTTTACAGTGTATTCAACTTCCTGAAGAACTGCTGTTTCTTCAGGACCTAAAATTTCCAATTTCAGAATTTCCTTTGAGTAAGGATTTCTTTGCCAATACCAAAAACCAGCTGCCCCAAGAACTAAAAATAAAATTATGATAAAAAGAATAAACTTCTTCATTTATTAAAATTCTACTATATTCTATTATATTCTATCCATGAACAAAAGAAAAGTAATTTTCAGAAACTGATTTTAATGATTCTTTATAGGGTTCTGCTATTCTCAATTTTGACAAGGTCTGCCAATCTTTTTTTAAAAAAAGGCGTAAAATTTTAATAACTTCAGGAGAAATTTCCTTGTCCGCCGAAACTCGCCCCGAGCAGGTGAGAATAGGTTCATTTCTCGTTTTTTTAGCACACTCCGAACAAACTATTCCCCTTTCTGGATTAAAGTGAAGTTTCTGGGGAACCAGTTTCTTTTGACAAAAGGCACAATTATAAAGGTCAATTTGATATCCTAAAATTGATAGCAGGTTCCAGAGAAAATAGTGATAAATTAACGAACAAGGAACAGCGAGTAAGGAACAATTATCCAGTTTATTAAAAACTTCATTTATCAAACCCCAAATTTTTTCGTCTTCTTCTTGCCCTTTGATTAAGTCATCTACAACCCCAGCAATTTGGTAAGCAACTTTTAATTTTGCTAAATTGTTCCTTAGGTTTCTAAATTTTTCAATTGCGATTGCCTCGGTTAGGGTTTTATAGGCCCTCCCTTGAATAAAATCAATCTCTGAAAGATAAAAAAGGTCAGCCCCTGGTCTTAGTTTTGACTTAATTTTCCTAATCGCTTTTCCTAAAATATTAAATTTCCCGAAGTTTTTAGTATAAATAGTGAAAATCTGATCAGCTTCTCGCAAATCAGTTTTTTTTAATATAAAACCTTGCGTCTGATAATGAATTGCCATATTTTTTCTTTCTTCTTAAAAAGGTTTATTTATTCTCAATTATAACAAAGATTAGATTGAAAAAAAGTATTAATAAAAAAGCCCATAAGGTTTTTTCCTTAAATGGGCTATTGGAAAAATTTTAAAATTACTTTTTCCTTAATAGTTCAACAAAAAATTTCACTACGCCAATTAAACTCAACGCCATAGCCATTAAGAATATATAGCCCCCGGCGCTAAACGTTCCTCCTATCTCTCTCATCATCCAACCCCCCCTTCTTTATATTTCTCCAATTTCCTTCAAATATTTTATTGTTCTTTTTATCTCTCTCATCTTTGAGGGAGTGTGTGTTCTGCTCTTCTCTTTTTCTAAATGTCTTATCTTTGTTTGGAATTCTTGTCTAGTTATATTGTCTCCATATTCTCTGCCAAAAACCTCTTTTATCTTCATTCTCTTTGAGGGAGTCATTCTAATCTTGGTCCCGGGAAGATAACGCGGAGCTTTTTTCTTAAGATATCTTGTAAGCGCCGGCCGAGAGACGTTTCTTCTTTTATCGTAAATCCCCATAATTTTTGTTAGACATTAATGAATAAGTAAATAAAACGACCTTTGTTAAAACAAGCCGAAAAATTGTATCACGAATAAAGCGTAAATTAAAAGATACATTAGGCCTTCCCAAGCGTGAATTCTTCGAGAAATCCCAGAAATTATAAAAAGCAAAGTAGCAACAACTAAATAGGGAAGGCCAATTGAAAAAGTAGTTTCATTAATCTCTAAGGGTTTAATAAGAGCTGGCAAGCCAATAACTAGAAATATAGTAAAAACATTTGAACCAAAAACATTTCCCAAGGCAAGTTCGTATTTTTTCTTAAGAGCGGCTTTAATAGAAACAACTAATTCTGGCAAAGAAGTACCAACGGCTACAGCGGTAATAGCAATCAAAGAAGCATTTATTCCTAAAATAACTGCTAATTTTGATACTGATTCAACTGTATAGTTTGAACCGACAACTAAGCCCACTATGCCCAAGATTAAGAAAAAGAAAGTTTTAAAACCCAATTTAACTGATTTCTTTTTCATCTGACTAATCTCTTTTTGCAATTTAAGCATTCTCCTTTCAGGACGCAAAGGTAAAACTTCGGTTGCCTCTGGAGTATCTTGTTCGTCTTCTACGCCCCTTTTCTGAAACATCGTATACAATAAATAGACCATAAATCCTAATATAAGTATAACTCCTTCTCCAAAATCTATCTTTCTGTCTAAAGACATAAAAAGAACTAAAACCGTACTAACGGCAAGCAAGGGCGCGTCTAAATCAATCAAACTTCTTTTAACTATAAGCTTGCGGCCTATAACAGCGGCTATACCAACAATTAAAAGAATTGTGGCAATATTAGAACCAAAGGCAATATCGACTACAAATTCCGTGTTCCCTTTTATGGTAGCAATTAAACTTGTTGCTACTTCAGGAAAAGACGTTCCAATAGCAACAATTGTTACTCCGATTATAAAAGGAGATAGTTTAAAAAACATACCGATTTTTTCTGAACTCTCAACAAGCCAATCAGCTGATTTTACTAATAATGCCAAACTCGCAACAAAAATAATAATCCAAAGAATAAGCATATTAATTTATTTTACCTTACATTTTTTTGATAGCAAGTTCTAATGTTTCTTTATTCACTCTTATTTCTTTTTTTATATCAAAGCTCTCTTTTCTACCGACTTTGAAATTTTTAGCCAAGGTTTCTTTCAAAATAAAATCTCTTTTTTTACTTAAAATCCTATTGAGGTTACCTGAACCCTGGGCTTGGATTAAAATCTTATCTTCGGGCTTCAGGCCGGCTTTCTTTCTCATATCCTGAATATGGCGAATAATCTCCCGAGCAATCCCCTCCTCTTTTAAATCTTTTGTGATTTTAATATCTAATTCTATTTCTTTTTTAATTTTACTATCAAAAACTATTCCTTTTACATTTACCTCTTCTTTTATCAATTTTAATAATTCTTTTTCTCTAACTTTTAATTTTTGACCCCGCACCAATCCTCGCTTTGCTCGGATGATGCGGGGCATGCTTTTAATTTTTAACTTTTTTAAGGGCTGCCTCACTCTTATTTCTGCTTCTGCCCTCAGACCCAAGGCCAGACTAACAATTTCCCGAACCTGCTCCATCTTTTCTTCTAAATTCTTATCAATTTTTTCTTTGCCAGTTTTTGGCCAATCAAATAAATGAATTGATTCTGGCATATTATCTATCCTCAGACCTCTATACATTTCCTCGGCAAAAAAGGGTATTATCGGAGAAATAAGTTTCGTTAAATTTAAAAGGACATAATAAATAATTTCAATCGCTTCTTTCCTTTCTGGATGTCCGGAATGGAATCTCTTTCTAGACCTTCTGATATACCAAAGAGATAAGTCGTCAATAAAAAATTTCTCTATTGCTAAAGTAGCTAAGGAAGCATTATATCTATTCAGATTTCTGGTAACCTTCTCGATTAAATTATTTAATCTTGAAACAATCCACTTATCCAAAAGATTTTTAGGATTTGGAAATTGTTCACTCGCTGTTCGATGAAAATCTGGATACTCTTTTTTTGACACATATGTTCTAAAAAAAGCAAAACTGTTGTATAGGGTCAGTAATTTTCTTTTGATTTCTTCGGCAGAAGTATAGCCGAATTTTAAATTATAAACAGGATTTTGTCTGGCATACATCCAGCGCATCGGGCCAGCGCCAATTCTTTCAACCGCCTCATCAAACCAAATAACATTTCCTTTGGACTTGTGCATTTCTTCCCCTTTCTCGTCGCGGACAGAAGCATAACCAAAGATTGTCTTTACGGGATTGGTTTTTTCTAAAACTGTACTCATTACAATTAAAGCATAGAACCAATTTTTAAACTGACCAGGGAAAGATTCGCAAATAAAATCGGCCGGAAACCATTTCTGCCAGAAATTCCTCTCAGTATATCCCATTGTTGAAAAAGGAACTATTCCTGCATCTAACCAGGGGTTTCCTACATCAGGAATTCGAGAAACTAATTTCCCGCATTTTGAACACTTAATTTTAATTTCATCCACCCAGGGGCGATGAGGAGAATGACCTTCAAATTTATCCCAACCCTCAACCGCTCTTTCTTCTAACTCTTCTTTTGAGCCAATAACCTCAAAACTTCCGCATTTCTTGCATTCATAAATTGGCAAGGTTAGACCCCAATAACGTTTTTTGGAAATCAGCCAATCTTGCATATTTTTCAGCCAATCCAGCTCTCTCTCTAAACCAAATAAGGGAATCCAATTTATTTTTTTAGCTACTTCCCTTAAGGGCTTTCTTAACTTTTCCATTGAAACATACCATTCGTCAACCAAACGGAAAATTAATTCGGTCTTACACCGCCAGCAAAATGGATAACGATGTTTATAATCCTCTATCTTAAAAACTAAACCCTTTTTGGTCAGATTATCAAAAATTAAGTCATTCACCCCGCTTACCAATTTTCCGGTCAAGTTTCCAAATCCTTTCTTATATTTACTTTCACCTGTCGTTGGATCGATAACTGGTAGATTAAGTTCTTTACTTAACTGAAAATCTTCTTGTCCACAACCAGGAGCAAGATGAACAATTCCGGTTCCCTCCTCTTCAGAAACGCCTTTCCATAAAACAACCCGGTGTTTCTCCTTTTTAATACTCTCTTTAACTGCCGAGAGTTCATCAAACATTCCTTTATATTGTAAATTTTCCAATTTCTTCCCGGGAAATTCTTTGATTATTTTCCCATCTGAAATTAATTTTGCTCTGCTTTTAAGAAAAATAAAAATGTTTCCTTTTTTATCCCGAACTTCAGCATAGGATAATTTAGGATGAACAGCTAAAGCTATATTGGCTGGTAGGGTCCAGGGAGTGGTTGTCCAGACAAGAAAAAAAGTATTTTTTCTGCCAATAATCGGCAATTTCACAAAAATTGATTTATGGGTAATTTCTTTATATTCTTCTGTTAAAATTTCATGTTGGGATATAGCCGTGCCGCAACGAGGACACCAAGGAACAACGTCTCTGCCTTTATAGAGCAGCCCTTTCTGCCAACAATTTTTAAGAAAACTCCAAATAGCGTAATTATTCTTATCAGACATTGTATAATAAGAATTTTCCCAGTCCATCCATTGGCCCAAGCGGATTGACTGCTCGGTTTGAATTTTTGAATACTTCAGAACTCTTTCTTTGCAAGCTCTGACAAATTTTTCAATGCCGAATTTCTCAATATCTTTTTTTGTTTTAAAACCCATTTCTTTCTCAACTTCAACCTCAACCCAAAGGCCCTGACAATCAAAACCGTTTTGATATCTCTGGTCATATCCCTGAAGGGCTTTATACCTTTGAAACAAATCTTTATAAGTTCTTCCCCAGGCATGATGGACGCCCATAGGATTGTTGGCAGTTATCGGACCGTCTAAAAAAGACCAATGTTTATTGCCCCGATTTTTCTTACGAAGTTTTTCAAAAATTTTATGCTCTTTCCAGAATTTTAATATCCCTTCTTCAATTTTTGGGAAATCAAGGTTCATTTTTTAAGGTGTTAGAAGTTGACCAACTTCGGGATAAAGGGCTCTGTATTTCTCTCTCAAAAATTCTTCTTCACCTTTTAAACCCTTTATTATCCCCAGCAAAAGCCATAAAGGGTCGCCGTGACTAACAATCAAGATATTTTTACCTCTATGCTTTTTCTCAATCTCTTTTAAAAAATCTAAAACTCTTTCTTTTACATCATTCCAGTTTTCACCTCGAGGAGGGCGTTTAAAAAATTTTTCTTTTCTACTGGCAAAAAATGCCCGATATTCTTTTTTGGACTTCCCGCTAAAGATTCCAAAGTTTACATCGCGAAGCCGCTTGTCTGAATTAATCTCTAAGCCGAGTTCCTTTGCTACAATCTTAGCTGTCTGCCGCGTCCGTAAAAAATCTGAAGAATAAATTAAATCAATATCTTTCTCCTTAAGCGTCTTGGTTATATCTTTTATTTGTTTTTCTCCCTTTTTGGTCAAAGAAGTGAAAGTTATATCAGGCCAAGGGTATAAAAAATCTTTCTTTTTAGTTTGATAAGCTGTTTGTCCGTGCCGCAAAATATAATATTTATTGTTCATATCCTTTTTACATTTTTGAGGGAGCACTAATTCCCATTAAATCTAATGTCTCCTCAAGAACAATTTTTGTTGCCCTTATCAAACTCAGCCGAGCTTGGGTCAATTTTTTATCGTCTGTCAATACTCGGCACTGCTCATAAAATTTATGAAAAGCCGTCACTAATTCCAAAGCATAATTCGGCAACCTTTGGACCTGATAATCTTTGGCAGTGTCCTCTATGATTTCAGAAAATTTTATTAATTGTTTAATCAAGTTTAATTCGCTGGAATGACTAATTAACTCGAAATTTGGGATTTGGGATTTATTTGGGATTTGGGATTTCGCAAGAATACTATGTATTCTTGCGTAGGCATATTGAACATAATAAACCGGATTTTTTTCTGATTTTTCTTTGGCTAAATCCAAATCAAAATTTAAATGGCTGCCAGGACTTCTGGTTAAAAAGAAAAATCTGGCTACATCTAAATTAACTTCATCAATTAACTCATCTAAAGTTACATAAGTGCCGGTTCTCTTGGACATCCGAACCCGACGGCCTTTTTCAAAAAGTCGAACCAGTTGCATAATAAGAAAATCTGCTTGCTCTTTCTTATAACCTAATGCCTCGACCGCGGCTTCCATTCTCTTTACATAGCCACAATGGTCAGCTCCCCAAAAGAAAATTAAATATTTAAAACCTCGTTTAAATTTATTATTCAAATAAGCTATATCAGAAGCGAAATAAGTTTTTTCTCCATCAGCTTTTACTAACACCCTATCTTTATCATCTCCAAATTTAGTTGCCCTGAACCAGAGAGCTCCCCTTTTTTTATAAGCGAGTTTCCTTTTTTCTAGCCAGTTTAAGATTTTGTCAACTTCTTTATTTTTATACAAACTTTTTTCTGAAAACCAGACATCAAATTTTATTCCCATTTTCTTAACCGCCGGCTTTATCATTTCTTTTAGAATAATCTTAGCTGCTTTCTCTCCTACCTTATCCGGATTATCGCCTTTGATTTTTTTCCTTAAATCTTCAATATATTTTCCTTGATAAACTGCTTCTGAATCATTAATAATTGAGTGGCCTAATTTTCTAATCTGCTCTCCTCTATCATTAATATAATATTCTCGTTCTACTTCAAAAGCTGCTTTCTCTAAAACATTCGACAGAACATCCCCGCAAAACCCCCCCCTGCCGTTTCCTAAAGTTAAAGGGCCTGTTGGGTTTGCTGAAATAAACTCAACCTGAACTTTCTGCCTCTTCCCAGTTTTTAAAGTGCCAAATTTATCTTTTTCTTCTAAAATTTCTCCCACTTGTTTTTGCAAGTACTTTTCAGAAATAAAAAAATTAATAAAACCCGGTTTTACTACCTCAATTTCTTTAAACAATTCATCGCCTTTTGTCTTTAATTCTTCACTTAATAGATTAGCTACTTCTATTGAATTTTTTCCGAGCTGTTTGGCAATTATCATCGCAATATTTGTTGCATAATCGCCGTGAATCTTGTCTTTTGGGTACTCAACTAAAATTTCCGGAACTTTAAATTTCGGTAATTTTTTCCTCTTCTGAAGAACTTTAATTGAATTCTCTACTAATTTTACTATTTCTGCTCTCAACATTATTTCCAGTTTACCTTATAATACCGAGCAGAGCAAGGATTATATGGTTCTGGCGAGCGAATGCGAGACATGGTTCATATTTTCTGCTAAAATGAAAGAATGAAAATCTTAGCGGAGAATAAAAAGGCCTATTTTACTTATCAAATCCTGGAAAAGTTTGAGGCAGGGATGATTTTGATTGGCCAGGAAGTAAAATCAATAAAATCAGGAAAAATGAGTTTAAAGGGTTCTTATGTGGTTTTAAGGGGAGAAGAGCCGTACTTAATCGGGGCTAATATCCCTCCCTACCAGCCAAAAAACGCGCCTTCGGACTATGACCCGGAAAAATCCAGAAAACTTCTTTTAAAAAAATCAGAAATCAAACATTTAATCGGGAAAACAAAGGAAAAGGGATTGACCTTAGTACCCTTGAAAATTTATACGAGAGGTGCTAAAATAAAGCTTGAATTTGGAATTGCTAAAGGAAGAAAAAAATTTGATAAAAGAGAGTTAATTAAAAAAAGAGAGGCCAAAA
Organism: uncultured Candidatus Saccharibacteria bacterium; assembly: GCA_964391095.1. Taxonomy (GTDB): domain Bacteria; phylum Patescibacteriota; class Minisyncoccia; order Minisyncoccales; family GWA2-38-27; genus CAYMJA01. The sequence continues at coordinate 43,820 of CAYMJA010000004.1, forward strand.
GAGAAATAAAAAGAGAATTAAAATCGCGGGGATGAATAGTTTCGACAGAAGATTTTACTAAAATAGCGCAAACCGAGCATTCTCAAACCTCGTTAAACCTTGAGAAACAATAAGTGCCAACTTATTTCAAAAACCTGCGTTAGCATACGCTTAACGCCATCCGATTCGCCAATTCTCGATAAGCGAAGAGGGTGTTATAATATCGAGATAGATAATTATTTCTTACCTCAAAAACAATTATTGAACCAATAGAGGTTGAGATATTAAGATTTTTGTCTGTTTTCCACTTAGTATCTCAAAAACAAAAACGGACTAAGTTTGTAGAACTGTTTTAGTAAAACTTCTGGATCCGAGTTCAACCTCGGCATCTCCACAACTATATCTATAGAAAAAATAACTAAAAATAATCTGCGGAAAAAAATCCCTATAAATCATCAAATAAAAGCCAAAGAGATAAGAGTAATTGACGAGACCGAAAAACAATTAGGCGTTATGCCCTTGATAGAAGCGCTCCGAATGTCTCGGGAACGTAATTTAGATTTAATGCAAGTCACGGAAAAAGCTACTCCTCCTGTTTGTAAAATTGGAGATTATGGAAAATATCTTTATCAACAAAAAAAGAAAGAAAAATTAAGTAAACCTTCGGGGGGCGAACTTAAAGGAATAAGATTAACTTTCAGAATTTCTGAACATGATTTAGAAACAAGGGCTTGTCAGGCAGAAAAATTTTTAAAAAAAGGAAAAAAAATAAGAATAGAAATGAAATTAAGGGGTAGAGAAAGAGCCCTTCAAGAATTTGCTAAAGGAAAAATAGAAAAATTTCTTGAAACCTTAGAAAAATTAGTTCCAATAAAAATTGAAAGGGGGCTGCAAAGAAAACCAAGAGGATTAACAGTGATTGTTTCCAAAAAATGATATGTTAGTTATATGAAAACAAGAAAATCTATAAAAAAACGTTTTAAAATTACCAAAACCGGCAAGGTTCTGAGAAGAGCAATTGGTCAGGACCATTACCGGGCAAAAAAATCAGGAAAGAAAAAAAGAGAAACCCGAAAATGGGTTTTGGTTGCCAGGGTTGATGCCAAAAAAATAAAAAAACTGCTTAAATAATAACATGGTTCGTGTTAAAAGGGGAAAAACCGCTCACAAAAGAAGAAAGCATCTTCTAAAATATGCCAAAGGTTTTCGATGGGGAAGAAAATCAAAATATAAATCAGCGAAACAAGCTCTTATGAAGGCGTGGAGTTATAGTTATCGCGACCGAAGAACTAAAAAGAGAGAAGCTAGAAAACTGTGGCAAATTCAGATTAACGCCGCCAGTCGAGAATTAGATTTGCCCTACAGTCGTCTTATTCATCGATTAAAAGAAAATAAGATTGGCCTTGACCGCAAAATTTTAGCCCAATTAGCAAGAGAAAAACCAGAAATTTTTAAGAAAATAGTAGAAAGGGTAACAAAATAAGGGTAAAAAAAAGAAAGCCGCTTCTAATAGAAGTGGCTTTTTAATTCCAACATTCAAGAAGTTGGTAAGCTGCAATCCATACAGAGTTTCTCTCTTGGGATTCCAATGGCTTCAGCCAAATCCTTAATTGTATTATATTCCAAGCTATCAATTCCTAAAAACTCAATTCTCTTTTCTTTTAAGGGTATCCGAGAAACTAAGGTTTCTCCTTTTTTTGTTGTTTGACCCCAGGGACAATGAGAAAAGAGTTCAGGATTAGAAATTCTAAAATGAATTTCTTTAATCCCTAACTCTCTAAGTTTAGGCGCTAAATTTGTTTGAGTTTGAGTTCCTCTGACAATCGAATCGTCATTGATAACTACTGTTTTATCCTCATATCTCTCTCCGCTTCCTAAAAGCTTAATCCGAGCTTCCAAATCTCTTTCTTCTTGAGTCTGAGGGGTAAAACTCCTTCCAACATAGGGAAATTTAAGCAAGACCTCGTCGTAAAAAGGAATCTTTTTTATCTTGCCTTCATTTATCTGCCGACAAAATTCCTGAAAATAACCAATGGCATGAAATCTGCCAGAATCAGGAACCGGAGCCACTATATCTGGACAAAAACCTCTTTCAATGTCTCGGCGAGCCAAAGCTGCTCCCAATCTCTTTCTAACTAAAGAAACAGGAATTCTTTCAAATATCCCACTTGGGAAAGCAGTGTAAACCCAGATAAAACTGCAAAACTGTATTCTATCAAGCAACATTTTCTCTTTAGTTCCAAATTTTCCGTTTTTCATTAAAATAATCTCTCCTGGTTCAAGGTCTCGGACGATTTCAAAACCGAGATTGGAAAAACCTGCTGGATCAGAAGCAACTGCTATTACTCCTTCTTTTTCTCCAATAACTAAGGGCCAGTGAGCAGTTGGGCAACGAGCAGCATAAATCCCCTCTTTAGCAAGAATCAAGAGAGAATAAGCTCCTCTGGTTTCCTTAGTCATTCTTTTGATACCATCAGTTATGTCTTCTCCTTGAGCTATAAGTTTAGTAATTACTTCTATATTATCTCCTTTTTCAAAGGTATGACCAAAGTTTTTAAATCGTTCCACTAACTCCGACAAGTTTATAATGTTGCCGGAAAAGCAGCTGCTAAACTTACCCAGTTTTGAATCTTGCAGAAATGGTTCTCGGGTCAAACCGCAATAACCAATTCCTTCAGAACCTTCCAAATTCTCTAAATCGTCTTTGAAGCCAGTTCTAAAAAGTCCTTGGTGAGTCCGGATTTTAATTTTATCTTTCTCGCAAGTTGACAATCCGCCATATGCCTCATTTAAATGCTGTTGATAAAAAGTTCCCAGGGATAAATCTTCCAAAAAATTACCTCTGTAGGTTTTTTTGTCAATGCTCATTCCGAAAAGTCCAGCCATTTTGTCCACCTCCTTTTATTAAGTTGTTAAGTTGCAAAATTCTCTACCTTTTGGTTACTACATTTTCCTCTAAAAGTAAAGACATTTTCTTTTTTACTCCTTTGTTATATCCACCAATTTTCCCATTACTCCTTATAACTCTATGACAGGGAATTTTAGGATTTTTGTTTTTATTTAAAACATTTCCTACTGCCCGCCAGGCCCAAGGAAAACCCGCTTCTTCAGCAACTTTTTTATAGGTTAAAAAACTCCCCTTAGGGATTTTTTGAACAACTTCAAAAACTTTTCGCTGGAATCCTGTTAAATGTTTCATATTGCGTATTTCACAAGAAAATCGTTGGCTTTTTCCAAAATTTCTTTTGCTTTTTTGAAAGTCAGTTGTTCAAGAGCTCGTTCATAAGGCAACCATTTATAACCAATATGTTCAAAAGAGATTTTCACTTCTTTAGTTTTTGTTTCTGCTAAATAAAAAGTAACTATTTTAAAAACCCACGATACTTTCTCCTTTTCTTCTTTTTTTAAACCATAAATATTCCGGAAAAAATATTTCATCCACTCTTTAAAGCCTTTTATCATTTTAATATCTTCAATTCCGGTCTCCTCTTTGACTTCCCGCTTTACTGTTTCTTCTTCGCTCTCGCCTTTTTCAATATGCCCTTTGGGAAAATCCCAATGCCCTGCTTCGTAATGTAAGAGCAGATAATAAATTTTACTATTCTTGCCCTGTACCGAACTTGTTCTGGTGCAGGGTTCTTTCCTAAAAATTACAGCACCGGCTGATTGTTCTAGTGGCATATTTCATTTGAAAAACTCCAAAAGCTTCTGAGAGGGATAAGTATTAATAATATCTTTTTTCTCTGCCCAGCCGCGCCGGGCTTGAAAAACGCCAAATTTCATATATCTCAATTGGTCTTTATGGTGACTGTCGGTATTAATAACCAACTTTACTCCCGCTTCAATAGCTTTTTTTATATTAATATCGTTTAAATCTAATCTTTCGGGAAAAGAATTTATTTCTAAAATCGTATTGGTTTCTTTTGCCATCCTTAAAATTTTTTCTATATCTATTTGGTATTCATCTCTTTTTTTGAGAATTCTTCCGGTCGGATGAGAGATAATTTTAATATAGGGATTTTTCATTGCTCGAATTATTCTTTCGGTCATCTTTTCTTTTGGTATTTTGAAACTTGAGTGAATTCCAGCAACAGCATAATCTAATTTTTTCAATGCTTCGTCTTTGATATCAATCAAGCCGTCGTTTAAGATGTTTGTTTCTGCTCCTTGAAGAATTCTAAACTTTATATTTTGTATTTTATATTTCCTGTTTAGCGCATCAATTTCTTTTCTTTGCTGAGCTAATTGTTTCTCATTTAATCCGTGTTCAATCCTTAAAAATTTTGTATGATCAGTAATTCCTAAATATTCATATCCTCTGGCCATAGCCGCTTGTGCCATTTCCTCAATTGAATTTTGTCCTCCATCCCATCTTGAATGACAATGCAGGTCTCCTTTGATATCTTTTAATTCTACTAATTTTGGCAATTTTCTTTTTAGAGCGGCCTCTATTTCTCCTTGATTCTCTCTTATTTCTGGCGGAATCCACTGAAGACCGAGAACTTTATAAACACTTTCTTCGCTTTTGCCGGCAATCATTTTCTTACCTCGAAAAACTCCATATTCATTAAGTTTTAAACCCTTTTCTATGGCAATTCTTCTGACAGCAATATTATGCTCTTTTGAGCCAATAAAATACTGTAAAGCAGAACCATAATTTTTTTCAGGAACTACCCTGAGGTCTATATCAAAACCATCTTTCGTCCTTACCGAGGACTTTGTGAAACCCTTGCCCCAAATTTTAACAACTTCTGGTTGAGAAACAAAAAAATCCATTACTTTTTCTGGACTTTTTGAAATTACTAAAATATCAACATCGCCAATTGTTTCTTTTCTTCTTCTAACTGAACCGGCGACTGAGATTTTCTGAACTTCTTTTAAATTTTTAAGTTTTTCTTCAATTTCTTTAACTTGAGGCAAAATATCTCCTAAAAGAAATCTTCCCTTACTTAGTTTTAAAAAAGCAATTCCTTCCAAAATATTTTTCTCTGTCTTCATTCCAAAGCCTTCTAAATCTCTAATTTTTCCGGCTTGAGCTGCTTTTTCCAAATCTTTTAAGTTTTTTACTTTGAGTTTTTGAAAAAGAACTCTTGCCCTTTTAGGCCCCATTCCTTCAACTCCTGTTATTTCCTCTAAATTTAGGGGGAGTTGCTTTTTAAATTTTTCGTAATATTTAATTTTCCCTGTTTTCAAATATTCTTCAATTTTTTGGGCAATACTTTTTCCAACAGCAGGAATTTCTTCAAGGGCTTTAATCCCTCCTTTTTGATAAATCTCTTGAACATTTTCTTCTAAGGTTTCTAAAGCAAAAGCCGCTTTTTGGTAAGCATAGGGTTTAAAAGCAACTTCCTTCATTCTAAGATAATTTGCTATCTCATGAAAAATCTTAGCTAATTCCTGATTAGTCATAATCTTTAAGATTTTCTAAAGGGAAAATAGCGAAGGAAAATATGGTCTCTGGGAAGAATATGCTTATGAACCAATAAAAGAAGAAAAGATGAAACTATAGTAAAAGATCCCACTAAAATAAGAACTGTTTTGAAACCCCAGAGAGCGGCTATAATTCCTCCGAGACCGGCAGTAATTCCCGCTCCTAAACCCGCGCAAGTGCTGTCCATGCCCCACTCAAAAGCCACTCTTTTTTTATCAATATGCCTTGTAAAAATAGCATTCCAGGAAGGAACAAATAATGCCATACCCAAAGCATGTAATGCTTGAAAAGCATAAATATGCCAAGGCAAAGAAGAAATCAAAAATCCAAAAGGAGACAAGCCAGTGAGAAATAATCCTAAAACCATAAACCAAAAATCATCTTTCTCCCCATGAATATGGTCTAAATATTTACTAATTGGAATTTGAGAAAAGGACTTTACAATCCAGTAAACAAGAGCAGCAAAACCGGCTACCTCTACTCCTTTTACAAGGTCTCCGGCAACAATGTCTTTTAGGATAAATATAGCGAAAACAGGACTAAGAAAACCCCAAGCAGAACTTAGAAAAAAATCGCTGGCTATTAGAAATTTTACAACCCTATTAATTGATTTAAACATATAGATGGTTTGCTTTTTTTATTTTACCAAAGTTTTAATCTCAACTCAAATTTGAAGACCCACTGCACAATGTCCCACTGGTATTGCACAGTGGGTTTAGAATCTGTCGACTATATTTTTCGTTAAAAATTTTATTCCTAATTTCATCAACATTGTAAGACCAAATAAGGCAACTAACACTTCTGCTCCTCTTAAAATAAAACTAAAAGTAATTCCTCCAGCCGCTCCTAATCCTAAAGAACCAAAAGCAAAGGCCAGAGCTATTTCCGAACTTCCTACTTTAGCCGGAAAAGGCAAAATATAAGATAGATAAATAAAAAATAATACTGCCAAAGCAGTCAAAATATTCATTTTCCCAATTAAAAAGAGAAGTAAGAACCAACAGCGAGCTAAAATTAAAAAATTTGCTGAAAAAGAAAGACCCAGTCCTTTCCACATTAAATTTTTTCTGAAATCAAAAAAATGAAAAATCTTTTTTTCAAAATCTTCAACTGCATAGCTATCTTTTCTTCCATTTATTCCCAAAAATTTGGGCAGCCACCTTAGAATACTTTCTTTTTTAAAAATTTTAAAATAAAAAACAGCTAACGCCATGGTTAAAATTCCTATAAAAATCACAATAGCTATTTCGAGATTTCCCAGGGAACGCCCAGTTAAAAAAAGAAAAGAAGTTGCTCCAAAAATTAAAAACAACGAAAGAACACTTATACTAAGCAACTTCTCAATGGTATTTAGAGTAAGATTTTCTTCCCAATTTAGAGAAAACTTTTTCTTAATAGCATAAATTTTAAACGCCTCTCCCCCAAAAAAACTGGTGGGAAATAAATAACTAACAGCAAAACTGGCAAACAGAATTTCTCCCAAATTAAAAACAGAGAAATTATATCCCTGAGATTTAGAAATAAATTTCCATTTCCAAATTTCAACTAACCAAATCAGCAATGTTATTCCTATAATCACCAGCCCTTTATAGCCAGAAAAGGTAAAAAGAATTTCTTTTATCTCTTTCCATCCTACCCATTTAATAATCCATAAAAAAAGTCCGAGTCCAATTAAAAAAGAAAATAAAAAAACTAAAATTTTTCTCATAATTCAAGTTTATATGCCCAAACAATAATCAATCAAGGTTCTGGCGTTTTCTATGGCATATCCATAAGCATCATTATTAAAATAGACATAGATATCTAAGTTTTGTTTTAAATATTTTTTGATCTTTTCTGCCAATTTTTTTAGCTCCTTCTGGGAATAATTAGAAGTATAAAGAACCTTCCCGCCATGCATCCTAATGTAGAGAAAATCGCTGGTAATTATCTCCTCAAAGGGCCACTGGGGTGAATCTGCCAAACAAAGAGAAATATTTTTTTGCTTTTTTAAAATCTGATAAACATCCTCTGAAAACCAAGTTGGGTGACGAAATTCCAAAACAAATCGATATTTGTGGTTAGTTTTCTCTACCCCGTTAGAGATACATTTGCTCTCTATCTCTTTTTCACCCCTAAAATCTCTAACGGGGTCTACCATTTCAATAAATTCTTTTAACCTCCCTAAGTCTTTTTTCCAAAGAGGTGGTAACTGAAACAAAAAAGGACCAAGTTTATTTTTTAGACGCAGGGCTCTTTCCAGAAATGTTTTCCAAGCGGTTTTGCACTGATGGAGATATTTAATATGGGTAATATAGCGAGAGACCTTTACTGCAAAAATAAAATCCTTGTTTGTTCTTTCTCTCCAATTAGAAAAACTCTTTGAAGAAGGTAATTTATAAAAAGGGTAATTCATCTCTACCGTATTAAAATGTTTAGCATAGTATGCCAGCTGTTTTGTTTTTGGCAGTCCCCTGGGATAAAAAACATCATTTTCCCAATGAGGATAAGAGTAGCCGGAAGTTCCGATATATAGCTTTGACCCTTCACCTTTAGCCGAAGGTGAAGGGTTTAAATTTGTTTTTAACATAGGATTGTCTTAATTGAGAAATACCATTCTCCCATTTTACAATAAAAAAAGGAACGACTAAAGTTACTTTTTTAGTCGTTCCTTACAATTCCTTACAATAAAGAAAATAAAAATTCTCTAAAGTAATAATTAATTTTTGTATTTTATTTTTTTAATTCTATAAATGACTTTTATCGGGGAAGAAATGACAACTTCATCCCCAACCCGATGACCTAAAAGAGCTTTTCCTACTGGAGATTCATTGCTAATTTTTCCCAAAACAGGATTAGCTTCTAATGTTCCTACAATTTTAAACTTATCTTTATCGCCATCTATTTCTACTGATACTTCAGCTCCCAGGCATATAATATTTCTTTTAGGGGCAGGGGGAGCTTTTATCAACTCTGCATTCTTTAAAATATTTTCCAGTTCAGTAATTTTCTTTTCAAGAAGGTTTAAGTTTTCTTGAAAAGAAAGGTATTCGGGATTTAAATCTTCGGAATGTAAAATTTCCGGAGCCACCACCCTTCTTGTTTTAGCCAACTTAATCTCCTTCAAGACTTCATATTCTTTTTTTATTTTTTTAAGACCCTGGATAGATAAATAAAATTTTTCTTCTCCCGGTATATTAATATTCATAAAAATAATAGAACCTCCTTGCTTGAGGAGGCTTGGTCGTTTTTAAATTTCTAATTTTTAGATTTCTTTATTTCGTCTTTCTACCAAGCCTCCTAATCAATTTTTTTTACAAGAATAGCAACCACGAAAAGGTTATCAATAAAAATACAGGCAGTTGACAAAACGCGTTTATTAGTGAATAGATTAGAATCTAAAAAATTAATTTTTTTGGTTTTTTTTATCCATTATTTTAATTCAATTATACAACGTAAGCTGTAATATCTCAACGAATCAAGACGCTATCAAAAACAACCTATTATCTGATTTTAATCGACTCAGCGGATTTGTCAAGGACTTATAGATAATCCTTTCTGCTTTATTTTCTAAGGTCACAACTCGAGTTTTGCGTCTAATAGCCCATTGGAGGCATTTGGGGAGGACTCCCTTTCTTCTCTTTTTCGGGCTGTTCAGCAACAACAACTTCGGTGGTTAAAAACATACCAGCAGCAGAAACAGCATTCTGAAGAGCAGACCTAACCACTTTGGTAGGGTCAATAATCCCAGATTCCATCAGGTTTTCATAATTGAGAGTTTCGGCATTAAAACCAAACCCCTCTTTACCCTCCTTCACTTTTTGAGCTACTACTGCTCCATCAACTCCGGCATTCTGAGCAATCTGTCTTAGGGGGTCTTCTAAAATCTTCTTTAAAATATTAATTCCTGTCTTTTCATCCCCGCCTGCAACGCTTTGCGTGGCAATGCGGGCAGGTTCTTTGATTTTCTCTCTGCCTTTGTCTGTTGAAGCGAGTAATTCGTCCAAAACTAAACTTGCTCTTAGCAAAGCTACTCCTCCACCAGGAATAACTCCTTCTTCCACTGCTGCTTTAGTTGCCGAAAGGGCGTCTTCTGCTTTATGTTGTTTTGCTTTCTGTTCAACTTCAGTAGCCGCTCCAACTTTAATCACTGCTACTCCTCCGGTTAGTTTTGCTAATCTTCCTTGTAATTTTTCTTTATCAAATTCAGATTCAGCAACCGCAAGCTCTTTTTTAATCTGATTAGTCCGTGCTTCAATATCTTCTTTTTTTCCTCTACCCTCAATAATTGTAGTATTCTCTTTAAAGGAAATAATCTTCCTAGCCGAACCTAACATTTTCATTTCAGTGTTCTCTAATTTTAAACCAACTTCTTCTGAAATCACCTGGGTTCCAGCAACACAGGCAATATCCTGAAGCATTTCTTTTTTTCTATCTCCAAACCCGGGAGCTTTAACCGCTAAAACGTTAAAAGTTCCTCGAAGTTTATTAATTACCAGTGTAGCAAGGGCTTCTCCTTCTATATCTTCTGCAATAATTACTAATTCTTTTTTGCCACTCTGGGCTATTTTCTCTAACAAAGGCAAAATTTCGTTTAAGGCAGATATTTTTTTGTCGGTAATCAAAATATAAGGATCTTCATAAACTGCTTCCATTCTTTCTGTATTAGTAATCATATAAGGAGAGATATATCCTTGGTCAAATTGGAGCCCTTTAACAGTTTCCTTCTGAAGACCAAAGGTTTTTGATTCCTCAATTGTGATTACCCCATCCTTGCCGACTTCTTCCATAACCTCAGCAATTAAGTTACCGATTTCTTTACTCTCAGCAGAAATAGTTGCTACTTGAGCCCTTTCCTCTTTAGTGGTAACTCTCTTGGTCATTTTCTTTAACTGTTCTACTACTTTTTCTGCTCCCTTGTCAATCCCTCTTTTTAGAGCCAAAGGATTAGCCCCAGCGGCTACGTTTTTTAGACCTTCTGAAATTACAGATTGGGCTAAAATTACAGCGGTAGTAGTACCATCTCCAGCTGCTTCATTGGTTTTTTCAGCCACTTCTTTAACAATCTCGGCTCCAAGATTCTCAATTTTATCTTCTAATTCAATTTCCTTGGCAATAGTCACCCCATCATTAGTAATGGTAGGCACTCCAAAACCTTTATCTAAAACAACATTTCTCCCTTTGGGACCAATAGTGACTTTAACTGCATTAGCTAATTTATCCACTCCCATTTTTAATTTTTTTCGGGCTTCTTCTTGATATTTAATTTGTTTAGGCATACAAACTCGACACCAATACACTAATGAAACACGAATGACACTAATAATTTATTCGTCTGGCCTATCCGTAAGGCTATTTACATCTATTCGTGTTATTAGTGTCAATTCGTGTATTAGTGTCGTATTAATCAATAATTGCTAAAATATCTTCTTGCTTTGCGATTAAATAGTTTTTATTCTCAACCTTTATTTCGTTTGGACCATATTTCGTAAACAAAACTTTATCTCCAGGTTTTACTGTAATAGGGATAACTTTCCCTGAAGCTGTTTTGCGGCCGGGTCCTACTGCAATTACTTTCCCTTGTTCAGGCCTCTCTTGTTCAGCGGTCTGGGGAAGTAAAATACCTGTTTCTGTCCTTTCTTCTTCTTTTATTGGTTCAATAAGTATATGGTCTGAAAGTGGCTTTATCTTCATAATTTCAGCACACAGCGAACAGTACACAGCGAACAATATCTAATTTATTTTGTTCATTGTTCATTGTTCATTGTTTACTTTAGTTAATAATTGTCTAACATTCTATTTTAAGGATAAGAGAAAAAAAGTCAAGTACTTGTCTAAAACATAATGCCACTCCATTAAAAAAACCCAAGGAAGATCGAAAATCCTTGGGCTATTTGAAGTATTTGCTACTTCATACATTTCTTGCTTTTACTGGGACTTGAAGAAGATGGTTAATTGCAGCTACTAATGCTTTGGCAAAAGCGAAAGCAATATCAGTATCGCTGCCCCGACCATATCCTATCTGTCCATTGCTTTCCACTCGAAGAGTTACTAAACCAACAGCTTCAACTCCTCCAGTTGCTTTTCCAACATTGAAATCCTTAAGTTCTAATTCTGCTTTAAGAATTCCTTGACGGGAAACAGCTTTGACAACAGCATCCCAAATCGAAGCAACCGGACCGTTTCCGCTTCCTGAGGCTTCGAACTCAATTCCATTTTGGGAAAGAGTTACTGTCGCTGATAATCTATCCTCAACCCGGTGATAATCAACTCTCCGCACCACAATTAAATGCGTGACCACAGCTTCTCTTTTTGTCAAAATTTCCTGAACCAACAAATGAAGGTCGTCATTATAGACATAGATTTTGCTGTCAGCCAAATCAGTAAACTTTTTATAGATTCTCTCTAAAAACTCTTTATCCACCTGATAACCCAAATTTTCCAATCTAAACTTCAAAGCGCGCTTGCCAGAATGTTTGGTCAAGGGCATAGATTCACCTTCCCAGCCAACATCTTCTGGTCTCATAATTTCATATGTAGCTCTATCTTTTAAAACTCCATCAGCGTGGATTCCAGCACCATGTCTAAAAACATTTCCTCCTACAATTGATAGATTATCGGGAATAGGTTTGCCAATTACCGAAGCTACCAATCTTGCTGTTCTACCAAGTTCTGTAGTATCAAGAGCAACTTGAACTTTGTAGTAATCGCTTCTTGTTCTTAAAGCCATCACTACGGCTTCTAATTGAGCATTACCTGCTCTTTCTCCGATTCCTAAAACACAACACTCTAATTGCCGGATTCCTGCTTCCACACCAGATAGAGTATTAGCTATTGCTAACCCTAAATCGTTGTGACAATGAGCAGAAAGAACTACTGAATTCAACTCGGGTACTTTTTCTCTAAGATATTTTATCAAGTTGTAATATTCTCTTCCGACACTATAGCCGACAGTATCTGGAATATTAATTGTTGTTGCTCCAGCTGTAATAGCTGCTTTAACAACTTCTGCCAAAAATTCTCTTCCGCTTCTTGCCGCATCTTCAGGAGAAAATTCAACATCATCAACATATTTTTTGGCCAAGGCAACAGATTGCGCTACCATTTCTAAAATCTCGTCTGGAGATTTCCGAAGTTTCTTTTCCATATGGACATCAGAAGTAGCAACAAAAGTGTGAATCCGAGGAGTTTTTTTTGCTCTCTCCAATACCTGGGCGGCTCTTCTAATATCTTCCTCTTTCGTCCGCGCCAAAGCGCAAATAGTCGGTCCTAAGACTGATTGAGAAATCTTTGAAACCGCCTCAAACTCTCCTTCTGAAGCAATAGGAAAACCTGCTTCAATGACATCAACCCCTAATCTGGCTAACTGTTTAGCCACCAGAATCTTAGAACTCACATCCATTTTACAACCAGGCGATTGCTCGCCATCTCTTAAGGTGGTGTCAAAAATCACTATCTTCTTCATTGACGTGGTTTCTCCTTTGTTTCTCATGGGTCTTCTCCTTT